>JANNLB010000047.1:0-2050 GCA_031396605.1 Geobacter sp. | reverse complement strand
AGCAATCGGGTCCTGATCTTCATTTTTTCGAACATGCGCTCTCCCTTTCGCTCTGTATTCCAATATTTGATTAGTCCAATTCCAAATCAAGGCGCTATCTTCGTTTGCTCGTCTTCAGCTCCTCAACGTACGTGTTGTACGCCTTCGTCGCCTCAATCCTCGCCGCCTTGATTTCATCCTTGATTTGAAATTGGTATTAGTCGCTTAACTCTTCATGCACGATCAGGTTTTTGTCTGACAAAAGTCTGGCCCCGTCCAGGATCGCCGTCCGCTCCCGGGTTACACCCTTCAGGTACTCCTCGCGGATGCCGGTCAGGGTGGGGAGCGGGGGTTGCACCTCCGACAGCGGGATCGAGCGCGTGCCGAGGATCTCGTCGGCCAGGATGCCGAACTCCATCTCTCCATTGTTCACGATGATGACCCTGTTCAGATCGGTCAGCCCTTTTTCGGGCAGGTCGAAGAACTTCCGGATGTCGATCACCGACAGGATCCGTCCGCGCACGTTGATGATCCCGGCCACGAACGGCGGGGTGCAGGGGAGCGGGGTGAGGTCTTTCAAGGGGTATGTCTCTGCTACCCAGCGCATCTCGATGGCGTAAGTCTCATAGGTCAGGAGGAACTCCAGGACGTCGAGGGCGTCGCCGGTTTTCTCCTGCAATAGTTGCCGGGCCAGGAGTTTTGCCCGTTTCCGCAGGATCGCCTTTTTCTCGTCCGGCGTCGGTTCACTGCCGACAGCTATACGTGCAGCTTCCAGGCGCTGACGGAGTCTGACCCAGTCAACGATCCCCGCCTGTCCCGATGTCGGATTTTTCGGCGATTCACCCATCACATGCTCCTCATATCACCGTTGTAAAATACTCGCCCTGGTCGCGGTGATGATCTCCGCGAGTCTCGCCGCGGTCATCCCCTCCGCGCCCGGCAGCGGATCATCGGCCGGGCAGGCCCCCAAAAGTGACAGGGCGTTTTCGAGGTGCTTTCCCGCTTCCCTGGGTTTCCCGTTTTGAAGGGTAAGCGTACCCATGGCGAAATGGGCCATCACGAAGGTCTGATCGAGGTAGATCACCTGCTTCAGGGAGGCCATCGCCTTGGGGATCTCCCCCTGTTCCTGGAAGATATTTGCCCGCAGATAATACAGCTTCGCGTTGAGCTTGTCGACGGCAATCGCCTTTTCGACCCATTCCAGCGCCAATAAGATCTCCCCACGGTTGGCCTGGGCCTGGGCCATCAGGGCGACGGCCTTCCCGAACGCCGACTGCGTGACGATTCCCGCATCGCTCCGCGCCAGCAGCCCGGAAAGCATCTCAGCGGTCTCTTTATAACTCCCCTGGCGGTAAAGGGCCAAGGCTTCTTCATATACGGGAGTCTGTGCTCGCGGCGCGGCCGGTTTCACCGTATCCGGTGCGGGCGGCGTGGGGGGAGGAGGCTTTGGCACGGGGACCGGTACAACGAAGGACGTGAAGCGGATATCCGCGCCGCCGGCCGGAAGCGGGGAAGTAGCGACGTGCGGTTTTCCACCCTGTATGTTCCTCTTGTAGAAGGCCGAACCCGGAAACATGACCGTATCGAAACAGGCGGAAAAGGCGATCGAAGTTTCACAGGGGCTGACGACCAGCCAGCCGCCGTCCAGCAATGAACGCTGGAAACCCTGGATGACCCGGTGCTGCCGTTGCTGTTCGAAGTACATCAGCACATTGCGGCAGAGGATGATATCCATCGCATTGGTATTGGTCGAAAGTGAAGGATAGCTGTCTTCCGACAGATTGAGAATGGAGAAGGTCACCATCCGCCTGATGGCATGTTGTAACTCGTACCGTCCATCAGGCGTCTTTGTGAAATACTTCTGACGGATCCATTGCGGCACGCCTCGAAACGACCAATCGCCGTACACGCCCTGGAACGCCTTGCCCAGGGAACGGGAATTGATATCCGTGGCCAGGATGGTGATCTGCCACTCCCGCAAATCGGGGATCAGCCTGCTGAGCAGGATGGCCAGTGAATAGGGCTCTTCGCCGGTCGAACAGCCGGCGCTCCAGATCCTCAGGCGTTGTTC
>JANNLB010000039.1:0-16141 GCA_031396605.1 Geobacter sp. | reverse complement strand
GGGCAACTCAGCTGGTTTCAAGCTCAAAAGAGATCGATTATTCGACCGAGCGCAACATTGGTGAAAGTCTGGCGCTGGAAGGTTTACAGCGCTTCGGAAATCCGGTGAAAAACGAATCGCTGCAGCAGTATGTCAATCTGGTCGGAAACGCGGTCGCCACGAACAGCAAGCGGGCGACGATCCCGTATCAGTTCGCCGTATTGGACAGCACGGTGCAGAACGCCTTTGCCGTTCCGGGAGGGGTCATCTTCATCAGTCGCGCTCTGGTCTCCATTCTGGACGACGAGTCTGAACTGGCGGCCGTTCTGGCCCACGAAGTCGGGCACGTAGCGGCGAAGCATGCGTTGAAGAGCACCCAGCGCGCCCAGCTCCTGCAGGGCGTCGGAACCATTACCGCGGCCAGCGTCGGCGGTGACAAGGGGAAGAAGTTTGCCTCGGCCATAGGTGACATGCAGGCCGTGCTCTTTGACAAGGGGCTTGATAAGGAGATGGAGTTTGAAGCTGACCAGGCCGCGATGGAATCGACGTATCGCACCGGGTACGATCCATCCGCTATGATCAGGGTTCTGGAGAAGCTGCAGAAACTGGAAGCCTCCAGCAAGGATAAGAAGGGATCGTGGTTCTCGACGCATCCGCCGCTTGGCGAGCGCATTGAACGGCTTCAGGCCCAGTTGCAGAAATACCCCGGCTATTCTTCACTGGCGAGTGTGCGGGACCGGTTTGCAAAAACCGTAAAATGAAATTGTCGTGCTGTTCCCCTCTCATCTGGCCCGGCAGATGAGGGGGAACACGTCAGTAACGCCGCTCCAGGCAAAAGTGCCCGAGAAAGGCTCCGTTCCCACCTCCCGGCATGATTGCCGAAGGTCAGAATTTTTTGCTTAACCCCAGGTGGAACGTGACGTCCGGGGCGGTGTTCACGATGATATCCTCTCCAACCCCGATGTCGAGCAGATAGTTGTCCGGAAGCTTCAGAGTGCCTCCGAAGGTGAAAAGTGCCGCACCTGTGACAAGTTCGCTCAAGTTGCTGTCCTTATGGAGAGGTGTGTTAAGATTCAATTGGATCTTGAAGGCGCCCCACTCAGCAGGTGCCCAGCCAAGCCCGGCAGTTCCAATCCCTGCCAGGTTTTGGCGTTGCTGTTTCATAATGTCGCCATCACTGCTGTACATACCCCCTGCCGAGGCAAACCCCCCAAACATGCCCCATTTGGTCCGGCTGTTTTTTGAGCCGGTTAAGAACAGCGACAGGCCGGTACTTCCGCTTCCCAACATGGCCGTACTGTCTCCGGTGGGGAGTTTGATCTGAGCTCTCAACGCCAGGGTGTCGTGATCCAGTTCACCGCGATGGGAGTAGAGTTGGTAGCCTGCCAGTATACTCATATCGCTGATTCCGTTCGAGGCGCGGCTTACGTCAAGCTGACTGACACCATTTTTGATATAAGAATAGTTCAGGCGGTTTTTTGGGGCTGTGAGGCGTTCACCTTGCGGCAGTCCACTGAACCTGTGCCAATCGATAATTATTCCGTCCAGGAATCCCCCACCTTGAAGGACATAGGGAAGCTCAAACCCCAGTTCCAGATGTTCGGTAAGACCGTATCTGCCGCTAAGGGCCCAGCGATACAGCTCACCGTCCAAATTTGCCTGTTCATTGTTTGTTTGGTTTGAAACGCTGAAACTCGAAATGTCCTGCGTCAGACCGAATTCCCAATGTCCGGCAGATTGCAGATTCGATGAAGTTTCTGAAGGAATCCCGTGAAACTGTATTAACGGGCTGCGGTTAGCGGTGCGAAAGGGAGTGATTTCAAGTGCCAGTGCACAGTTTGCACACTGGTAGAATATAGTCAGGACGAGCGCAAGAAGCCAAGTTGCAGAGGGTCTTAACATTTTGTTGGAACTCCTGAAAAATTATAAATCTTGAGAAAATCGGGAGTGCTGGTATTTTGGCAGTTCAGCTTGGAGAGCAATGTCGATTTTGACCGTCCGATTAAATACATGCTAAACGCCGGATTGTCCAGCAGAAGTGGATGCTTTCACAGTTGCCTGCCGTTAGCAGATTCACTTGAACTGACTTGACAAGCGATTTCTGAAAAGTGTATACAGTATGCGATTTACTTTAGCGTTTTTACGATTCGTAACCAACACAGAATATATTCCACGAAGGAGGAACAGCAGATGATTGAAGCGTATCTTGCACACGAGAAGGAGAGGGCGGCTCAGGGTATCCCCGCACTGCCCATCACTCCCGAACAGACCGCCGGCCTTTGTAAATTGCTGGTAAAACCACCAAAAGGGAAAGAGAAGTTCCTGCTCGGCCTGATCAAGGACCGCGTTTCCCCCGGTGTTGATCCGTCCGCCAAAGTCAAGGCTGAATTTCTGGCCGGAGTCGTTTCCGGCAAGATCAAATCTCCGTTGGTTACTCAGGTTGATGCCATCAAAATGCTCGGCACCATGATCGGCGGCTACAACGTGGCGCCGCTGGTTGGCGCACTCAAGGACAAAAAACTGGCTGAAGAAGCCGCCTGCGCTCTTTCCGGCATTACGCTTATGTATGATGCCTTTGATGAAGTGGCTGCACTGGCCAAAGCCAAGAATGCTGCTGCCGCCAAGGTACTCAAATCCTGGGCTGATGCCGAGTGGTTCACCAGCCGTAAAGGTATGCCCGAGACGATCAAGGTCAAGGTTTACAAGGTTGAAGGCGAAATCAACACCGATGACTTCTCCCCGGCCGGTGATGCCTGGAGCCGCCCCGACATCCCGCTGCATTCTCTGGCCATGGGTAAAACCCGTTTTAAAGACGGCTTGGCCACCATCGCCAAATTCCGCAAGGATGGGTATCAGGTAGCGTTCGTCGGTGACGTGGTCGGCACCGGTTCTTCCCGCAAATCGGCCTGCAACAGCGTGTTGTGGGCAATCGGAGATGAGATCCCTTGCGTACCGAACAAGAAGTCAGCCGGCGTGATCATCGGCGGCGTTATCGCCCCGATCTTCTTCAATACCGCCCAGGACTCCGGCGCTCTGCCGCTCAAGGCTGACGTAACCGGCATGAAGACCGGCGACGTAATCGTGATCGACACCAAGAAGGGTGTCATTACCGACGAGAAGGGGAAAAAAGTACTTTCCAAGTTCACCATCGCCCCCAACACCGTTGCAGACGAATTCCGCGCCGGTGGCCGTATCCCTCTGATCATCGGCCGCGCCGTGACCGACAAAGCCCGCAAGGCGCTCGGTCTTAAACCGACCACCGTATTCACCCTGCCGGTCAATCCGAAACCGAAAGCCAAGCAGGCCTTCTCTCTGGCCCAGAAGATGGTCGGTCAGGCCTGCGGCGTGGCAGGCATCCTGCCCGGCACCGCCTGCGAACCGAAGATGACGACAGTTGGTTCACAGGACACCACCGGTCCTATGACCGCAGACGAGTTGAAGGAACTGGCATGCCTGAAGTTCCAGGCCCCGATGTATATGCAGTCTTTCTGCCACACCGCTGCCTATCCTAAACCGGCCGATGTCAAGATGCACAAAACGTTGCCCGGCTTCACCGCCGAGCGCGGCGGCGTTGCGCTCCGTCCCGGCGACGGCGTAATCCACTCCTGGCTGAACCGTCTGCTGCTTCCCGACACGGTCGGCACCGGCGGCGACTCCCACACCCGTTTCCCGATCGGCATCTCCTTCCCGGCCGGTTCCGGTCTGGTTGCCTTTGCCGGCGCCATGGGCTTCATGCCGCTGGATATGCCCGAGTCCGTCCTGGTTCGTTTCAAAGGCAAACTAAACACCGGTATCACTCTGCGTGACGCCGTCAACGCGATTCCGTACTGGGCTATCAAACAGGGTCTGCTGACCGTGCCGAAGAAGAACAAGGTCAACATCTTCAATGGCCGTATACTGGAGATGGAAGGCCTTCCCGATCTGACTGTCGAGCAGGCTTTTGAATTGACCGATGCCGCTGCCGAGCGATCGGCTGCTGCAGGTTGTATCCAGCTCTCCGAGAAATCGGTTGCCACGTACCTCAAATCCAACGTGGCTTTGATGAAGAAGATGATTGCCGAAGGTTATTCGGATGCCAACACCCTGAAGAATCGCATCAAGGCGGTTGAAGCATGGCTCAAGAAACCGACCCTGCTGAAAGCGGATAAGGGCGCCGAATACGCAGCCGTTATCGAAATCGATCTGGCTGATATCAAAGAGCCGATTCTGGCCTGCCCGAATGATCCCGATGATGTCAAGCTGCTCTCCAAGGTAGCCGGTACCGCCATCCAGGACGTATTTATCGGTTCCTGCATGACCAATATCGCTCATTTCCGTGCCGCCGCCGAAATCTGGCGCGGCCAGCCATTCAACCCCGCAGTCCGTACCTGGATCTGCCCGCCGACCCGCATGGATCAGGCCCAACTCAAGGACGAGGCATACTTCGCGGTCTACAGCGCCTTCGGCGCCCGCATCGAAATCGCCGGTTGCTCACTCTGCATGGGGAACCAGGCCCGCGTACCGGACGGGGTCAACATGTTCTCGACCTCGACCCGTAACTTCGATGACCGCATCGGCAACGGCGCCAAGGTTTATCTCGGTTCCGCCGAGCTGGGCGCGGTAACGGCGTTGCTGGGAAGACTGCCGAAACCGGCCGAGTTCCTCAAGATCTACAAGGAGAAGGTCGAGCCGAACAAGGACAAGATCTACAAGTATCTGCAGTTTGATGAGATGCCGGAATATAAATAATCTTGGCTGTATGTTCATCAAAACGGTCCGTCGGAATTTTCCGGTGGGCCGTTTTGCTTGATGATATGACAGTCGTATCTTTTGATAATATAGGACAATACATGACACGTAATGAGCGGATTGATCGGCTGATCAAGGCTATTCATGATTTGAGTAACTATCGTTTAGAACTGGTGGATCGGATTGCATCAGTTTTTTCGCAACCTTGGGAATTGTCGTGTGATCCTGAATCTGACATTTTTTCTGAGGTTTCACTTGCTGATTTTGGCGATGTGCTGCGTCTTCATCACAGTTTTTCAAGAGAGCCCTTTTCAAAGGACAAATTCGAGTTCGCCCTTGAAGCCGTCCTCAATGCATCTGGCATGAAAGTCTGTCTAGCACCAAGGGGAACACGTGGATATGATATTGAAATATCCGGGCATAAAGTATCTCTCAAAACTGAAGCAGCCGCTGCGATTCGGCTGAATACATTGCACATCTCCAAATTCATGGAGCTGGGTGGTGGAAAATGGGGTGATAATCTTAATGATCTCATTGGGCTGAGACAGCAATTTCTTGACAATCTAGCCGGTATCGAACGTATCCTGGTGCTGCGTGCCCTCAAAAAAGGGGCACCGGACTATCTGTATGAACTTGTTGAAATACCAAAGGTTTTGCTTGAATTGACGAACTTAGGACGATTTGAAATGCGGACGGAGAGTAGACAGTACCCGAAACCTGGATATTGCTACGTGGAACGTGACGGAGAGACACTATACAGTCTTTATTTCGACGGCGGCGGGGAGCGAAAGCTGCAAATCAAGGGGCTACGAAAGGACCTGTGCAGGGTTCATGCAACCTGGAAGTTCGAAATGATGTCTCAAGAACAGGTATGAGTGGTGGGGTAACGGAGTGAAGGCGTTGGCGGGCAATGTCAACGTATTCTGCTTTAAGCTCCACGCCAATGCACTGACGGCCTGTTTCAATTGCAACAACACCAACAGTGCCGCTTCCGAAAAACGGATCTAATATCATACCGCCTGCCGGTGAACCGGCAAGAATGCAGGGGCGTACAAGGGCACGCGGGAATACGGCAAAATGGGCTTCCTTGCATGGCTCAGTGTTGATGCTCCAGATTGACCGCTTGTTTTTGCGGGTTTTTCCGTCTGCGGTCGGCTCCTTTATGGCTTCCTGATCAAAATAATAAGACTCGTTTTTTGAGAACATAAACAGATATTCGTGAGCAACTGTTACCCGGTCCTTTACAGATTCGGGCTGACAGTTCGGTTTGTGCCAGATGATATCAGAGCGAAGATACCAGCCATCAAGTTGCAGAGCCATTGCCAACATCCACGCTACGCCGATCAAATCTTTAGGTTTAAGGCCTTCCGGAGTATCCGGTCGGTATGACATGGCCCGACCTGCATTTTTTGAGTCGGATTGGCGCCAGGTTCTTCCACCAGATGTGTATGTATTAGCTATATTGAGCCAAAGTGTTCCATCGTTTCTCAGAACGCGACGCACATCGCGAAAAACGGAAACCAGATGGTTGATGTATTCTTGAATTGTGGTTTCAGCTCCGATTTGACCTTCATAGCCGTAATCCCGCATCCCCCAATAAGGTGGAGATGTGATACAGCATTGAAATGAATTGTCTGGAAGGTGTGCCAGTTCCTGACGGATGTCGCCCTGAATAATTTTCACGGGATCATGATCGGAATGAGATGTGGTTTCGTCGAAACGGGTGGCGGCTGTCATGATGCTTCTCCAGAATGAGACGTATCGACCGCAGGTTTTGATGAATATGCTGGGGAATCCTCATGAACTCGTGCATTTAGCATATCGATGATATAGGCGTGCAAAGTCATATCACATTCAAGTGCCTTGAATTTTAGGGCTTTGTGCAGATCTTCCTCTATTTCGAGTGGAAAGGTCTTTTTTCTTTTTGTTTCTAGTGACTGTGTCATGTGAAAGAGGTTACCTGAGTTACCTTGGTTAGTCAAGTTAGTTTTTATGATGAGTATTTGGCGTCAATCTGGATATTTATGTTTTTGTGCTTGAGAATATCCGAAACTCTAACTTGACCCCATATCGCATCCCAACGTACCTTCCAGGTACGCCTCGCGCCTCGTCCTCCTGTGCGCCTGGCAGCTGAAGCCTTTTGCTGTGCCGTTGAGATGAAAAATCAGGCCCGTCGGTTTATTCCGGCGGGCCGTTTCTTTTTGCTTCAACAGGTTACGCTTGACAAGACGGGCATTTATGGTTTTTTTAGGTTCATCTATCCCTGTTACAAGTGCTATGGAGATCATGTACGGCTACAGCCTTCGAGATTCAATGCGTGGGCAGACAACGTTATTGCGGGCGTGGGTGTAGATCATGGTTGATTTCACAATCTTGTGGCTCCCGGGGTTCGGGTTCCCGCTACGCCTTGCTGGAAAAGAGGTTGGTCAGGCACAATTTGTTGCCGCCTCCATAAAGGATCAGAAGGATTGCGACGGCGAACAATGGCAGATGCCCGCTCAGTTCCAGAAATGCCTCGTCGGTCTTGCCGACCATGAAGAAATAGAGGTTGCTGGAAACCAGGAAACCTGCCAATGACAACGTATTGATTCGGGTAATCAATCCCAGGATGAAAATAATCGCAAAAATCAACTCGGTACACCCTGCGCAGAGGACGAAGAACCGGTCGGTGAAGATATCTTCGCCCAGAGCCTTCAAGAAGTTGATCTGGTTTTTCTCCAGAAAGCGGATGGCCAGATTAGGATCGATCAGTTTTTCGGTCCAGGCCAGCACTCCCAGGGCAATCCCGGTATGAATCCTCATAACCGGCAGGGCATAGGACCTGCTGCGGTCGTCCTGGTTCGACCGGAGCAATAGAAACAGAGCGATCCCGAGAAAGTTGAAGTATTCCAGGGAGGTAATAAAACCGAATAGTCCTGTGCTCGCCAGAAAGAGGACAATCATCAAGACAGCCCCCGCCCGTACCGCTTTGTTGGCAATGAACAAGACGCCGATTCCTCCCTGGACGAATCGCAGAAGGAGTCCAAACAGGCTTATCTCTGAAAGATGGGGTGCAAGGATGGCGCCCTTGACCGCAGTCAGTAACATGGCGAGCCCCACCAGCAACTGAAACAGGTGGAGAACCTGCCGGCGGTTATTTTGCGCAAAGGTCACCAGCATTTCGGGAGGGTTGGGAAGATAGCGTTCAAGAAGCAGGGCCATCGCGATGCAGATCAGGATGACCCCCGCCCAGACCTGCACCCAGGGTTCCGCGAAGGAAAATTTGCTTGCTTGAACCAGGTGTTCGGTATCTTCACGGACGAACCATTTGACATGGGCGGAGGCGAGTAATGGCAAACCCAGGAGGATGGTTAATACCATCTGCAGGTGAAGGATGCACGGTTTGACGGTTGCTCCTGACAATATGCCCGCTTGCAAACTCGTCAGTAATTTCTTATTCAATATGGACCGCCTTTGCTTATTGCTTGTGAATTACCGAAGTATATTCATATTTCATGCCAATTGCAGGAAAGCACCTGCTTGCCGGCCGGGAGAGGGATGCGGAGATATCAGCAAACAGTTAAAGGTACACGATTTCTTATGTAAGCTGATAGGGCTGTTCACAACTTATTCAGTCAAATTGGACTGTTAACCATAATATTTTTTTTAGCAGCTACAAAATATTTGCACCCCTCGGAGAAGTACATAAGGGTCATGACGGATAGGCCGGGGCCGCTCGTACTGCGCGCCCTCAAAAAGTTGCGGTTCTGTTGAATGCGACGGCTGTCTTTGACGGTTTATCCCTCACCCCGGTTGCACGCTCTCAATTTTATCCTGTATAATCAGGCTGTTACTCCCGCATAATCCCGCAGTTCTCCTCCGGCATGTTAGTTGCTCCGTACTCTTCCAAGAAGTGGCAGGCAATCAGGTTTGCCACAAAATCCTTTTCAGGTTTGAAAGTCCCCAAGGAGGGGGCACATTATGAACAGCAAAAGATATTCAAAAAAGTTGATTTTGGGAGCACTACTCAGCATTTTTGTGGCCGCTAGCGCAGGCGCTGAAACCGGCAAAGGTCCGAAAGCGGTAAGCCTTGGCGAGGCCGGAAGCTTCGCGATTCTTAGCCAAAGCGGAATCACCGACGTTTATCGATCCGCTGTTGTAGGGGATGTCGGAACGAGCCCCATAACCGGTGCGGCTCTCCTTCTCACGTGCGGGGAAGTGTCAGGGAAAATATATACCGTCGACGTGGCTGGTCCTCTTCCCTGCTCGATTAATGACGCCACCTTCCTGACCACGGTTGTGGGAGATATGGGATTCGCGTACAATGACGCAGCGGGACGGCTTTCACCCGATTTTACCGAACTGGGCGCTGGCGAGATTGGCGGGCTAACCCTCAAACCCGGACTCTACAAATGGACTACCCCTCTTATGATTACCACCGACGTCACGCTCTCGGGCGGCCCGAACGATGTATGGATACTCCAGGTGGCAGGAACACTGAACCAGGCCAACTCTACACGAGTAACCCTGGCCAACGGCGCCCAGGCCAAGAACATCTTCTGGCAGGTTGCCGGCGCGACGACTATTGGAACCAATGCGCACTTTGAGGGCGTCGTACTGGGTAAAACCATGATCGCCGTGAACACCGGGGCATCGGTCACCGGCAGACTGCTGGCGCAGACTGCGGTGACTCTTCAGATGAATGCGATTACCGAGCCCGCCAACTAGGAACGCGTATTCTCATGTGGGCTTTAAGCCCACCCACACCAACAAGTACAAAGGGTTGCAGATTTCGGTCTGCAACCCTGCGTATTCCGATGAAGTCGGCCGCCTATTCCGACGGAAGTCGGCCGGGTAATCCGATGAAGTCGGAACCCCTCTGGGAACCCCTCTGGGAACCCCTCTGGGGTCAGGCTTGACTTTCAGACATTTGCAGTTTGGGGGAATTCCGGTACAGTTTACTTAATTCAAAAGGCGGCCAAGTGGTCGCCTTTGCTTTTGATAGATCGATATCGCCTCAACTTGATCCTTCCGTACTCCTTCGAAAAATTCCACTGACGGATACTTGCATTCACTTCCATCTCGACACGGATGTTTTACAAAAACATAGTTGTCGAGACAACACAGGCGTGGTATAAAAGACCATGCCTGAAACAAAGATTATAGACCGATCATTCATGGTTTCGCGTAAGCGTGGAAATGGCACTCTCAGATATGAGGTATGGCAGGACAACGGAGCTGTCACCCGCTACAATCTGGCGTACATCAATCACATGATCTTCAGCGGCGACAAGGGCCGGGTTATTGGATATGACAACAGGCACGGACACCATCGGCATTTCAAAGGGATTGTCGAACCGGTAGATATTACGAACTTTGAGGAAATTGAACGGCGCTTTGAGCAGGAATGGACAGCGGTGTTGGAGGAATATAATGCGCAACGTAATCGTTAATACAGGAACTACCGAAGAATTTTTTGCACACATACGTGAGACTGCCAAACAGCTTGATCGCGGTGAAGTTCCCGAGCCGGAGTTCACTCTTACGTTCGAAGATCCAGGTGATATGTTTGCTGTCATGTCTCCGGCAAGACTTGAATTGTTTCGCGCAGTCAAGTCTGATCCATCCTCCATAACCGCTATCGCACAACGTCTGCATCGCGATAGAAGCACGGTCAAGAAGGACGTTGATATCCTGGTAGCAGCTGGTCTGCTCAATATTGAAGAAGTGCCTCTTCCAGGTCATGGTCGCCAGAAGTTTGTGCGGGCAGTGGCGGACAGGATTCAATTACAGGCTGTAGTAGCTTGATATGGCAACCGCCGCTGAGTTTCAAAACATTTCCGAACAGATCCGCAGGGAATTTGCTCCTCAGAAAATCATCCTGTTCGGTTCGCATTCATGGGGCAATCCAAATATCGACTCAGATGTCGATCTGCTTGTGGTGTTGCCCTTTCAAGGGAAACCCTGGCGGGTTGCCGTTGACATACGGGAACGCATCAACTCCCGAATTCCGCTTGATTTGCTGGTTCGTACCCCGGAACAGCTACAGGAACGGTTAGCCAGTAACGACACGTTTATTACCGATATCGTAACGCGCGGCAAGGTGTTGTATGAAACCTGAAACCAGAGAATGGGAGGCGAAAGCCGAGTTTTCTGGAAGAAGGAGGTATCAAGCCACGATGCAGTTCAAAGGTTATTCCGGAAAAGTTGAAGAACCCCTCTGGGGTCTTGCCTTTCTGACATTTGCAGTTTGGGGGGGATTCCGGGAACTGTTTTCCTAATTCAAAAGGCGGCCACATGGTCGCCTTTTGCTTTCGGAAAAAGTCTATGGATTCATGATGTCTACAGGCGTCGGTAGACTTCTTTACGGTGGCGTACGTAGTGAATAATTACGGTGTGGTTGGGAAGGTCCAGTTCATAAATGATGCGGTAATCGCCGATTCTGCGGTGCCAGGTTCTTTCTGTGCCGGAAAGTTTGCGATCCGGTGTGACGGAGGGCTCTTCAGCTAATCGGTCAAATGCTTCAAATACCTGTCGTACAACAGAGGCGGGAAGTTTTCGCAGATCCTTCTCAACTGAAGGTTTCAGCAGGATGTTAAACGGGGGCATGACCGCCCAGACGTATCTTCATCTCATCGAGCGAAAAGGAATATTCCTCGTGCCGTTCGGCAACAACCGTCAGGTCGTGCAGGTCTTCCAGCAGACGCTGATACTCCCGGATTGGCAGGATAACGGCTTTTTTTCTGCCGGTGCTGCTGGTGATGTATTGAGCTTGCGCGGATTGCATGGCGGGTCTCCAAATTCTTTTGCTTATAAGCTTGATGCCCTCGCAATTTGTCATTCCCGCAGTGATTCCGAGCGGGAATCCGGTTTGTAACTGCTTGAAAAACCGAATCCCCGATAGAGTCATCCCAAATCCACCTGCGTCAGAATTTGTTGAGGCTCAAGGCCCGTCGGAAACTTCCGGCGGGCAGTTTCTTTTCGCTTCAGTAGGTTACGCTTGACAATACAGGCATATATGGTTTTTATAGTGTTGAGCATCCGCCATATTTACGGCGGATAATTTCAAGGAGGCAGTGATGAAGCCATCTGAAGCACTTCAGCGTCATCGTGAAGAGATATTGCGAATTGCCGAACAGAATCATACCCGTAATCCACGGGTTTTTGGATCGGTGCTGTATGGCAAAGATAGCGATGGGAGTGATATTGATCTTCTTGTTGAGCCGCTGCCTGATACAACTCTGATGGACATTGCCCGCATACAAAATATGTTGCAGAAATTAACCGGTGTAACGGTTGATGTGCTGACGCCGAATGCTCTGCCGAAGTCGTTTCGTGATCAGGTTTTGTCTGAGGCGTTGCCGGTATGAGTAAGGACCAGTTGAAGGGTTAGTTAGACTTCAGCAAAAGATTTGGCAGGACAGTTATCTGTTTATAACGGAGATTATGTATGGCTACCGCAATCGAAATTCAAAACATTTCCGAACAAATTCGCAGGGAATTTGCGCCTCAAAAAATCATCCTGTTCGGTTCGCATTCGTGGGGCACTCCGGATATTGACTCTGATGTTGATCTGCTAGTGGTATTGCCCTTTCAAGGGAAGCCCTGGCGGGTTGCCGTTGACATAAGGGAGCGTATCAACTCCGGAGTTCCGCTTGATTTGCTGGTTCGTACCCCGCAGCTTCAGGAACGTCTAGCCCTTCACGACACGTTTATTACCGATATCGTAACGCGCGGCAAGGTGTTGTATGAAACCTGAAGCCAGGACAGTTTTCGGCTCTGGAGTAAAGCCCAAGGAAATACAGCTATGATCGATTTTTTTCAACAATTCAGCCCTGTCACACAGGTTCTGATAGCCACCTTTTTCACCTGGGGCGTTACCGCGGCAGGTGCGGCACTGGTATTCCTCACAAAGACAATCAACCAAAGACTCATGGATTCAATGCTCGGCTTTGCCGCCGGGGTAATGATTGCCGCAAGCTTCTGGTCGCTGCTCGCACCGGGTATCGAGATGGCCCGGCAAATGGGACAAACCCCCTGGCTGACCGCGGTGATCGGTTTCATGGGTGGCGGCATTTTCATGCGGCTGACCGACCGCTTGCTGCCGCACCTGCATCCGGGTCTGGCTGTCAGTCAGAGTGAGGGGATAAAGACCTCCTGGCAGCGGAGCACTCTGCTGGTTCTTGCAATCACCCTGCACAACATTCCCGAAGGTCTTGCGGTCGGTGTCGCCTTCGGGGCAGTGGTTGCCGGACTCCCATCAGCAACCCTCGGGGGCGCAGTTGCCCTGGCAATCGGGATTGGACTGCAGAACTTCCCGGAAGGGACAGCGGTATCTATGCCGTTGAGAAGAGAAGGAATGGGGCAAAGGAAAAGCTTCTTTCTGGGGCAGGCGTCGGGAATGGTTGAACCGGTTGCTGGTGTAATCGGGGTACTGTTTGTCATGCAAATGCAGAGCATTCTTCCCTATGCGCTCTGTTTTGCGGCCGGAGCCATGATCTTTGTCGTTGTCGAGGAACTTATCCCGGAATCCCAACGGATTGCGGCAAACATTGACCTGGTTACCATGGCTACCATGGCGGGATTTTCGGTAATGATGATCCTTGACGTTGCATTGAGTTGAGAGGAGAAATCTACGGAAAAGGAACGCGGAGTGAGGCCGCGTCTTCAAACACCACATAAGGGCCGCAACTGTATATCGCAACGCGGTCCCTTCAAATGTTACTGTTCTGTTAAATGCGACGGTTCCTTCTGCGGTTTATCCTTCATCCCGGTTGAACGCTCTCAATTTTATCCTGTATAATCAGACTCTTACTCTCGCAGTATTTGCAGTTATCCTTTGGCATGCTAGTTGCTTCATACCCTTCCAAGAAGTGGCAGACAATCAAGGTTTGCCACAAAATCCTTTTCAGGTTTGAAAGTCTCCAAGGAGGGGACCACATTATGAACAGCAAAAGATATTCAAAAAAGTTGATTTTGGGAGCACTACTCAGTATTTTTGTGGCCGTTAGCGCAAGCGCCGATACCGGCAATGGTCCGAAACCGGTAAACCTTGGCGAGGCCGGTAGCTTCGCGATTCTGAGCCAGAGCGGAATCACCGACGTTTATCGTTCCGCTGTTGTTGGGGATGTTGGAACGAGCCCCATAACCGGTGCAGCTCTCCTTCTCACATGCGGGGAAGTGTCGGGAAAAATATATACGGTCGACGTGGCCGGTCCTCTTCCCTGCTCGATTAATGACGCCACCTTTCTGACCACGGTTGTGGGCGATATGGGATCCGCGTACCTCGACGCAGCGGGACGGCTTTCACCCGATTTCACTGAATTGGGCGCTGGCGAGATTGGCGGGCTAACCCTCACTCCCGGTCTCTACAAATGGACTACTGGCCTTATGATTACCACCGATGTCACGCTCTCGGGCGGCCCGAACGATGTATGGATCCTCCAGGTGGCAGGAACACTGAACCAGGCCAACTCTACACGAGTAACCCTGGCCAACGGCGCCCAGGCCAAGAACATCTTCTGGCAGGTCGCCGGCGCGACGACTATTGGAACCAATGCTCACTTTGAGGGCGTCGTACTGGGTAAAACCATGATCGCCGTGAACACCGGGGCATCGGTCACCGGTAGACTGTTGGCGCAGACTGCGGTCACTCTTCAGATGAATGCGATTACCGAGCCTGCCAGGTAAGGACGCATACCTCTCATGTGGGCTTGACGCCCACCCACACCGGCAATATAAAGGGTTACAGATTTCGGTCTGTAACCCTTTACTAATATCCCTCCACTTCCTCTGATTGGAGAGAACGGGACGGGATGTCTCATCGCTTTGCTCAGCGCGGCGGCGTAGCGCGTATACAGAAAAAGTCCCGGATGATTCCGCCAGGTTCACGATCAGTGTCTCATCACGAAGAGGTAGATTATAAGAAGAAAGGGGAGTGTCGAGAAGGCTGCCTCAAGGTTGCCTTGGAACAGCTGCCATGTGCAGAAAGCCACCAGGAAGAGTACGAAAATGAAGAGCAGGATGACAGGCAGTTTTTTAACTATGTTGTGAGCTGTTTCTTCCATTATTGCAGAATCTCCTTGAACACGAACTGTACGCAACCTGATGGACTGGGATATGCTGTTTAGTTGTTAAATAACACGGAACTCACGCAGATGGTTGACAAATTAACAACTCCCTCCTAGTACGATGTAACTCTTATTCTTTCGCTGCTAACCCCTCTAAATCTCCCCTTTTCAGGGGAGACTACAATGCTTCCCACCTGATAAGTACCCTCTGGGGCATAAAGGGGGACTGAGGGGGGGTGGTTTTAGATGTTCCAGCGTACTAGAAGAAGTCCAGCGTTCTTGGGACAGTTTACATAATTAAAAAGGCGGCCATGTGGTCGCCTTTGCTCTTGATAAACTGTCGGGCCCGGAGTAGACTTTGACGAATTATGCTAACTGAAATCCTGCACTATGGGAGGTATTTAGATGGTTCAATTTCGTGCCAGGCGATGTTTCTCCACACTTTGCATCCTGTTCGCAATTTCTGCTATATCCGCATGCAGCAACAGCGGTAATCCTCCTCCTCCCGTAAATCAACCGGCAGTATCCGCCAAACTGGTCAGACCTGCTGACAGCACTGAACTGGAGCGCTGGCTTAAGGCCGAACTGGTGAAAAGCTACCAGTACAGGGAGGTTCGCAACTATTATGCGTCTATTGGTCCCATGGGTACAACCGGAGGAGCGACAACCGTACCAAACAATAGTTCCTCTACAGTTACCGCTACTGCTCCACAGGCATCCGGAAGTGGCGCGGCCGACTCCTACTCCAGCACCAATGTCCAGGAGAAGGGGGTGGACGAGGGGGATCTGGCGAAGACCGACGGCAGTTATATCTATCTGGCCCGCGGGAGTCACTTTCTTGTCCTGAAGGCGCAAACGGTTGAGCAGGATGCTGCGGTAGTCAGCGACATCGACCTCCAGGAGCCGATCAGCGAACTGCACCTGAAAGGCAGCCGGGTTACCATCATTACCGCACCCTACAATGCAGTCACCATCGCACAGCCGGCACCATCTGCAATCGGGGCACCCGGCGGGACCGGGACTGTTCCTGCCGCGGGAAAGATGGCTGCACTGGCCGTCACGACGATGCCGGTAATTGCCATAACCAGGGTGTACAACTATGACATTACCACCCCAACCGTACCGGTATTGTTGTCCCGATTCGATTTTCCCGGTTCCCTCCAGGGGAGCAGGAGAATCAACAATACCATCTACCTGATCACCAATCATCACATAGACCTCCCATCCCCGGTTTCTGCCTGGGACTATCTTCCGGTCGGGAACTACAGCATGGAAGCCTACAGTCTGGCCAGCGCCAAGGCCTCAGCGGAGAACCTGCGGCGCATCGATGCCTTGACTCTTGCCGGGATGATTCCATCCTACAGCCGGACCGTCTATACCGGAGG
>JANNLB010000301.1:0-2247 GCA_031396605.1 Geobacter sp. | reverse complement strand
CGGTATCGAATTTGTGGCGATGAGCAGCAATATCAGTGAACTTCCGGCAACACTCGAGTGGGCGGCCCACCGCGGGGCACGTTTCGCCATTGTCACCCATGTACTCCCCTACGACGAGCTGCACGCCCATGAAGCGGTGTTTTGCAACATCACTGACCAGGCGCTTGCGCTCTATAATGCATGGCGCCGCAAGGCTGCCGGCTCAGGCATCGATATTCAGCGATACTATGAAGTACGCTGGAAATACAGTCGCACAGCCGACGAACAGGCCGTCGTGGATTTGGTTGAAGCGATGAAAGCCGAGGCGGAGCTGCTGGGGATCATGCTCGACATGAATAAACTCCTCCAGTTGGAGCATCAAAGGATGGACGAGATTGCCGCCCTGTTTGCCGCGGCAGAGGCTGTGGCAGAAAGGACCGGGCTGGAGCTGCGCTTGCCGGAACTGGCCCTCAAGGAACAGCGAAAATGCAGTTTTGTCGAGGAAGGAAGCGCCTTCGTATCGTGGAACGGCGATATCTCTCCCTGTTATTTTCTCTGGCATCGTTACGAATGCTATGCAAGCGGCTGGAATCAGATGGTAAAGCCGAAAATTTTTGGCAATCTGGCGGATCAGGACATGCTGCGCATTTGGAATAATCAGGAATTCACTTCGTTCCGTACGGATGTACTGGCCTACGACTATCCTTCCTGTGCAAGCTGCGGCCTGGCCCCATGCGACTATGTGCAGACCGATGAATTCCAGCAGGACTGCCATATCAGGAATGTTCCCTGCGGCTCATGCCTCTGGTGTATGGGGGTGTTCCAGTGTCTGCGGTGACGATCTTTCCGGGAGGTACAAACAGATGAACCTGTATTTTCATACCACGGCCATCGGGCGAATCGGCATTGCAGAGGAGAATGACTGCATAACGAATCTTTATTTTGAGACGGACACCTTCCCGCAGGACGCGGATTTGTGTGAAACCGGGGTCATCAAGGAGGCTTTCAGGCAGTTAAGTGCGTATCTTGCCGGAGAGTTGAAGTCGTTTACCCTCCCTCTCGCCCCCAGCGGCACGAATTTCATGCAGTCGGTGTGGAAGAATCTCTGCACTATCCCCTATGGGAAAACGGCAAGCTACAAGGAGATCGCCATTGCTGCCGGAAGCCCGAAGGCTTTTCGTGCAGTGGGCCTGGCGAACAACAGGAATCCGATTCCACTCTTTATTCCCTGTCACCGGATCATCGGCACAGACGGAAAGCTGGTGGGATACCGTGGCGGCCTGGATGTAAAAAGAAAACTGCTTGAACTTGAAGCGCTTCATGAAACCGTTTAGATTAAATTAACGATTGATTACATTGCTGCCTGACAGTCATCGAAGGAGTACTCCGTGAGCACAAAATTCATTCAAAGTAGAATCGCAACACTCGCTGCCATACTCGCTCTCCTCTCCTGGGGATCGGCTGCCATGGCTGCTTCGAAAACGATCATCCTGGCCACCACAACCAGTACGCAGGATTCCGGATTATTGGATGTTCTGGTCCCGATATTTGAGAAAGAGAGCGGGCATCAGGTCAAGACCATTTCTGTCGGTTCCGGCCAGGCCATGAAGATGGGGGAGAAGGGAGAAGCGGATGTCCTGCTGGTACACTCACCCGATGCCGAGAAAAAATTTATGGCCGACGGTTTCGGCATTTCCCGCCGCCTGGTGATGCACAACGACTTCATCATCGTCGGCCCTGCCGCTGATCCGGCCGGAATCAAGGGTAGCGGCGCCGCAGAAGCCTTGAAACGTATCGCAGCGGCCGGTTCTGTTTTCGCTTCCCGTGGCGATAATTCCGGTACTCATGCCAAGGAAAAGGGTCTCTGGAAAGAGATTGCCGTGAATCCCGACGGTCAGAAGTGGTACCAGCAGACCGGTCTCGGTATGGGACAGACCCTGAATATAGCAGCAGAAAAAAGAGGCTATACTCTGACTGATCGTGCTACGTACCTGTCGTTGAAAAAAGGGCTGGGGCTTGAGATTCTGGTTGAGGGGGATGGTAAACTGCTCAATATCTATCACGTGATCGAGCTCAATGCGGTCAAATGGCCCAAAGTAAATGCGCAGGGGGGCAAAGCATTTGCAGATTTCATGGTTGCAAAGAAGAGTCAGGAGATAATCGGCCGCTTCGGAGTGGATAAGTACGGTGCACCGTTGTTCTTTCCTGATGCAGGCAAAAAACCGGAGTCATTGGGGCTCTGATTGAATGAGGCCTGTTATGCGCCGG
>JANNLB010000297.1:0-17546 GCA_031396605.1 Geobacter sp. | reverse complement strand
CGTTGGGAGGCAAGAAGTAAAAAATGAAAAACATCTAATGGCCATGCTCGCCGCATCGACATTTTTCACATCCTCTCCGGGACTAGCTGCTGAAAAAGAGAATGTTTGCTGGCCTCTTCATTTTGCGGAAGTTACATTAGGAATATCCACTGATCCGCAGGTTACTCGTCTGATCGGAAAAGGTATTTTTCGGAAGGACGAGGGCGATACAGGAGGAAGAGTCTTTGTAGACAAGGCTCCTCAAACCGCGCGCCGCTTGGCTCAGAGCCGTTCCGGGCCCCCTGGCCCTGATAAACAGGAGAAGTGCGTTAACGAAGTTATTTCTGGCAGCCCCAAAAAACGGGATAAGTACGCTCACAAAATCATCCCTGCATAAACCCGCAGAAATTATTTTTACCGCACTAAAAGCGCAGAAAATAACTTCTAACTTGCTAATAGTACTCTTCCTGATATGAAGGTACTTCATCCAGAAAACCGGCCCGTAATCCGGCGTGTTTAAGAGCTAAATCCACGTCGTTGATCAACCGCTTGCGGTCCTTGGGATAGCTGCCGGCAAGGTCGAGGAAATTGGAGACATGATTCGAACGGAGAATGGTTTTGGCGGGATGGAGATGTTGCAGCATTTCTCGCGCCTCCAGCATCAGTTCACGACGGGTACATTGCTGGAGAGTGCGGACAAAGTCATCATTATGTCGGAGAAACATAGTGAGCAGCGAGAAGTATTCCGGATTTACGCGGTTGACCCACTCTGCGGTCATCCGTGCGTGCTGCAGGCTTCGCCCACGACCGGCCAGACCGAGAATTGCAGTAACAGAGAGTTTCATGCCGGCTTCACGGGCCATAAGCGCCAGTTCCGCCATCCGCTCGGATTCAAAGCCTTTATTAACAGCCAGCAGGGTGACGTCATCACCCGACTCCAGACCGAAGTAGAGTGTTTTTAGCCGTTTGCCCCGCAGTTCGGCCAACTGCGCTACGTTTTTGCTTGTCAGGCTGTTTGGAGAGGCGTAAGCAGCAACCCGCGTCAGTGCGGGAAACGTTGCAGCCAGGGCATCAAGAATGATGCAGAGCCCTTCGAAGGGGTAAATTAGTGCATCGCCATCTGCCAGAAAGACCCGGTCGATACGTGTGCGATAGCCTATCGGAATCCCGGCGATTTCCTCCAGGATCTCCTGTAGCGGGCGAACATGAAACTTCTTGGTCTTATACATTCCGCAAAAGCGGCACTGATTCTGGGAACAACCGACAGTAATCTGAAATATCAGGCTTCGAGCTTCACTGGGGGGGCGAAACAGCGGTTCGATGTAATGCAGCATGGCAGCATATCCCTGTTGTATATTCAAAATTTGATATCCAGCCCGATGCCGAGAGATTGAGGAGGTGTTCTGGAATCGCCACGCGCCTGTTCTGGCGATACTGTGAGATATTTATAGTCAAGTTTCAAGGTGGAATTTGTACCAAGGAGATAATTAAAACCAAACTGGGCCGCCACTCCTGTTTTAAACTTTGTAATATCACCCGACTTATTGTCCGGTTGATACGTGTACGCCAGGCCTGTACCCATAAACGGCATAAAATCCTTCGCTATTTTAAATCCGTATTTTGCTGTTAAAACACCCGGTTCCGGGGCCTTGGCATCAGCGGGAGCCATGGTCAGACTGCCTCCACCCAGCGAAAATTGTCGATAAAGCTCCTCGGCAGAGCCCGTGGATACACGCATGAGCATGACGAAACAAAGAAACAGAACTGCTGTAATGTTTTTTTGAAAATGCATCATTTCGAGAGCTTATAAAATAATGGCCTCATATATTTTGAGACTTCTTGGCTAGAGTGCGTTCGTATAATATCCGGGCATAGTCGATCTCGCGCATGACTCCTTTCACATCAGCCGGAATATCGCTCTGAACAAAGAGACCGGTCAGCTCGGAAGCCGGAGTAAGTTTGCCACTCGCGTACAGTTTCCAGATTTCCTTCCCATAATCGGTGGAAGTCAGTTCGGGGGCGAAGCGGCCAAAATAGGCCGTTATGTTTTCAACGTCACGCTCGAGCATGCTGCGGGCATTGTTATTTCCTGCAGCATTAACTGCCTGCGGAAGATCGATAACGACCATGCCGTCACGACCGACAAGCACATTGTACTCGGACAGGTCGCCATGAATATAGCCGGCACAGAGCATGAGGACAATTGTATGAATCAACTCCCGATGGAATTCACGAGCCTTTGTCGCCGTCAACCGGAGGTCATTGAGCCGGGGAGCCGGCCGGCCGTCGGTATCAACCACCAGTTCCATCAGCAGAATTCCGGCAGTGTAGTCAAATACCTGTGGAACTCGTACACCAGCCTCCGCCAGTGTTCTCAGTGCGTCAACCTCTGCATTTTTCCAGGCTGCCTCTGTTTCTGTACGACCGTACCTGGTGTTCTTCTGCATGGCCCGCGCCTGACGACTGTTTCTACCCTTTCGTCCTTCCTGATACTGGGACATCTGACTGAAACTCCGAGTCCGGATATCTTTGTACACCTTGGCACAGCAAAGCTCTCCCTTTGACTGTACGACATACACGTCAGCTTCCTTGCCGCTCATCAGTCGCGATACGACCTCATCTACCTGGCCGTTTAATATCAATATTTCAAAGCATTCCGGAGCTTTCATGATTGAACCGGTGTAACAGCAATGTTCTCAAATTGACGCATGTTCTGATCCTCTATATATGTGACTCTGCAACATACCTGTAATTATCTGGCACTGAACCACTACAACTTATCATTACTTTACTGATAACGGCAAGAACGATGAATATAATTCAAGGTGACGGTTTAAAATAAGCACAAAAGGCCCGATGCCTATGCACCGGGCCCTCCGTATTACAGAATTTACAGTATCAATTTCTAGGCGCTGGCAGCAAGAGCCTTTTCATAACCGATACTGAATGCTTTCCTGTTCAGTTCAATAAAAGCCTCGGGAACACTTGAAAGAACCGCTTTTTCGGCATTTTCCCGACTTACCTGGCCGGTCAACGCAACCATTGCCCCAAGAGCAACGATGTTGGCAACAATCTCACGACCGACGTCGTTCTTGGCAGTGTTGATGATTGGAAACGCTACCGTCTTGAAATTACCGGCTGGAATCTTGGTTACCATATCGGAGTCAACCAGCAGGAAACCACCTTCTTTAAGATCGTGAGAATACTTGTCCGCTGCTTCCTGAGTCATGGCCAGCAGTGCATCACACTGGGTGACTTTGGGATAGTCAATAGGACCATCTGAAATAATAACTTCCGCTTTTGATGAGCCACCACGCGCTTCCGGGCCGTAGCTTTGCGACTGTACGGCCTGCTTCCCTTCGTAGATTGAAGCGGCTTTGGCCATAATGATCCCGGCGGTGATCAAACCCTGTCCACCTGAACCGGAAAACCTGAGTTCATATCTTGACATGAATATATCGCTCCTTTTCCTGTAATTGTTACTTGGCAGCCTTGGCACGCTCGATAACTTTAGCGTACTCGGCAGTATACTCAGGCTTGGTTTCATCCTTGTAGAGAACGCCGGTCAGAACCTTGCCCTGCAGTTGTTCGGCTGTCATCTTTTCGGCAGCCTTAACCGGTACGGCAACCTCTTTCAGGCGGTTCATCATCTCGATGACCGACTTGTACTTATTACGGCGACCGTAGGTGGTCGGGCAGTCATCCAGAATTTCAACAACCGAGAATCCTTTATGCTGGATCGCTTCGACAATAAGCTTGTCTATCTGGTTGGCATGGAACGCGGTACCACGGGCAACAAAAGTAGCACCGGCGCCGATTGCCAATTTGGCAATATCAAAACCGGGATCAGGGTTGCCGTACGGAGTAGTGGACGCCTTGTGACCGGTAGGAGTACAAGGAGAGAACTGGCCACCGGTCATTCCGTAGATATAGTTGTTCATAATGATGTAGGTCATGTCGATGTTGCGACGACAGGCATGGATGAAGTGATTGCCGCCGATTGCGGTACCGTCGCCGTCACCGCCGACCAGAATAACATTCATTTCCGGCTTGGCCATCTTGACACCGGTGGCAAATGCAGCGGCGCGGCCGTGGGCTGTGTGCAGCGTACAGCAGTCAATATAGCCGGGAAGACGTGAAGCGCAGCCAATACCGGATACAACAGCGGTTTCTTCTTTTTTCAGTTGAAGCGTTTCCATCGCACGGATAAGACCCTTCATGACAATGCCGTGGCCGCAACCAGGACACCAGATGTGAGGAAGTTTGCCGGGGCGAATCCATTTATCATAATCAAATGCCATGTTATTTAACCTCCTTGATCTTATCGAGGATCTGGTCAGGATTGATCGGCTCACCGTCAACACGGAAAATCCCGAGTACCGGAACCTTGCCCTGCGCACAGCGCTCAAGCTCGAGCGAGCACATTCCCAGATTCATCTCTGGAATTACGATGCCTTTGACTTTACCGGCCAAAGCCTTGATCTGTTTGTCAGGGAAAGGCCAGAATGTCTTGATGCGGAACATGCCGGCTTTGATGCCCTGTTCGCGGGCGACATTAACCGCATACCGTGCCGAACGGGAGGTGGAACCATACGCCACTACGGCAACATCAGCATCATCCAGCAGGTACTCTTCAAACGTAACTATATCATCAATATTTGCGTCAACCTTGCGAACCTGACGCTCTTCTTCAGCCTGAACGATCTCGGCCTTGGTGGTCGGGAAACCATCCTGCATCTTGTTAAGACCGGTGACGTGGAACTTGTAACCTGAGCCGAAAGAAGCCAGCGGCGGAACATCCCCGAAGCTGGTGTCATACGGTTTGTACTTTTCCGGCGGTACGGCGGGAGATTTACGTGGTGTGATTTCAATTTCACCCGGCTCAGGAAAGACGATGCGCTCACGCATATGAGCAACGATTTCGTCCGGCATAACCATGACCGGAGTACGATATTTTTCGGACAGGTTGAAGGCACGAATAACTTCTTCATACGTTTCCTGTACGGAAGCCGGGGTCAGGCAGATGGCCGGATGGTCACCGTGGGTGCCCCATTTTGCGCACATGACGTCCGACTGCGAAGGACCGGTAGGCATACCGGTTGAAGGACCACCGCGCATTACATTATAAATAACGCATGGAATCTCCGCAATACAGCCGTAACCGATGAGCTCCTGTTTCAGGGATAAACCGGGTCCGGATGTGGAGGTAAGTACCTTTGAACCAGCCAGTGAAGCACCAAGAATAGCCGCCATGGCGCCGATCTCGTCTTCCATCTGAATAAATTTCCCACCAATTTTAGGCAGTTCAATTGACATGACCTCGGCAACTTCGGTCGAGGGGGTGATCGGGTAGCCACCGAAAAAGTTGCAACCGGCGTATAATGCGCCTTGTGCAGCAGCTTCGTTACCCTGAAGAAACTCTACTTTTTTGGACACTGTTCATTTCCTCCTGTAGATTTATTCGGTTATGACTTTGATGGCAAAATCGGGACAGCGCAATTCGCACTGCATGCATTTGATACATGCTTCAAGGTTCTTCACTGAAGCATAAAAACCCTTCATCTCAAGAACCTTGGTGGGGCTGAATTCAACACATATATGACACCCCTTGCAGTACTTCTCGATAATCTCAATTTTTGGCAATGTTTTTTCCATCTAGCAAGACTCCTTTATTCCGTAATAAAAAGGTGGTAAATACAGTCTCCAAAAAGAAGCAAAAGAAGGGCGTAAACACCACCCTTCTTTCACCGACTTCCAGAAACCTGGAATCAAATACTATTTCATGCTTCCTACCAGTTCCTTAACCGCAGCAACTGATTTGTCCATCATGGCCTGCTCTGTAGCATCGAGTTTGAACTGGATGATGTGTTCAACGCCTTTTTCACCTAATACAGCCGGTACGCCGACATAGAAACCGTTGACGCCGAACTCTCCCTGCAGGAAGCAGCAGGTCGGCAGAACGCGTTTCTGGTCTTTAAGAATCGACTCAGTCATGGCGATTGCTGAAGACGCTGGTGAGTAAAATGCTGATCCGGTTTTCAGCAGGGCAACAACTTCGCCGCCGGCGCCACGGGTACGTTTAACCATTGCTTCCATAACTTCTTTGCCCTTCTCGGCACCATATTTCAGCTCAAGAAGCTCAGTCACCGGAATTCCGTTAACGCTTGCATAACGAACCAGAGGCACCATGTCGTCACCGTGGCCGCCAAGAGTCATGGCAGTAACGTCCTTGACCGATACTCCCAGTTCCCAGGCTATAAAGCTGGCAAAACGGGCTGAGTCGAGTACACCTGCCTGACCGATTACACGGTGGTACGGAAAACCGGTAATCTTCTGACAGAGGGTAACCATGGCGTCAAGAGGATTTGAGATGACGATAATGATCGAGTCGGGTGCGTATGCTTTAATACCTTCAGCAACCGAGGTCATGATCTTTGAGTTTACTTCGATCAGATCATCACGGCTCATACCCGGTTTGCGCGGCAGACCGGCAGTAACTATGACAACATCGGAACCCCTGATGTCTTCGTAGCTGTTGGTTCCTTTCAGGTTCACATCGTAGCGATCGACCGGGCCAACTTCGGCAATGTCGAGCATTTTGCCCTGTGGCAGCCCCTCAACAATGTCAAAAAGGACAACATCGCCAAGTTCACGCATTGCACAAAGCTGAGCGAGAACGCCACCGATCTGTCCGCCACCGATAAGTGAAATCTTTTTACGAGCCATACTGTTTACCTCCTCTTTAGTTTTTGTAAAATAAGGCAGGGATTTGTATCCCAGCCCCTGCTGACTGCAATGTACTACATATTCTCGATCAGAGCATCGGCGAAACCGGAGCAGGAAAGCAGCGTAGCCCCCTGCATCATCCGTTCAAAATCGTATGTTACAAGTTTCTGGCCGATAGTCCTGTCGAGCGATTTCACGATCAGGTCGGCCGCTTCCTGCCACCCCAGATATTCCAGCATCATAACACCGGACAGAATGACAGAACCGGGATTCACCTTGTCCAGATTTGCATACTTAGGCGCAGTGCCATGAGTTGCCTCGAAGATGGCATGCCCTGTTACATAGTTGATATTGGCGCCAGGTGCTATACCTATGCCGCCAACCTGAGCTGCAAGAGCATCAGAGAGGAAATCACCTTCCAGGTTCATGGTGGCGATAACATCAAACTCCTTGGCCCTGGTCAGAACCTGCTGAAGGGTTATATCAAAGATCGTGTCCTTGACCATCAGCAGCTTCTTCAACTGGCCGTTCCCGTGAGTCGGCAACAGGGTAAGAGCAGCTTCAACCTCGGAACGGATGTCATCTTGCTGCGGCGGCGACATCATATCATAACCGGGGTCGATCATCTTTGCATTGTCTTCAACTGAAAGTGCCGGATTACGATCCTGATTGGTAATTATCCAAGACTCCCGTTCGGTAACAACCTTGGAGCGGAACTCGGAAATCGCCAGTGCATAGCCCCAATCCTTAAACGCTCCCTCAGTAAACTTCATGATATTGCCCTTGTGGACAATAGTCACTGACCTGCGTTTATGATCCAGCGCATACTGAATGGCTGCCCGGATCAGACGTTCTGAACCGTCACGCGAGATCGGCTTGATTCCGATGGAGGAGCTTTCAGGGAAACGGATCTTGCTGACTCCCATTTCCTTGATCAGAAAATGTATGACTTTTTCACATTCGACCGTGCCGGTCATCCATTCGATACCGGCGTAAATATCTTCACAGTTCTCTCGAAAAATAATCATGTCGACATCTTCCGGTTTTTTGACCGGAGTTGGAACGCCTTGAAAATAACGAATTGGACGAAGACAGGTATACAAGTCGAGCATCTGTCTGAGGGCGACATTTAATGAGCGGATGCCGCCTCCAATCGGAGTGGTCAGAGGTCCTTTGATCCCGACCAGAAACTCCCTGAATGCCTGAACAGTCTCCTCCGGCAACCAGGCATTATCCCCCATTTTCTCCCGGAACAGATTGAAGGGTTTCTCACCGGCATAGACTTCCATCCAGCTGATCTTCTTTTTACCGCTGTACGCTTTTGTAACAGCTGCATCGAAAACTCGTACCGAGGCCTTCCAGATATCTATTCCGGTACCGTCACCTTCGATGAAAGGAATGATCGGGTTGTCCGGTACAATCAACTTCCCGTCACTTCCCATGCTGATCTTTTCCCCAACAGGGACTGTTACGTACGTATAAGGCAATCCATACTCACTTTCGTGGGTAAATTAGTAAGTCAGAAATTATCAGGTGCGCGTTTCCGGCAGAAAATAACTTCGTTAACACACGCATCCTGCTTATCCGGGCTCGGTTTTAAAAGAACTGCACTGTAGATCTCATCATGCAATAGCGTCAACGATTGCGTTCAAGGTTGTGCTTGGCCGCATTGCTTTTTCCGTTTTTACCTTATCAGGATGATAGTAGCCACCCATATCGACAGGCTTACCCTGGGATCCGATCAACTCGGCATTGATTTTTGACTCATTCTCTTCAAGCTGCTGTGCAACTTTGGCGAAACGTGCCTGCATATCCCTGTCTTTGCTCTGCGCGGCTACTGCCTGGGCCCAGTAGAGTGCCAAATAGAAATGGCTGCCACGGTTGTCTATCTGACCGACTTTACGGGCCGGGTTTCTGTTGTTGTCCAGAAACTTGGTATTCGCCTGATCAAGCGTATCTGCCAGCAGCTGGGCTTTCTCATTTTTGAAGGTATAGGCAAGGTGTTCCAGTGATACAGCAAGGGCCAGAAATTCACCGAGTGAATCCCAGCGAAGGTACCCCTCTTCCTGAAACTGCTGAACATGTTTGGGCGCTGACCCACCGGCGCCTGTCTCAAAAAGGCCACCACCAGCCAACAGCGGTACGATTGAGAGCATTTTAGCACTGGTATTCAATTCAAGAATCGGAAACAGGTCCGTCAGATAATCTCTCAGTGCGTTGCCGGTTACCGAAATAGTATCCTTACCTGCCGTTACTCTTGGAAGGGTGAATTTCATCGCTTCTACCGGAGACATGATATGAATTTCAAGACCGCTCGTATCATGATCTTTCAGGTAGGACGTTACTTTTTCGATAAGTTGTGCGTCATGTGCACGGTTTTTATCCAGCCAGAAAACAGCTGGTACTCCCGTAGCCCGGGCTCTGCCAACTGCCAATTTCACCCAATCGCGAATTGGCAGATCTTTTGTCTGGCATCCACGCCAGATATCACCCTTTTCGACATCATGTGCAATCAGCACCTTGCCGGAAGCATCAACAACACGGATAGTTCCGTTATCAGCAACTTTAAATGTTTTGTCGTGTGATCCGTACTCTTCTGCCTTTTGCGCCATAAGGCCCACGTTTGAAACACTTCCCATGGTCGTCGGATCAAATGCTCCATGCTCCTGGCTATATGCAATTATTTCCTGATAGAACCTTGAATAGCATCTGTCAGGTATCACGCATTTTGTGTCGTACGTTTTTCCATCCGGCCCCCACATTTTTCCGGAGTCCCGGGCAACAACAGGCATGGAGGCATCGATAATGATGTCATTGCTCGCATGAAGATTTGTGATGCCTTTGTCTGAATCAACCATCGCCAGAGCAGGACGGACTTTATACACGGCTTGAATATCTGCTTCTATTTCTTCTCTTTGGGCATTCGGCAGGTTCTTTATTTTTGCATATAGATCGCCCATGCCGAGATCCGGATTGACTCCCAGTTTCTCAAACAGTGCTGCGTGCTTTGCAAATACATCCTTATAATACACTGAAACGAAGTGACCAAAGATGATCGGATCAGAAATTTTCATCATTGTGGCTTTCAGGTGCACAGAAAAAAGTACGTCCTTCTTCTTTGCGTCTTCAATCTGCTCCTCAATAAATTTTCGCAGTGCACGAACACTTATAAACGACCCGTCAAGAACCTCACCTGCAAGCAGGGGCAGTTTCTCCTTCAGGACTGTTACCTTCCCCCCCTGGTCAACAAACTCGATTTTTACGTTTCCGGCTTCTTTCACGGTAACAGACTTTTCGCTGCCGTAAAAGTCGCCGGCATCCATATGGGAAACATGAGTCTTGGAATCTTTGCTCCAGGCACCCATTCTGTGAGGGTGCTTTTTTGCATATTCTTTTACTGCAGCAGCCACTCTTCTGTCAGAGTTTCCTTCCCTCAACACAGGGTTTACGGCGCTGCCAAGAACTTTGCTGTATCTGGCGTTAAGAGCTTTCTCAGCATCGGTTTTCGGGTCTTCAGGATAATCCGGAATGTTATAGCCCTGTTCCTGCAACTCCTTGATAGCAGCTTTAAGCTGGGGAATTGAGGCGCTGACATTGGGAAGTTTAATTATGTTGGCTTCAGGTTTCTGTGTAAGATCTCCCAGTTCTGCCAGATAATCCGGCATTTTCTGGCTATCCGTCAGGTTTTCAGGAAAATTTGCGATAATTCTTCCTGCGACAGAGATATCTCTTGTTTCAACGACAACGCCGGCTGCCTTTGTGAAGGCATTGACGATAGGGAGTAAAGAGTACGTTGCCAGTGCCGGTGCTTCATCAATGTCTGTCCAGATGATTTTAGATGCCTGTGTTGTCATGTAACTCTCCTTAGTTTTTATACCGGTTAGCCAAAGGCTTTATGAAGGTAACGCCGAGATCTGCAACCGGGACATCCGATGCGGATGATTTTATACCGAGAGACATGCCGGTCAAATACAAACCGGCCGATTAAATTTATGACGTTTTTGATAAAACTACAAGTTATAACGATATGTTATAGTCATCGGTAAAAATCTCGTATACAGTATACAAAACCCGTTTGACTGTCAAGGAAAAATCGGCTCAAGTCAAGGGTTGTGGTAATAAAAGACTGGCTTTATTATTAATTTTTTTTATTTGAATAGCGGCGGGCTTCAACGGCTTCATCACGGCTGAAATTACGTGGTATGACAAAGACCTGGCCTGGCCAGAGCTGTTTGGGGTCACGGATCTGGTCGCGGTTGGCACGGTAGATAATCGGCCAGAGTGTTGAATCGTTATAAATTTCTGATCGTGCAGAAATCTGAGGCAGCGTCTCGCCTCGGCGGACAGTATACGAAGTCGGCAGCGAAGAGATAAATTCCTTGGGTTTTTTCTGTTCGAATTTCAGAGTTTCAGCTGAATCGGCCAATTCCTGAGCTCTCAGTCGTATTTCTGCCTCTTCGGCGGCGCGCATCAACTGCTCCACTTCAGCTTTCGCAGCAAGTTCGGCCAATCTCTGCTGTTTCTCAGCTGCACGTTTCAGTTTCTCGGCTGCACGCCGTTTATTTTCCCGCTGAACCTCTGACTGCAGCATCTCTGCTTTCTGAAAAGCCAGCCGATAATACACATCTGCGCCCTTGTCATCTTCACGAACGTGGTAAAGCGCTTCGCCATGCTCAAACGTTTCCAGAAGACTCCGGTACTCTTGAGGAAACAACGCTGGGACGTCACGTCTTCCAAGCTCCTCAACCAGGGGAGCTGTCTTGCTGCGCCAGGTAGGGACCGGAGCAGAACAGGCCGCCAAGAGTGCACCCAACAGCAGTATGCAAATAGCCTGGCGGCACGTTCCAGCCACGATACATCTAGATAAGTGCGTTAACGAAATTATTCTCTGCAACATTCCGCAGACAATATTTTCTAACTTGCTAATCATTATCAAGCCAGTTTTTCAGCCAGACGGATCCCCAGTTCACGAAGTTGTTTGGAGTCAACCGATGAGGGGGCCTCGGACATCATGCAGGTGCCCTTCTGTGTTTTTGGGAAAGCGATAACATCTCGAATCGAGTCGCTGCCGGTCAGCAGCATTATCAACCGATCCATACCAAATGCGATTCCGCCATGCGGCGGCGTCCCGAATTCAAGAGCATCAAGCAGGAAACCGAACTTGCTGCGGGCATCCTCGACGGACATTCCGAGCAGCTTGAACATCAAGGACTGAACATGCTCCTGATGAATCCTGATCGAACCGCCACCGATCTCGCTGCCGTTCAAAACCAGGTCATACGCCTTGGCGCGACAGCGCCCCGGATCGGACTCAACAAATCCCAGATCCTCATCCATCGGCGCGGTGAAGGGGTGGTGTACCGCACTCCAGCGTTTTTCATCCTCATCCCATTCGAGCAGAGGGAATTCGGTTATCCATACAAAGCGGTAATCATCCTTGCTGGTCAGTTTGAGGAGGTTAGCCATGTGGTTACGGAGCTTACCGAGAGAATCGTTGACAACCTTGGGCTTGTCGGCCACGAAGAAAAGTAGATCCCCCTCTTCGGCACCAAAAGAGCTGTTCATGGTGGCGATCTCTTCCGCGGTAAAGAACTTGGCAATCGGAGAATGCCACTCGCCATTTTCGATCTTGACGTAAGCCAGTCCCTTGGCACCGTAAATCTTGACGAATTCCGTCAGATCATCGATCTCCTTGCGGGAGAACTTCGCGCACCCCTTGGCATTGATACCTTTGATTATCCCCCCCCTGGAGGCGACATCGGCAAAAACTTTAAAACCCGAGGCCCTGACGATGTCGGTCAGATCGCAGAGTTCCATGCCGAAACGGAGGTCGGGATTATCGACACCGAAACGACGAATTGCCTCGGCATAGGTTAGACGCTCCACCGGCAGCTGAACAGCAACCCCCTTCGCTTCGGTGAAAATACGGGCAATCAGCCCCTCCATGACCGTTATGATATCCTCCTGGTCAATGAAGGACATCTCGCAGTCGATTTGAGTGAACTCCGGCTGGCGATCTGCACGCAGATCTTCATCACGGAAACAACGCACTACCTGGAAATATTTGTCAAAACCGGAAATCATCAGGATCTGTTTGAAAATCTGGGGAGACTGCGGCAGTGCATAAAAATGCCCCTGATTAATACGGGAGGGCACCAGGAAGTCACGCGCCCCTTCCGGGGTCGATTTGGTAAGAAACGGGGTCTCAAGTTCGATGAAACCGTTATCGGTCAGGTATGAGCGGGTCAACTGGGCGACCTTCGAACGCAGGATCAGGTTATACTGCAGTTGGGGGCGACGAAGATCAAGATAGCGGTATTTCAGACGGATGTTCTCATTGATCTCATTATGTTCGTCGAGCATGAACGGCAGCGGCTTGGAACGATTGAGCAGCTTGCACTCCAGCACCTGGATTTCTACCTCGCCGGTCTTCATGTTAGGGTTGACCGTGCCTTCCGGGCGCGGGATAACCTTGCCCCTGACCGCCAGCACGAACTCGCTGCGAACCGATTCGGCAACAGCATGGCCGGACGGGTTGACCTCCGGATCAAACACGATCTGGGCTATCCCCTCGCGGTCGCGCAAGTCGATAAATATGAGTCCGCCATGATCGCGGCGGCGCAGTGCCCATCCCATCAGTATCACCTCACTGCCGATGTCCGCAGCCTTCAGGTCACCACAGTAATGTGTCCGTTTCCAGTTTCCAAGTGTATCCATGCAATCCTCCGATTATTAAATATACGATCAGTTTATCAGTCTGCCGATGTTCCCGAACCGCGGCCTGAGTTTTTCACGATCCCACGACCAGTACTTGATAAATGCAAGCCCCTTGATCTGGTCACGCCTGACAAACTTCCAGAAACGGCTGTCGTAGGAGCGGTCGCGGTTATCTCCCATCACAAAATACGACGCTGCCGGTACGGTAACCGGTCCAAACGTATCTCGCGGATTCATCTCTTTCGGGATAATGTCCTTTTCCTTATGCACTTCGTGAGGATTTTCATACAGTTTGCCATTGACGTAGACCTTCTTTTCCTTCCCCTCCACAACATCACCGGGGACTCCGATCACACGTTTGATAAAATCCTTACTGGGGTCTTCCGGATACTCGAAAACAATAACATCCCCCTGACGCGGGTCACGAATCGTCAGGACTCGCTTATCGACAAAGGGGATCTTGGTGCCGTACATAAACTTGCTGACCAGCAGATGATCACCGATCGCCAGCGTATCCTCCATCGACCCGGATGGAATCTTGAAAGCCTGAACAAGATAGCTGCGGATTACCAGAGCCAGCAGTACCGCAATTGCGATCGACTCGGCATACTCCCGGACCAGACCTTTCTTTTTGACCGGTTCGGGTTGTACCGTAGAGGATACTGCCTGAGATGATTCCTGATGTTCTTCCATGCGAATTCCTGTATATCTGTATTTGTCAGTCAACCTTCAGTATCGCCAAAAATGCTTCCTGCGGCAGCTCGACGTTACCGACATTCTTCATCCGTTTTTTGCCTTCTTTCTGTTTCTCCAGCAACTTACGCTTACGGGTGATGTCTCCGCCGTAACATTTCGCAAGAACATCCTTGCGCATGGCCTTGACCGTCTCACGGGCAATAATCTTGTTGCCGATGGCTGCCTGAATAGCCACCTCAAACATCTGACGTGAAATCAGCTCCTTCATCTTGGCAACCAGATCACGACCGCGGAAATATGCTTTTTCGCGGTGCAGTATCAGTGACAGAGCATCAACAACTTCTCCGTTGATCATGACATTCATTCGGACCAGATCACTGCGGCGGTACTCAAGGTGTTCATAATCGAGAGAAGCATACCCTTTGGTGATTGATTTGAGGCGGTCATAAAAATCAAGTACGATTTCGTTCAACGGCAGTTCATAGATAATCATTACGCGCGTTGGCGTCAGATATTTGATTTCGCGCTGTACGCCACGCTTGTCCTCACAGAGCGCCAGCACGCCTCCGACAAATTCATTCGGCACATGGATGTGGGCAAGAATAAACGGCTCTTCCAGATATTCCGTGCTTTGCAGTTCGGGCATCTGATTGGCGCTCTGGATGGAGTACACTTCGCCGCTCATTCTGTGCACCCGATAGACAACTGTCGGCGCGGTAGTAATCAGATCGAGCGAAAACTCCCGCTCCAGCCGCTCCTGAATGATTTCCATATGCAGCAGACCGAGGAAACCGCAACGGAAACCGAAACCGAGCGCCAGTGAGGTTTCCGGCTCGAAGGAGAATGATGAATCGTTCAATTTCAGCTTGGCCAGCGCATCCCGCAACTGTTCGTACTGAACGGTATCTATCGGGTACAAACCGGAGAACACCATCGGCGTGACTTCCTTGAAACCATCCAGTGCCTTCATGCACTGACGATGCAGCAGTGTTACCGTATCACCGACCTTGGCATCCGCAACATCCTTGATACCGGCGATAATGAAACCGACCTCCCCCGCCGCCAACTCCGACACCTCGATCATCGTTGGCGCAAAGACCCCGATTTTAAGCGCTTCAAAACTACAGTTGGTCGACATAAGCTGGATCTTGTCACCTTTTTTGAGCGTTCCGTCAAAGATGCGCACCAGAATGATTACCCCCTGATACTGATCATACCAGGAGTCAAACAACAGCGCTTTGAGCGGAGCATCCGCGTCCCCGGTCGGAGGTGGTATCTTCCTGATAATCTGCTCAAGGATCTCATGCGTGCCGATTCCCACTTTGGCACTGGCCAGAACAGCATCATGAGCATCAATGCCGATGATGTCCTCGATCTCCTGCTTGACCCGTTCCGGATCGGCGGCCGGCAGATCGATCTTGTTCAGGACAGGAAAAACCTCCAGATTTATATCAAGGGCGAGATAAACGTTTGCCAGAGTCTGCGCCTCGACCCCCTGGGATGCGTCAACCACCAGCAAGCCGCCTTCACAAGCGGCCAGCGAGCGTGACACCTCATAGGTAAAATCAACATGGCCGGGGGTGTCAATCAGATTGAGAACGTAGTCAACGCCGGCATCGGAACGATAATTAAGCCGCACGGTCTGGGCTTTGATGGTAATGCCCCGCTCCCGTTCCAGATCCATTTTATCAAGGAACTGGTTCTGCTTATCCCGGTCGGAAACCGTACCGGTATACTCAAGAAGACGATCCGCCAAGGTAGATTTGCCGTGGTCGATGTGAGCAATGATGGAGAAGTTGCGGATTCTGCTGATTTCCATGAATTCCTTCGTACTCTAAAAATTAGGACTGTGAAGAATAAATAAAGATGGCGGGAAAGTAAAGGGGAAAAGGGGAGCCAGAGACATCACGGCCCCGCCATCGGGCGACAGCGGGGCCAATATGTTTCAAGTTGAAGTATGAACTTTTGAATCATTTAACGCCGACTCAAGATGTTCATGCAATAGTGAATTTTCCACTCAAATCTAGCGTAAACGTTGCGGCTTTTCGGAACAGAAGGGAGAACTTTCATGCTGGACAACGGTGGAATCGGACCTGAAAAAGGGTTATTATAAGCTCAGGGAATAAAAAGAGAGTCGAGCCGGAAAGGTGGCGATTGAGTATGGAACATCTGGAGACAAGGAAAAAGGTCGGACTGATCGTTGTTCTGACCGGAAACGGCAAGGGCAAGACCAGCTCGGCCCTGGGGATGGCGTTACGGGCGGTCGGCCATAAACTGCGCGTTTGTATTGTCCAGTTCATGAAAGGCGATCTCTACAGCGGCGAAATAGATGGGTTAAAGTGGCTTGCCCCGCTGGTCGAACTTCACCAGACCGGCAAAGGTTTCTGCGGCATTCAGGGCAACCCCTATCCCCACCACGAGCACCGCGCCAATGCTCAGGACGCCATCGAACTGGCCCGGGAGAAGATCCACTCCGGCCATTTTGATGTCGTCATACTGGACGAGATCAACAACGCCCTCAAGCTCAGGCTGGTGGATCTGCCTCAGGTGCTGGAGCTGCTGGATGCCAAACCACCTGCACTGCAACTGGTGCTGACCGGGAGGGATGCCCACCCTGAGGTTTGTGAGCGGGCACATACCATAACCGAGATGGTTGAGGTCAAGCACGCCTATCGGAGCGGCATAGAACCACAGCAGGGGATCGATTACTGAAATGATTATTGAAGAAACATATGGTATCGATGAGACTACGTAACAGGAGGGAAGTTGTCTAATGTTTGAGAGTTTGACTCATTTACAATCTGTATGCTATGCTCATCCAATATCGTTTCTTTTCAGGAGGTTGTCATGCCATAACTCCAACGGATTGAATCACAGATTGCTGCTCTTCCCGAACTTGAACTCCGCAAGTTCCGCTCATGGTTCGACGAGTTTGACGCACAGTTCTGGGATCGTACCCTTGCAGCAGATATCAACAACGGCAAGCTCGATTCTCTTGCATCGGAAGCCCTTGCCCACTATGGCGTTGGCCAATGCAAACCTCTCTGACACAAAGACCTCCACACCAAAGGAACTTCGCTTATTTTTCTCTCCAGCCCCTCTCACAAACTCACACAACCCCGCAGTCACGAACAGTGGATGCTGCGAGCAATTGCCGAAGCGGGTAAGGCACGGGCCAAGGATGAAGTGCCGATCGGCTGCGTTATCGTACAGTGCGGCAAAATCATCGCCAGCGGCCATAACCTGCGTGAATCGTCGCAGGACCCAACGGGGCACGCCGAGTTGATCGCCATCAGAAAAGCCGCCCGGAAACTTGGTTCCTGGCGGCTTCTTGACGCTGTACTGTATGTTACCCTGGAACCCTGCATAATGTGCATGGGTGCTATCATACTGGCCCGCATCCCTACCGTCGTATTCGGCTGTTATGA
>JANNLB010000294.1:0-18919 GCA_031396605.1 Geobacter sp. | reverse complement strand
GGAACAGCCAGAACAGACTGCCAACCCTCTTTATTTATTAGACCAGCAGTGGATGCGATAACATATACTCTGTAGCTTTCTGTTCTGCCAGCAGGAAGAGTAATTTGAGATATAACTGCGCCGGTGTTGTCAGTATCTTTTGTTTCATTCAATTCAGGAGATTGAGTTGAAGAGCCTACCACAACTGTGTACCATCTGAAATTTATGTGTTGACCCGCAAGTGCGGAACCGCTGGATGGGGTAAATTTAGCTATGGCGGAAATGATGTCACCGCTTTGCGTCGGAGCCGAAACGGATAACGTCCCGGATGTATCGCTGCCGCACCCAAACATCCACATACTCAACACTGCACATAACAACAATAACTTTTTCATCCGCTAACTCCCTTAGAGAGAATATAATTCGTTACAGATCCCTACTCAACAAAAACCGACCCAAAATCAACGTCCAGTTTTGCAGTACCTTCCTTGTTATAATTAAGGAATACGGCAATTACTAATATACAGTTATGATGTATTACTTTGTAGGTTGCGTTAGTCTATTTGATAAAATAAGAACAGTTACTCACACTCTTAAATATATCCGGATCATTTAATTTTATAAAAGCTTCACTTTCAAGAAGAGGTTTCATGTCATAAAGTCTGATAGCACCGTCCGGAAAAGAGACTCTTAACTTCCAATCTTCATCAGTAGTGTCCGGTTAGCTTCTTTCTTAAGTCGCATAGCGACAGATTGATGGTAGACGGGGAATTCATTCCCCGGTCATCGTGGCAAAATATCATCACGTCACGTACGTGACGTGTGTGAATATGGCATCCGATCCGGGGGATAAATCCCCCGGCTACAATCGGACGCCCCTAACGGGGCTTAACATCCTTGATGCAAAGACCAAACCGGACAACACTGAATCTTCATAAGTTTTTATGTCAGAAATAGTTCTCATACTATTCAAGGCCCTTTATCCTGAATATCTTGACCCTTCAACGGCAAGTGCCCAATCAGCAAGCAACTCGTCACGATGAATTTCAATCCATGCATCAATGAGTTTTTTCTTTGCTGGTGGAAATATTCCTTCTAACACATTGAAATGACAGGTACGATGGTCTCCGTTAAAATTGCTCCTTCGCAAAAACATCTCTCAAATCAATAACCAGATTTCCCAGATGAGATACAAAAACTTTATCGAAACAAGCATACCTTTTTGGCTTGCAAAATCCATCATTCTCGAAAACATAAACCATCAAAACTTGTTCAACTGGATATACTATCCAGTATTCTTTGACACCATGCTTTTCATATAAATCAAACTTGAAGTTTAAGTCATCAGACTGCGATTCCGGCGTCGTAATTTCTACAATCAGTTCAGGCGGTCCATTATAACCGCAGTAGCTGAATCTTTTAATGTCATTAATTACAAAAATATCTGGTTGGACAATAGTCGCCTTTTCGCAATATTCATTTTGCTCATCGACTTCCGAAAAGATAACATCAAGTGGAGCAATGAAAACTTCACGTTTTTTCCTGTCGAGCAGCACCGAAAACTTTTCAAAGAACCTATCAGCAACACGCTTATGCAATACCTGTGATACAGGGCTCTGATTATACGCCTTGCCGTAAATGAGTTCCCAACGCTCATCATCAGGCCAGGTCAGATAATCTGCGTATGTCCAACGTTCATTATTCTCTTTAAGTGCACGCGGCATAATTTTCTAAGCTTCTACCAGGTAAGACCCGCTACGGTGATAATTTCCGAAACTTTTCTTCCAGCGTCACAACTCCATCTACATCGGCATACACATCTGATACCGCAACATCAAGATCGATGCAGTCAAGACGGAAAAGATCGTCATATGCGTGAATGGTGCGCACCCATTCGCCGCTGTCATTCAGGTGAAAATGTTCGACAGAGTATACATCCTGACTTATCAGCAGATAATCGCGCAAAGTTACTATATTCTGATAGCAGGCAAACTTGAACGTACGATCATACTCGGCAGTGCTTTCAGATAGCACTTCGGCAATCAGTACCGGGTGCAGTTTGTATATATCAATGTCTCGGTCACGAGCATCACATGTCACCATGACATCCGGGTAGAAAAAAGCATCAACCTCGGGTACACGCAGTTTCATATCGGCAATATAAGCACGGCAGGGCTTACCTTTGAGGTGTGCATGAGCCAGCGCAAACAGGTTCCCGGCTAGCTCCGTATGCTTTGAAGAAGCGCTAGCCTGGGCAAAAACTTCACCAGCGTAATACTCGTTTTTCTGTTCCTGGAGAGCCTCCCATTCGAGGTATTCCTGATGTGTCAACGTATGTCGGGTAAGAGCATTCATAAGACATGTACCTTGTTAAATCGAACTCAGGATTCGCGGTGTGATAAAAATCAGCAGCTCCGTTTTGGTCTTGCTCTTCGTATTTGATTTGAACAGATTCCCGAAGAAAGGAATATCCATAAGATATGGCACGCCTTCATCGGATTCCTGATCACTGTCAACATAAATTCCACCGATTACCGTCGTCTCTCCATCCCGCAACAACATCTCGGTTGTAGCCTGCTTTGTGTTGATCGCCGGTGGGCTGCCGGTACCGGGAGCATCATTTTTTGCATCAATTTTCATGATGATGGTGCCGTTGGCATTGATATGCGGAGTAACTTCCAGTGAAAGAGTAGCAGACACGAAGGCAGTGACCGCGCCGGTTGTTGCTGTTGTGTTTTGGTAGGGAATCTGTTGACCCTGAGAGATTTTTGCGGCTTTATGATTGAGCGTCGCAACTTTCGGTGACGATATGATCTTGACCAAACCCGCGGTCGCCGCTGCGTTCAGCCGCATATCCAGCTTAACGTTGCTTGCAAGTGTACCGAACGAAATACCGGTACTCATGCCCGCTGAAGATCCGAAACCGGAAGTCGGGGGTGCGGATGTCAAACCGCCAAAAGCGGTGTCCAGTGAGTTGATGCCCAGAAACGACGCAGCTCCATCACGATTATGCACACCCCAACTGACACCCAGGTTGCGGCTGAAGGTAGAGGTAGCTTCGACAATGCGGGCCTCAATCATTACCTGCTTTTCAGGTTGATCCAACTGGATTAGCAGTGATCTCATATCACTCAGTGCTTGTGGCGTATCTTTTACAATTATTTTGCTTGTGCGAATGTCAGAGGTTATCTGCCCCCTGTCTGAAGTCTTCAATTTTTCAAACTGAGATGTTATTGCTCCCAATTCAGCATAATTAACTGAAAAAGTTTCAGTCTTTAATTCAATAGACTTGGCAGCTATTTTTTTGATTTCCAGATCTTCCTCTGCCTGAGACTTGAACTTCCCTTTACCCTTGATAATTACGATATTGCCATCTTCGCGTTTATCGAGACCTTTTGTATCAAGAATAATATCAAGAGCCTGATCCCAAGGCACATTGACCAATTTCAAGCTGATATTGCCGGTAACCTCATCGCCAAGTACAAAGTTCTTGTTGCTGACTTCGGAAAGAAGCTGGAATATCTTGCGAACATCTGCATCTGCGAATTCCAGCGTGACTTTCCGTCCCTTGTAGCCGCGTGAATTGACGGGGGGCTTACCGGGATCTTCTGAAACAGGTGAAAGATCAGATGACATTTCCTCATCGCGAGAAGCTGTCGATTTTTGTTGAGCAGGCTTGCTTCTCTGCTCCGTAGTTGCTTCAATAATAAGTTTGTTTCCGGCCAGGCCTTCCGGATGTTTGAAGTCTACATATATCATGTCGCCTTCCTGGCGATAGTCAAATGGGGCGGCAATCCGTGTAGCAATGCGGATTTTTGTATCACTACCTTTTTTATTTTTTACCGTCAGCGGCGTAACGCGTAGTACCGGTGAGACAAAAGAACGGGTTTCAAGTGAACGCTGAAGCTGTTTCGGCAGAGTTGAATTTTTGATCGTCAGAGTAACATAGCCGGGCGATTTAATGGGCTGATCTGCGTTAATATCCCCATTTACTTTCACCGATACTCTTGATATCTCTCCAATTACCTGAAAATCGATCATCTCAACTGTTGATGCTCCACCTGTTTTTTTGACTTTGCTGATGGCAGGAGCCGGTTTTAGCGGAGCAGCCTGTTTTACCGATTCAGGTTGTACGATCGGCAGTGCTGCAGGCTTGGCTGCAGGCTTCGCCTCAGGCGGCACAACAGCCGGTGCTTCTGCTTTATCAGCTACAGGTTTTTCTGCCCGCGTCGAAGTCAGCTTCGTATTTGCATTTTCACCGGCCGTTTTTGCATCCAGTGTGATAATAACCGCTGAATCGGTTTTTACGGCAGTTGCTTCAGGAAAACTGCCGTTTACGGCGTCAAGTACGATGCGCACCTTGTCCGGGTAGAGGCCGATTCGCGCCGAAGCAACGCCGGAAGCATTCAAAGGGAGCAGTCTGGTTGATAAGCCGCTTCTTACATTCATTAAATCAACGACATATCGTTCCGGTTTATTGAGTCTGAACGTTTTGAAATCGTCGATCGCGCCGTCAAGAGCGAGAGTGATCTTGTTATTGTTGACCGTTATTGCGTTCAGGATTCTGAATGAAGGATCATTGCCGGTGGCGGGAGCCAAGTCCGGGACTGCGGCCGGGAGTTTAGAAACAACGGGGGTCTTATCGACAGGAGCGGCCGCTGCCGGAACAACAAGATCTGCAAGCTCGGTAAAAGATATTTTCAACTCACCGGGATTGGCAGGAGACTCATAAATAAGTGCTTCACGATCGCTGACAAGTTCAATCTCCACACGGGTCAACACACCGGCATCAGTATCAAAACGACTGGCGGAAACCCTTTTGAAGTTTCCTTTATTCACCAGTATCGGTGAGGAAATATTTCCTGGCGCAACCTGGGAAAGATCGATAACGAGCCGCAGTGGAGATGTTGTTTTGTAACTTGTATATGCAGCGGATGAGGTCAGTTTTATCGTCAATTCCGTGGTGGGACCATCACCAGTTGGCACAACAGACTCAATATTGACAAGTTTTTTTGCTTCCAGCTGCTCGGCGGAATGAGCGCTATACGGCGCAAAAATCAAACAGCTTGAACATATTGAAAATGATATGAGCGCAATTCTCAATGTATGTTTTTTCCACTGCATACGGAACTCCTTATTCCATTTCCAAATCAAAGCGCTATCTTCGTCGGCTCGTCTTCGGTTCCTCAACGTGCTATCTGTACGCTTCGTCGCCTCAGTACTCTCCGCCTTGATTTCATCTTTGATTTGAAATCGGTATTATTGTTTCCTGGGAAGGGTAAGTTTAATATTTTCTTTCCGGACCCTGCCATTGTCATCTTTGAACTGTTCTAAAACTTCGATACCGCTTGAGTTGATAGATGTAATTTTGCCGTCATTTTTACCTATTAACATGCCAACTTTAAGCACATATCCTTTTCCACCCGGATCAGTCACCATCGCCTGATTTTCCCGGCCGCCGGTGATGATTCCAATCAGTTTGAACTGACTGACATCAAAACTGTGAATCGGCAGAGAATTGCGCTGGTCTTTTTTTATCGATTCCGGAGATGCTTTTGTTTCTGTTTTTACAGCCACAAAAGGCTTGAACGGGTCTTTTTTGTTGCTGAAGTCAAATTGGTTTACCGGTGGCGGCGGGAGGCGTAACGCCGAACTGGCCTGATTTTGGACAGGCTTGGGCTGCACAACTGCGGCTTTGGGCGGTTGCACCGGAGCCGGAACAGGCGCTTGCGGCTGGTCTTTGCTGCACGCCGTACATGACAACGCTGACGCCAGAGCAACGGCAAGAAACAATAATTGACTATTTATTAGGAGCTTTTTTATCATCCTTAATCTCTTTCCTATCAAGGAAGCGGAATGTCGTGGCAAGACACGTAACCTTGGTCATCATGCGATTATTGACACTCTTGATATCCGAAAACGCGACATTGGTAATATTTACGATTCGTGGCAGGTTCGCTACGGCGGCAAAGAAATTCGCAACACTGAAATATGACCCGGAAACAATTATATCTACCGGTACATCGGCATAAAAATCTTTAGGAACCTCTGCTTTGGGGCGGAAGGTTAAAAAATCCAGCCCGGCGTTTTTTCCTAAAGTGGTGATGCTGGTCAACAGGGACGGAATTTCTTTTGAGTTCGGCAATTCGGTCAACGCCTGAGCCAACTCAAGATTCAGCTGATCATATTCTATCTTCAATTTAGGAAGATTATTTGCAATCCGGGTTTTCTCAGTAATTTCATCCTGCAGTTTGGCAAGTTCGGCTTTAACGCCCTCAAGTTCTTTGTGTTTCGGCAGGTACAAAAACCACACCAAAGCTGCAGCTTCAATAACTGAGATCAGAACAAGAATAAGAATTTTCTGTTTTGCAGGAAGCTTTAGTATTTTCTCTACACTAGGATCCATATTCAGACCACCTGAATGATGTTCATTATTTTTTTACTGCCGGTGCAGCAGATTCCAGCTTCATCGATATATCGAATTTTTTGAATTTTGTCCCGACAATTTCTGTTTGCTCAGAAACCACCAGATCTACAGCCATAAAGTCATTGGATGCTTCAAGCGCCTTCATAAACTGCGCGATAAGCTCCTCAGTGAGGGCAATCCCGGAAATTTTTACATCCTGATTTGACTCATTATAATTTGTAAGCCACAACTTGTCCGGAGTCAGATCACTCATGCTTGCCAATCGCTGCGCAGGGCCCATTTTGTTTTTTCGTAATTGCGAAAGGACATCCAGTTTTTTCTTGACCTGTTCTTTCAGGGTTTTCAGCTCTTCAAGCTTGCCTATTTTAGTTTTAAGTTCATTAATTTTATTATTTGCCGTTGTTATATCATCTTTGGTTGCTGCAACCTGAACTCGCTTGACAACGTACAGAGTGGTCACAATCAGAGCTATCAGAATCACAACAACACCAGCAATTACAAGCTGCTGAATTGCAGTTTCTTTCTTCTTGGCCGCTCTGACGGGTAAAAGATTAATTTTAATCATTTGTCCCCTACCCTCCTGATAGCAAGCCCCACCGGCACTGCCATAAAGGGTCCGATCTCCTCAAGGTATTCAGGATCAAAATCTTTTTCATTATATTTCAATTTAGCAAAAGGATTGATTTTCTCAACCGGCAGACCGTTTTTTTCGACAATTGTTTCAATAAGATTGAATACTTTTGAACAGCCGCCGCTGACAAAAACAGCTGAAATACGCTCATCACTGGCGGTCGAATTATAAAAATCGAGCGAACGGCGTATTTCATTCGTAACCGTCTCATTAACTTTCAAGATAACATTTCGCAGCGCGGTATTGTTTGACTCATGGGAAAGTAGTTTACCGGTTTCGGCATCGGAGCTGCTCAGCCCAAGCTGTTTCTGAATCTCCTCGGTATATAGATTCCCACCCATCTGAACATCTCTGGTAAACAGGGTAATACCGTCTTTAATGACATTGATATTCATGACACTCGCACCGATATTTATCAGCGCGAGAATATCTTCGGAATTATAGTCGTGATTGGCTTCAAATGCATTCTGAACAGCAAATGAATCGACATCGACAACCGAAAGCTGCATGCCGGCCTCGCTGAACACCGCTACATAATCGTTAATAATATCTTTCTTGCTGGCAACCAGCAGAACATTCATCTTTGAGGCGTCACTACTGTCAGGCGACAAAATCTGGAAGTCCATATTGACATCGTTGATATCGAACGGTATGTACTGTTCAGCTTCCCAGGAGATCTGATCCTCCAGCTCTTCCTGCGGCATTGCAGCAAGAACAATTTTCCTTATAATTACAGAGTTCCCGGAGATGGAGCATACGACATCCTTGATCTTGATGCCGAGACTTGCAACCAGATTTTTTATCGCCGCGGCAATTGCCGAACTGTCCATCAGCGTGTTGTCGACTATCGCTTCAGGAGGTAGAGGGTAAATACCCGCATTCAGCAACTGAAATGACCCCTTGTTGTCCTTCAACTGAACAACCTTAACGGAGCTTGATCCGATGTCGATGCCTACGATCTCTTTTTTCTTCTTAAAAAGAAACATATCCGGTCCCGTTATTCCTGATCCTGAAATACCTTGTTTTTTTCCTCTAAACTGTATCCAAGAGCCAGAATGATTTTCCGCATGGTTTCCATGCGGCATTTTTCGCCACGCTCTATACGATCGATTGTCAACGTTGAAACCCCGGATTTTTTAGCGAGTTCCGACTTGCTCATCAGGCGCGATTCACGGATTGATTTTACCTTATTTAATGCATTCATATACAGTTCCCATGAAAACAATGATTTCATAGGATCTTTTACAGTAAATAATACTATTGTCAACTATTTTATACATAATTATATATAAAATTATAGAACTGAAATATTTCGCTCATGTTCAGGTTTTCAAAACACATTTTCTGAACACAAAAAAGCCGGGGCCTTATATCTTTTCAGGATATTTCGGCAACCCGGCTGTCTCTTGGAGACCCTGTAGGCTTTCCGCCCCATTCTCGCGAATGGTTGAGTATTATCGTATATCGAATTTGTAGTTATGCAGTAAAACTTCTGCCAAGCGACGGTATTGCGACTTACTGCAAATTAAACGCCAGAATTGTCTTGAACAATCGATTACATCAAGCGCCTGAAATATATTACTTTTTAAAGAAATACTATAGATGAACATATCAGCCAATCCTTTTATTCCGTGTTTCAAGTGACATTTATTGTTATCTTCACGTCAAATCACGTCCGGCCGCACTGCGCTAATAGGCGTAGAACCGATAAGACTGTTTTTTCCTGCGGATTAGATACACTCTCGCCCTGGGTTTCAATTCGAAGACTACGTCAGACCATTTATTTACAGAGCGTAACCTTTGGAAAGATTCCAGTAGATTCATCTAAAAACCTGAGTGAGGTCAACCTTTAGTTCACCGAGCAAGGCTACAGGAATAATGTCTTCCGCGCAATAACGATCCGGAACACCGTACAAACCGTTTTCCAGAAGCTTGAAAACCAGAATTGTCTGATCTTTTGGATGAACAATCCAATATTCCTTGACGCCATAGCGCTGATACAACTCAAACTTTACCGTCATATCCATCCGAGTGGTTGATGGTGAAAGAATTTCTACAATCAGATCAGGCGAACCTTTGCATCCCCTTTCATCAAGTTTCTCAGGATCGCATATAACCATGATATCAGGTTGCACAACAGTATTAATGTAGTCATCGGCCACATTATCTTTTGTTTCCACAAAGCGGACATCAAAGGGAGCGTGGTACATTTCATAACTTTTTTCAAAGAGGTATGAATCTATCTGACGCTCCAAGAGTCTTGAAATCTGTTGATGCTGCCGGTCTGGTGCAGGGCTCATACAGACAGCCTGACCATCAATCAATTCCCACCGTTGGCCATCTTCCCAAGTCAGATAATCGGCATAACTGCAATGAACATTTTTTGTCGGTTTTAATTGTGGCATTGCATACTCCGAATTCAAATGTAAGTCAAAAACACAGATATCTGTTGAAACAATAACAATCAGCAGGCACAAAGTCAAACCGGACAAACCATGATACTAAAAAATCCCATTTCTATTCAAATGCCCAAAAGTCATGCATGAACATCCCGCATAGTGACCCATGTTTGAGATGGCCGAATCGATTTTTTCCAAGCAAGACAGCATTATAGATTTTTGGTTTGGAATCATTCGACTCCCAGACGTAACAAATCCCCGGATGTGCCGGGTGCTACTTATTCAATACTTTCATCAATAGGCGTAAAGGACTTCGATATTAGCCTGAGCTGTTGAATTGCCCTGACGTTCACCCTGTATTTCCATTCGATAAATGAATGGGACGTGCTGTGGCGTAAGAAGGGATGAGGATTCGGCAACACCTGAACCTTCAAGCTGAAGCCCACTGGTGTCTGAATTACCGGCAACTGTGTCAACTATTTTTGAACTTACGATAAACGGGTTTCCTGAAGTTGAATCCAGTGTTATTTTTATGTCCGGGTTGTTTTTGGGATTTGATGTATTACTACATCCCGTCGGCCAGCTTGCTGTCGATTTTGTAAGTTTTCTCTGCATACACTTCGGATCTGATAGTATCTGAAGACTTACACCGGTGAAAGCATTCTGTACCGTTGTTGTGAAATTGGCGGTTGAATAGTTTTGCATGATTATAGGCATGATATCTTTGACCATTATTTCAGTGCCTCCGTATGATGCCTCAACCGCAGTACGGTATTTTTTGAGCTGGCCCGATGTTTTGACGCCCTGTGTAACCATGTACAAAAGCGCCATAACAATGGTCAAAGAAATTAGAGTCAGCATGAGAGAAGTCACAAGTGCTATGCCGTCTTTATTGCGAATTAAGTTCATCATATACGACGCCCTTTACTGATTGGATATAAGGTTTTTGGGGCGAACAACAACCCGGTAAACCTTCCAGCGGTAGTTCTGAAACCCGGCGGCAGCAATATCATAGTTTTTTGTAAGCGATATTTCTCCTGCATCCCTATCTCCAACTACTATCGTTGGCGGGCTGGTGTATCCCGGGTCTTTACGGCCATCTTGAGCCAGAATATACACTTTTATAATTTTCAGAGAGGAGCGAAGCAGCTCAGGATCAGCTATTGCAGCCTGCAAATCTGCCAGAGAGGCGGTGCCGGATCGAGAAGCGGGATCAGGGCTTGACCACGTGTCAATCAAGCCATCCTGTCCTAATGTGCTTGTGGTTCCTATCGTAATATCCCAGCCGAACACCACCTGCATATCGGCAACGCAGTCAAGTATGGGGAGGTAGGTAAGATTTCCGTCATCCTGATTCACCGTTGCCTTGTAAAGGGTCCCGATGCCGGGCGCGCATAAAGCCGGCACAGCATTGGCTGCTGCCGGGCGGGAGACGAAATAGTCGGCGCGGTTGAACGGCATTGTTGGCGTGGCAGTTTTATTCAGGCCATACGCTACATAATCTCTGTAATTGGTGGAAAAATTATTGAAGGCCGAATTGCTGAACGGGATGTAAAACCATCCATTATTCGGTTCAGGCACGATGGTCAATGTAGATGTTGATGGGGTAACTTTGCGCTTCATCAGCAATACTCTATCACCAGAGACAAAATTTTCCGAATTTGACACCCATCCTTTCGGGGTGACGCCAGATGCAGCGTAAGTAAGATACGTCCACTTTTGAGATGTATTGTTTTGTCCAAGAGTCAAACCCTTCAGCGCAAGATAGTCTGTGCCGGGTAGGATGTTATAGGTCTTTCCGGTTTCACTGGTAGTGTCAGCCACAGCGACAAGATTATTGCCGGCAACTACGGCTCGCGGAGGAAGACGCTTTGCCACCACCGTTGCAGTTGATGGTGTTGGCAGGCACGGATCCAACACCAATCGGTCAACCTCATTGTACGTGCTGGCCGGCACTGCCGCTGCCTCAGAGGTGTAGGCAGAGCAAAGAGGCTCAGTGAACAGCCCGTAACCGGCCTGCTGCAGATCATGGCGCAGTATCTCAAGGCCGACAACACCTTCAATATTACTTTCCTCACTCCTGAAGAGCCTTGAAGTCTGCTGGAGGATCGTCTTAAAGGCTTCGCCGGTGATCATCAGCACCACCATGAACACCGCCATGACGACAATCAATTCAACAAGAGTAAATCCTTTTTTATTTTGAAGCATATCAATGCCCGCCTATTTATTGGACTTTGATGAAGCGCCGTACACCGTGTGAGTAAACGATTGATTTTTGTATCTCCAGCGCACTTCAACAGTTACCTGTTTGGAATTAGTCATATTTAGCCCACTGCGTGTAACCGAATAATTTTTATATCCGTTCAGAATCTGGCGAGAAACAGGTTTGCTGCTGATCCCGGTCGATATCAGATCAAATGGCTTGGCCAACTCCCTACTCATCCGGGCATCCCCTACCGATGCAGCCTCATTTCTCAACTGTGTACTCATATTGTACTGAAGCGCAAAATTTATTGTTTGCAATAGCCCGAGCAGGCCAACCATAAGAATGACAAGGGAAACCAGGAATTCAACTAAGGTAAATCCGGATTTATTTCTGCACACATGCATTAGCTTCTACCTTTCCTAAATTATTTCTGCCTGCACTGACCACAATACAGTCAAAGGCTGCACCACTATCAGATGGATTGACCTTAATGGTTGGAGGATTAATACCTACTACAAACCCCCTCGTGTCGAAGACGAAATGATAACCTGCATTCGACCCCGTAAAAGTTCCAGTCATTGTAGAAATTTGGTATTTAAGAACTTTTGATGCAACTGTAGTCCCCCCGGCTGTTGCGTTCTCATCGGGAGAGCTGTAGCGTTTAAATATATAATCATTCGGATTCACGGCAATACTGTGTCGCGTTTTTCTAAAAATTGATTCTGTTCTTGCCATATTTAAATCGGTAAAAATCTCCCTGGTCTGACTTTCAATATCGGCTTTACGCATCCAGCTTGAAAAAGAAAAAACCGCTATAGAAGATAATATCCCGATAATACCAATAACTACAACCAGCTCAACCAAGGAAAAACCACGATTATTCATGTATGTGTACCTCTCGTGCATCGTTGGCATGACGGTCATTTTTCCCGAATATGCAACATTTTCTTTACTGGTGGAGGATTGACAATCAGAGACAACCCCTGAGCTGTCGGCGGCACACCAGTGATAGGCGTTGTCAAACGACGACCGTCTAAACGGGTGTTGCCGGGGTTACTGAAGGCGGTGGAAAGACTCACCTCTGCAAAGGCTCCAGTCGAAACCTGCATCAGTGCCTTACCCTGCATGGCCTGACCAGGAGGGACTCCACCAGTGTCATAACGGAATGCCCAGATAAGGGAATCACCGCCAAATTTACACACGTCATTACTGGGCTTGAACGTTGTAAAAAAGACCGCGCCGGCCGTAGATGCGACCGGATCAGTTATCATTCGCTCAGATGCGAATCCTGATGCAGGAGCATCAAGATCCAACTTCCAGCCTGGAGCTGTTGTAGCAAAAGTTGCCGATGGCGCTCCGGATTGATCGACCAGGGTACCTGACACCGCAGTTGTACAGTTAGGGTTGATCGAGTCCTTTCTAACTTCCATATTGGTTGCAGTGGCATCTATTTTTGCTGATGCATAGCAGGGTTCTTTCACACCATACAAAGTCTGCCTGTTAGTTGTGGAATCGTCCCCCTTGAAAGAATATCGTCCAGTGCCAAAGTAAATCCAGAAGTTGTTGTTCTTTCTGTCTTGCAGCTTGGTAACCGATGTGGTTACCGGCCCGATTCCATCAATTAATTTGGAAACCTTCCAGTTTGCAGGGTCGATATTTTCACCTGTTGACAGACGAAGCACCCCCCCTTTGGTCCACGTATTATTTGTACAACTAGTGTCCGTAAGTGTACATTTTTTCGTGTATCCAATATACACGGCATCATCACTGTACCACCCGACAGATGAATTGGTAGCTCGGTCGGTGTCGATCCAACTGGACGAAAGAGAACCGGCAAACGATTCAGAAGGCAGAGCCGTACCATCGGCAAAGGTACTAATAGTTCTCACCAGTGTGCCATCTGCCATATCTACAACAAAGATGCGTAACTGTTGGTCGGATTGTCCTTTAAATTCTCGTTTGACTTTATCAATATAACCGGTTGACCCCGAAGCAAAGACGGCAAACCAGCGACCGTTTTTGGTGTTGTCTACGGTTCTTGTATTTTTACTACTTACAACTGCATCAGTATGCGAAGCTATTCGTATTATCGCAGGCCCGGTGGTGCTGAAGCCGAGCTGGCCAACTGCTGTGGTAGAACCAGGAAACTCCCAGAGATATTTAGGAGAGACAGGATCTGTTACATCAAGGGCATAATATGATGAATAACCGATACCTGTCGAAGCTGCTGACGTGGTGGCAGGCGATGTTGTTGGGACTTTGACCGGCGTCTTGACACAAGCATCAGGCGCTGTGATAGTAGTGTCACCATTCCATTTGGCTGCCCCTCCTATGCCCATTCCTCCCAACAATACCGTTCGCCAGGTGGATCCGTCTGTTGCCTTGACACAATCCCAGTAGTTTCCAGTACATCCTGAAGGGTTGGCGATGCTGACATCAGCTATCGACGGTGACTTGTCAACTGTAAAAATATGACAATAATTGGGATCTTTGAGATAGGTAAGATAAGGCAAAACCTGTTTCGGAATATAAGCCCACTCCTCCTTGCCAAGATCATCTGAACTCGTTACAAGAGCGCCTGATGAGTTATTAAACTGGGCTTTGTCGAATTTTCCCGCATTTTCTTTGAGTACCCCAAGACGAAACGCGTGCAGCATGCCGTCGTTCGACCCCACAAACACCATTCCACGGCTTTTATACATGCTTGTATTTGTGAACGCATTGTAATATTTGTCCGCATAACCATTGGGAACTGGTTTACTATAGCTATTCAACGGATTGTTGGATACCAGCTTTGGAGTTGCCGAAACGATGTCGCCCAGCTTCCACTCGCGGGTATAGATGCTGTCACTGGTCTCGCAGCCTGAACCGGTTATGCTGCAGGCGCCAATGGTAACCTTGCGGGCGCGATATTTCGAACCATCCGTATCGGCAGCCTGGTCGGCGCCATGGGTCCAGGCGATCAACTTGCCGGCCTTTGTCGTATCCGCTGTCTGAATCAGAGAAAGGAATGTTGCATTGCCGGTAAGAGTGCTGGCAAACGGGGTAAGCTTGGTCGTGGCGTCATCTAAACTACTGATATCTGTATGTGTATAGATCAATCTCGGACTTGCCGTAAGTGTCCGCGCCCAAAGTTTACGACCGGCTTTCCAGAGGGATTTCACATCGTCCGGATCAATGGTCGTGTCGGGTGTTGCCAAATCCGGGTTTCCATCACCATTACTGTCATTGAACAGCCGCACCCGCGTCTTGCTATCAACTGTGTCAAAATAAAACTGGGCGATCTTATCCTGTGAAATATTCAGCTTGTAATCCTGGTTTGAATCCTCCCTGATAGTGGTATTGAAAAAAGGATCCAGATGGTACCACATGTTGTGAATCTCGCCGATCCAGTTGGTCGATGTATTACCATCAAAATCTTTTTTCGGATAGAATACGGCCTGCAGCAAGCTGGCGCCGCTTCCTTCGCTATTATTGAGGATTGATGCCGCCGTGCCCGAGGAGACCCTTGACAGAATGGCTTCCAGGGCATCACGCAGCTTGTTCTCCATTTCGGATGGGTTTGATACCTCGAAATAGTTGTCAGGTACGCCCGGAACTCTGGAGGACCAGCCATTACACCTGGCGTCCCTGCTGGCGTTAGTCAGCGCATATGAGCAGGTGGCATCCGTATAAGGGAGATCAATATTGTCTGAATTCTTGTATACGCCGGGCTTGAAACCACCGTATTTGGCGGCATACCAGAGTGGCGACTTGGGAAGTGTTGCGCTTGAGGATGCAACATTAAAGGTTAGTGAAGCGTTGGTATTAGGCAGGTGAGTGGCCCAAAGTGGATTTCCGGGACTATCGCCCATGGTAGCGGGATAACCACCGCTGGCAGGATTTGCATGCTCAAGTACCAGATAGGAACCGGAAGCTGCACCGACATTAGAAATAGTAAAACCCAAAGCAGCAATATTGCCGGCTGCCGAGTAGACCCGCTCGGTTTTAACCGAAATCTGGTTGGAGGTAAGCGTCGCGGGGCAGTTGGCAATAGCACCGATAGTGGTAAATCCCTTGGCGCAGACCGTGTAGCGCACCAGCGTATCCAGGTCGTAATCCCCCCCACCCAGGTCATCGGAAGCGACGATAAACTTCGCATATTTTAATCGAGCGGGAGATACAGAAGTGTCATATTCCGTCTCTTCAAGGTAAAAGCTGACTACCGAGGGGGTTGGACAGTTGGAACCACCGGACGCTTTTGGTGTGAACTTCAGATAGTTGGCTGTGGTAGTGTCCGGATTAGTGTAGGTCAAAATGGGGAAATCCGTATTGGTAGTGGTGCACGCCCAGGGGGAGGTGTTGGAAACCGATTTGCCATAAGGCGCCACAAAAGCCGCTCCGCCCGTGTCGGTGTAGAACGTGAGATTCGGGACGTTGGAGGGGAAGGCCACTACGTAGGTCAGCACGTTGGAGGGAGTACTCATCTGACTCTTTATACTGTTGTGTCCGTAGAGTGCAACTGCGGCTGAGTAGTAACTTCCCGACTGGCTCCCTTCCGACGGGCAGAGTCCCTTCACGTTACTGAGACCTGATATAGTCTTGCCGCCGCAGGTACCGTCTGTGGCTGTGCCGGCCGTGGTTCCCGATTCTCCTACGATAACTGACGTCCCCAGGTTCTCATTGGCCCAGATCTGGTTGGCCAGGGTTGATACGTTGAGACCGGTCAGGTCGCCGGTGTACGAGTTGAAGGCGGACCCTGATACCTCATCATGGTCGAAGCTGTTGTAGACATCCGAGAAGACCAGGTTGAACGGCATGGAACAGGAGGGGAAAAGCGTCGCCGGCTGGTCCCAGGCCCCGTATTTCATGTAATTATTGTTATCACCGTTAGCGCCTTCGGAAATTCCGCTGATGAATGCCGTTGTTGCAGAGGTCTTGCCGGCCCAGTAGCGCATGCCTTCGTACATTATCTCGGCGATTGGGTTACCCCAATGGGAACTGAGCGGATAGGAGGCGGGTGCCTTCAACTGCTCTATGGCTTTCATGATACACCCTTTGCCGCCGGAAGCAGCGCATTGCAGGGTGCCGTTGTTCTGGTTTGTCTCCTCATTGATGCTGTAGACCGATTTTCGCAGCACCCCGCCGGACTTGGGGTTCTTGTAGGAGCCCATGACCAGGCCGAAGAACATGTTGGAGGCGTTGACGCACTGACCGTTGCCGGTGCAGTTGTTGTCGCTGGTGCAGGCCGTGGCCATGTCCTTGCTGCAGACCTGAGCGGCGTTGGGGGTCTCGCCATAAATCTGCATCAGGCCGACCGGGCGCCAGGGGCCATTGGCATCCTGAGGTGAAGCTGATGAATAGTTTTTGCAATGCTTCTTTTCCCAATCGCCGAGGGAGTTGTAGCCGGACGCCGGGTCGCAGACCTTGACAGTTACCTCGTAGTTGGTGCGACCGGTCAGGGTTGCGTTTGAGGCACTGCCGTTTCCGTCCAGGTCAATCCTGGTGTCGCTGCAGATATCTGCATTCCCATTCACATTAATCCAGTGCCAGGCACGGAGACCACCTGTAACCGTGACACCGCCGACTGCTGTTACATCCGGAATAATTTTCAATTGCGAGATGCTGCCGGTTCCATTTACACAGAACAGGGCCCGCTTGTTGGCAACACCGCCGGGAAAGAGCTTGGCAGAATCGGACCTCCCGGTCCCACCAGATGCAATCGGACCGTCATAGTACTCCTTGCCCCAGATATGGCCGTCCTGGGGGATAAATTCTCCACTGAGTTGCGCATAGTTGGTGCCGTTATTGTCCGAGGTACGGTAGCCGCCGTAGATTACCATCTTAGTGATATCTGCACGTGACATGGCGGCCCAGTCAAGAAAGTTTCCACTGAATTTCCCTGAACAATCAACACTGGCACCAGCACTGTTGGTGCAGTTGGTGTTGCTGCAGTACTTGTCCGTGGTGATGCCGAAGGGGGTGAAGACCCCGGAGGCATAGCTGTAGCACTTATTGGAGTCGAAGTAGCCGTAGTAGTCGAAGGAGTGCTTGTAGGTGGTCTCGATAAGGCCGTCGTTGTCGATGTCCGAAGAGTCGTTGTAGGCCGGCAGGTAGTACTTGTGGTCCTTGCCCATAGTGAAAAGCACCTGGGGAGGGACATAACCTGACAGAAAGGGCGGCTGGACACAGTAATCACCCATAACAGGGGCATAAGTTGCCTGTGCTGCAGAGGCTACTTTAGCCACTGCAACAAAACAGCAGGCCAACAACATTAGACCAGCTACAGCATCGACTTTCAACACGCTCGTTCGTTTCATAATAGTACCTCTTTAATTACAACCCATAATAGTTCAGTATAAAACCCGGACAGATTTATTTTCTACAACCATCCACCATTCCAAAACCACATTACACTCTGCATTATTACGTCGCTATCCAAAACAGGGGACGAAAGAGAGGGCCGGGAAAGAAGGGGCAAGCGACTACCGCTCCAGCAATTATGGCTTTGACATAAAAACCGCACCTGTAATAATCAGCACAACAATTATCGCTACAACAATTATATTTTTTGTGGAAAGCATATTTCCCATCAACGGCCCCATCGGAGTCGCAATTTTCCCGTGGCAGTAGATGCAAACCTTAAGATTTGAAGCTATCTGTTTATTACAATGTGGACAAACAATGAGCGCTCCATTTACTGCCGTCGGCTGTTTTAGTTTGCGGGCAGCTGACTGCCCGGCTTTCAACTCCTTATATTTTTCATGTTCCTTGGCATAATCCTTGTAGATAAGCGAACCGGTAATGGTGATGAACAGCTCTTCAAGATTTTTCAGGTTTTCGGTCGCAGCGGCCCGTTCGGTCAAATCTGAAGAGCGCATCCCCCGGCTGTAATTATCCTTCAGCTTCCGGTAGGTCCGTTCAACCTTCTCAGGGCTGTCACTGAACGAAAGCCCCATCGCCTTGTAACAAAGATCGATATCGGGGAATTCCTTCTCTTTTTCTGAAATTTCGCTCATACACGTTTACCTTTATGAATAAAATTGCAGTGCGGCATAAATAAATCGACCGGTTTCACGAGTATTCAAGCAAATTTAGTGCCACTGGCCACCGGATCCCATCTGGCTGAAATAGTTTGTGTTTTATTTGACAGGGCGGGAACTATGCAATTTGTACATACAAAACCGGCATAAAGAAACCCCTTGCTATGCAAACTTTTCATAGCAAGGGGCTAAAAAGGACGTTCTGCTTTCAGCGGAACGAGAAACTATTTGTCGTCCATTCATCCTGAGCTTTGA
>JANNLB010000288.1:0-1970 GCA_031396605.1 Geobacter sp. | reverse complement strand
TACATTGCACTGATGCTACTGTTTTTAATAGGAGCGGTTTTTAATATAGGAGGACACGGCGAAGACAACATTTTTGGATGGCTTTTGTTATTTTGCGCCTATTCGTTAGTGTGGTTGCTAACCTTCGTCGGGAATTTCGAGATCCGCATAATCACAATGCAAAGTATAATTATATAGCTGAGTTGTCAGGCAGTCATAGTTTTCTTTATAGGTGCACTCTTTGGTCAAATAACATCGAGAAAGAAAACACGGCAAAAAGGAAAAGCCGAAGAGATCGGCCCTTGAGATAGGAATAGGTTTGTCAAAGGGTTAAACAGAAAGTCGCGTTTCAATGTCCATATGCCCGTGCAGAACACGGACAATCTCGATCATATCGGCAAGAGTTTGGCGGTAAAAGATTACATGACGGCCTGCATTCAATTTCCGGTAGCCAATTCGAATATCACTGCAATCCTTCCCTTTGAGCGGGTTGGCAGCCAACTGCTGAAATGAAACGTCCAGCATTTGTAGATACAAGTCGCGCTGTTCACGCCCCCCAGCGGTTTTGTGTGAACTTGGCAATCTCTTTCAAATCTGCCTTTGCCATGTTTGTGAGGGTAAAAGTGGGCATCAGTTAAAATTTTCACCGTCAAGCTCTGAGAGTAAGCTCTTGAGCGAATAATCAGCAGTGCCGCTTTCTTCTCCCTCAATGAGCGCACGGCGTAGCAAGGACAGTTTTGTTTCCCGTTCTTCCAAAAGTCGCAGACCGGCGCGGATTGTCTCACTTGCTGAACCAAAACGTCCTTGGACAACCTGCTGAGAAATGAAATTTTCGTAGTGTTTACCAAGGGTAACACTGGTATTTTTTTGCATGAGATTACCTCCATCAATGTTGCAATAATATTACAATATAATATTTATTGGTATTGATCAACGAATAAGGTGGCTGGAATATCCCAACGACTTCAAAAGTAAGTATCCACGGAATGGGACAAAGAAAATGTCCAACCAAGCGCGGCAGACGGTCGGCGCGATAAGGCCACGCCGCCGGTGTGCTTTCCCACGTTGGGTATCATAAACAGGAGTCCTGCTAGTGTTTGACATTCAAAGCTACACAAGCTTTCTCGCCGCAATTCTGGTGTTCCAGTTGGTTCCTGGGGCTGGCACTCTTGCCATTCTCAATGCCACAGCCAGGAACGGCGTCGGCGCTGGGCTCGGCGCGGTCCTTGGTACGCTCGCCGGTGACTTTCTATTCATGGTTGCGGCAGTAGCGGGCCTCGCGGCCATCATGAATTCCAACCCAATCCTCTTTCAAGTCCTTCAATGGTTCGGCGCCGTGTATCTGTTCTGGCTGGGGCTGCAACTCTTAAGTTCTCCGGTGAGTCAATACGTCACAGATTCGGAACCATATAAGTCGACATGGCGCTACTTTCGCCAAGCTTGCGCGGTCAGCCTTACCAATCCAAAAGTGGTGCTGTTCTTTGTTGCATTCTTTCCGTTGTTTCTCCGTCCAGGATCGTCGAACGCTACGCTCGTTGCAATGATGGCCCACGTCACGATCATCAGCTTCCTGTACCAAGCCGGTCTTGTCCTTGTTGGCAATGCTGTGGCACGTCGCCTGAAATCAATACCTTCCGCGCGAAAGATAGCAACTCGTCTTGCGGGTATTGCCCTCATCGGCTTAGGCGTCAAACTCGCAACCAGCAATAGATAGCGAGAAGTCGGAATACCAAGCCTTCCCTTAAGTTGGTCGGTTATAAGATTGTGGAGTGATTTCGTTTTCAAGCGCAGATATGTAGTAATCAGGCTTAACGCAAAGGAGAGTGTAAAGAGATGTTCGTTATCGTACTTACGTATCTGGAGCCGCTTGACGTGGTGGACCGGCATCTTGCCGCCCATGTGGAGTATCTTAAAAAACAGTAACCTACTTCATTCATCAGGTATTCTAAAATTAGTTATTTCCTTTTAAAATCAGACATAAAGGAAGACTG
>JANNLB010000250.1:0-5234 GCA_031396605.1 Geobacter sp. | reverse complement strand
GAACGTATCCCTCACGGTCGGTATGACCCGCAGGGTTGTTACTTTGCCGGTGCGCCAATCCTTGCCGATAATCATGCCTGTCTTGGCTTGCGCCCCTTTGCCATAGTGACAGCCGTAACAGTTATTGTATGGTGCTGCGCTGTGGCAGGTGGTACAGGTAAGCCGGTCTCGGTGCTGGTCGTGGCTGGCCTGTGATTTGGGGGACGAGGCTGGATGACACTTGACACAGGACGGCCGTCCGGGAAGTTCATGTCGGGATGAGTAAAGCTTGCCGTCTCCATGCATCTCCGCCAAACCGTGGCAGTTCATGCAGTTCATACCGGCCTGATAGTGGACATCGGGCGGGCCGCCAGATTCACCGGTAAACTCGGGATAGACCCGGCCGCCATGACAGGCCCCGCACGTCTTGGCCTCGGCCCTGCGAACAAATTTGTGACCGGCGAGCAGGCCGATACTAACACCGCCGATAACCGGCCCCCGCACATGGCAGTCACCGCAGGAGGCGTGACAATTGTTGCATGATTTGGGGAATACTTTTTCCTTGAAAATCTTGTTCTCTGCCGGAGAAAACCGGGGGGCAACACCCTTTGCAAAACCATGGGTCGTGTAGTGGAGCGAGGTGCGGTACGAGTCGGTAATCTTGCTGTGACAATCGCCACAAAGGGACAAGTTGTCGGAAGGACGGCGGTTGAAACCCTTGTGGGCTGCATCCTTGTTCTTGGCGCTACTGTCGCCGCCATGACATTTGACGCAGCCAAGTGAAAGGTGTACGTCTGTCGTTATCAGGGTCTTATCCACCAGGTAGCCTTTGTAGGCCTCGTCCGCCTTCACCGAAGGCGGTGCACCCGCTCAGCCAACCCCTTCTTCACCACCGGCGGCCTTAAAGACCACCAGGCTTTTCATGGTGGCTTCGCTGGTGTGGCAGTCGATGCAGGTGTTGGCATAGGCGCTGGTTGCACATAGCAGTGTGAGTACAATTAGAAAACGTTGCATACAATACTCTCCTTGTCTGGGTTGAATTACCAGAAACTACTCTGGCTTCACTTATCCGGAACTTTTTCACCTCCTTGGTATTGAAGAATAATCATTCGCTCTGTTTGCAGTTACAAAATCAGCCGGTGATGCCGCGCCAGCCGGCTTCAAAGGTTTCTTCCAAGTATGTTGTTATGTGCCTGGGCAGAACACCATCCAGGGCCAGATGTATTAACCTTATAGCGCCGCCGAAGACAACGGCGCTGGCAACAACGGGATCCAATTGACGTACCTCACCGGAGGCTATGCCATCGACTATTATCTCCCTCATCATCTCGAACGGTCTTGTGGAACAGATTGGCAGCGCCTCAGGCAGGAACTCCCGGTGACGGGCATGAAGTACAAAGTGCATGGTGAGTGGATCGCTTTCCGCAAGGGCAAACAGCGCAGCAATAATCGCCCGGCATTTGCCCCTGGTTGTCGTGGCTGTTTCTGCCGCCTCTTGAAACACACAGGTTATCCGGGAAAGCAGGTTATCGTAAATGGCGCGGGCTATCGACTCCTTGCTGTCAAAGTGGTGATATATTGATCCGATACTCAGGTCTGCTGAGCGACGAATATCATGGACAGATGTCGCAAAATATCCCCGTTCGGTAAAAAGCAACAGGGCCGTGGACAGAATCAGATCACGTGTTTTTTGAGGTCCCTTTGGTGCATGGGTCATATGGCAACTCACTAGAACGATAGTTCGGTTCTTGATAATGCAGCATTCGTATTGGCAGTGTCAAGCCTGAATTGAGCTCAAAATAACTTCATATTTTCCAGCACTTTGAGCGGCTGATTGTTAAACGATTGCCTCCTGCGTTCATCCGACCCGTCACATGACCCGGTAACCGGCTCGGGAGGCGCCGACTGGCAGGTTTCATCCGGAACGCAGATCACCTCCTGCCCTCCGGCCAACTCCTCATCCATCCCGTTACCCTTGAAAAAATAGCGGTCGTACAGCCGGTGATGTGCGGTCCAGCGTGACATCGAAGCGGTCTCTTTGGCGATGTGAGCCCGGATGCCGTTGATCTTTGAATCCAGATCATCCAGATAATTCAGGATGGTCGCTTCTACCGTTTTGGGGCGCTTGGGCGAGCCATACTCATACTGGCCATGATGGGAAAGAAGCATATGTTTGAGCAGAAGGGCCAGTTCACGCGGAAAACCTTCTACCATTCGGATCTTCTCATCGACCAGTTCCACGCCGATCGTGATATGCCCCAGAAGTTTACCCGCATCGGTATAATCAAAGGCCCGCTCAAAACTCATTTCGTAGATTTTGCCGACATCGTGCAGCAGCGCCCCGACGGTAAGCAGATCTTCATTTATCCCGCCATACAGGGGAACAATACTCTTTACCAGTTTGACCAATGAGAGTGAATGTTCCAGCAAACCACCCAGATAGACGTGATGCATCCCCTTGGCGGCCGGAGCCTGACAGTACAGTCCCATAATCGGTTCATCGGCCAGAAAGGCCTCCATCAGCCCTTTAAGATGGGGGTTGCCAAGCGCGGCAACCGTGTCGGTCAATTCCTGCCGCATCTCGGCGCCGTCACGCGGCGACTCGGGGAGAAAATCAGCCAGCACGACCTGCTCCTCGGGCACCTTGCCGATCTCTGCAATTACGACCTGCATTTTGTTCATGTAAACTGAGGCTTTACCACGCACCTTGACGAAATCATTCTTGTCAAACTGCTTGTCGAGCAGCTCGGTATTGTCCCACACCTTGGCTTCAATATCGCCGCTCTTATCCATCAGGCGCAGGTTCATATACGGCTTGCCGTTCTTGGCCATGGCCAGAATCTTATCCTTGACCAGAAAAACGGCATTGACCGGATCACGATCTTTTATCTCACTGACGAACTGTTTTGACACTCGGCACTCCTCTTTGAGACGGCTTGATAATAAACGAAGCCAAAGTTATCACGATGAAGGATCAATGTACAGCAGAGGAATCAGGCATATACACCATCGACACACCGGCTGCCAATTAAATGCTTGCTTTTAAAAAATAAACCATCTACTGTGCTTAGTTGTTGTGCCACATGAATCAGTGGTATGGTGTCCACTGGTTCTCTTTTGATCATCGCATTCTGCCCCCCCTGTATCTTCAATCATCTTCAATCCCGATTGAAACAAGCAGACCGTACGGCAGGCGAAGATTTATTGTCTGCCCGCACGTTACTGCATGTACCATTCCTGAAGTCATCTGTTTGACTCCTCGGTTCGTGTGCGCTTTTATCTTTACACCGCTCCCAGAAAAAGGAATTAACATGACGTTTGAAGAACTGGGCCTTAATCCGGCCATCCTCTCGGCGATTACCGCCTGCGGCTACTCAACCCCGACCCCCATCCAGGAACAATCAATCCCGCTGGTATTGGCAGGTCACGACGTGATCGCCACCGCCCAGACCGGCACCGGCAAGACCGCCGCCTTTGTGCTGCCCGCTTTGGAGCTCCTGACGAAAAAATCGACCCTGCAAGGCAAAGGACCGCGTGTACTTGTTTTGGCGCCGACCCGTGAACTGGCCGGCCAGGTTATGGAGTCCGCCCGCAACTACGGTCGCGGCATCCGTCCCCGCTGCGGCACGCTGCTGGGGGGCATGCCCTATCGCGAGCAGCTGCGCCTGCTTTCCGCACCGGTCGATATTATCGTCGCTACCCCCGGTCGCCTGGTAGACCACATTGAGCGCGGCAGCATCCGTCTTGACCGTCTGGAACTGCTGATTCTTGATGAAGCCGACCGTATGCTTGATATGGGTTTCAGCGAAGACATCAACAAGATCGTTTCACGCGCACCTGCCGATCGTCAGACCCTGATGTTCACCGCCACCATGGAAGGTGACATCGCACGACTGGCTGAGAATATGATGCGTCAGCCGAAGCGGGTTCAGCTGGCCGTCAGCACCTCATCGCTTCCCCTGATTGAGCAGCGCCTGCATGTCACCGACAACCTGAATCACAAGAAAGAGCTCCTCAACCACTTGGTCAGCGATTCAGAACTGACCCGCGCCATCATCTTCTCTGCGACGAAACGTGATGCAGACGAACTGTCACGTGAACTTTCCCGCAACGGCTACCCTGCGGCTGCCCTGCACGGCGATATGACCCAGATGGCCCGTAACAAGACCATTGACCGTATGCGTCGCGGCGGCATCCGTCTGCTGGTGGCGACCGATGTTGCTGCCCGTGGCCTGGACGTAAACGGCATCAGCCATGTCATCAATTTTGACCTGCCGCGCTTTGCTGAAGATTATGTCCACCGTATCGGCCGCACCGGCCGCGCCGGAGCAACCGGCATCGCCATCTCATTCGCATCGGCGGGCGAACGCAATTATCTGGAGCGCATTGAGCGCTTCATCGGGAAGAAACTGCCAGAATTGCAGATTGCCGGGCATGAACCGTCAACTTCCATCAGAAAACCGGCTGGTCGCAGCGGTGGCCCACGTAAAAGCGGACCCGGCGGACCTGCCGGACGCTTCGGCAAACCTGCCGGCGGTCGTGACGGTCAGGCTAAAACCTGGAGTAAATCGGCAAAACCTGCCGGAAACGCTCCACGCAACACGTCTGCGCCGCGCCACGAGCCGGTGATTGAATATCGTTCGAGACGCCCACAAGCGTAATGCAGACGACATAAGACAACAAACAAAGGCCTTCGGGGATATTTCTCCGAAGGCCTTTGTCATTCATAACTATTCAGCATTGTCGAAATAGGTCACACAAACAAAGACACTTTCACAGGGATAAAGGGGATGGACAGGATAACGTCAAATTCAGATAAAGCTGAGCATTTCAGATATAATTCCAAAAGGACTCTGTTCTTGGTTGTATCCCCTGTATCCTGTTCATCCCTGTTAAATAAAAAGTTTTTGCAGTGTGCCGAATAGGTCACTTTCATTCTGCTTCAGCCGCCCTTTTGTTTCTCCAGCTTTCCCTTCAACTGGCCGCACGCCGCCGAAATATCCCCACCCCGGCTGTCTCTGGTAATAACCGTCACATGCCGGTCGATCAAATACTTGTGAAAAGCATCGATTGCTGTCTGGGTTGGTGCCTTGAAACCGCACCCTTCATGCTCGTTGAAGGGGATCAGATTCACCTTGTTGGGAATGTCACTGATCAGACGCAGCAATCGTTTGGCATCCTCCGGCGAATCATTTACTCCCCCCATCATGACATATTCGAAGGTGACTTTACGCCGTCCGGGGAGTGGAAACTCC
>JANNLB010000234.1:0-4047 GCA_031396605.1 Geobacter sp. | reverse complement strand
ATCAAATAAAGTGAGCGCTAGTTGTGATCAATCCTGAATCCGCTGTGGAATGTCTCCACTGAAAACGGAATGCCCCAGTAACTGACGATCATCACGATCAGGGCGATCAACGCGTACCAGGCCAGCCGCCTGCCGCGCCATCCGAATGTTATCCGCAGATGGAGATATATACCGTACATCAGCCATGATACCAGCGACCACACCTCGACCGGATCCCATCCCCAATAACTCCCCTTTACCTGATTCGACCAAAAGCACCCGGACACAATCATCAGGCCGTACATGATAAATCCGCCTGAAACAAAACGATAGGAGAGCATATCTACGGTTGCCAGTTCAGGCAGTTTTTCATAGATTCCGCCCGATTTTTTTTCCTTGAGAAGATACATAAGCCCGAGACCGGCCGCAATCAGCACCGAGGCAAACCCGGCTGATGCGCCTACGATATGCACCCATATCCAGCCGCTTTGCATCGCAGGGGCAAGAGTAGCTGCAACTTCCTTCATCAGGGTTCCGGCCCACCCCATAAGCACGAAAACAACCGGCATCACCAGGGCGCCAAGCGGCCGCACCCGTTTGGATGAAAACTGAAAAATCAAAAAGATTAGTACTGCCATGAATGAACCGAGGGTAAGAGATTCGGAAATATCAATAAATGGTGTGATTCCGGTAGCCGACCAGCGTAGGGCTATTGTGATCACATGGGGAATAAAGCCAAGCAGGGCAGTGTAAAGACCAATCGTAAACAGTTTATCCTGTTTGGCGATCATGCCGAAGATGTAGCTGAAGGTACTGATGCCGTAGAGCGAAACAGCAGTCCAGAAAAACATAAGTACAGGTTTCATATCTTCTCCTCAATCAATAAATTCGACTGTTATTTATGCCAATATAAAGTCAATTATGCAACTGTTTCAGTAATTACATGCGGGACCAGGGTAAAATGTTTGTCATCAGTAATTATAGTCAAACCATGCTGCATGGCACAGGCAGCAATCCAGAGATCATTTGTAGGAATGGGTGTACCCTGCTTGCGGAGATAATCCAGAATAACAGCATACCGTTCAGCGGTCACGTCATCAATTGACACCGGACTAACAGTGGGAACCGTGAGAAAATCATCCAGGATTACTTTATTTCGCTTTTCATTTCCCCCTTTTTTAAAGCCTGAAAGCAATTCACCAATAACGACAGAACAGAGCAACACTTCATCAGCACCGTCAAGCAAATCAGCAACAGCCGTACTGCCCCGCATCAGATACGAATAGGCAGACGTATCGAGCAGTATTCGTCTCACTGCCATAATTCTCTTTCAATCATACGTTGGCTGCCTGTTGCATCATCAAAAACAGCTGCCTCTTCATCACTCCAGACACCACAAAAACGGGTGAATCTGCCTTTCGTCCGCTCATGAGGTACAACCGGCACCGTCACTTGCAGTGCACCGCGTTTAAGCACAGTCAAAAAAGCCTTATTCAGGCTCACTCCGCGCACATCAGCCTCACTGCGAACAATCGTTTCAATATCTTCAGGTATATCACGTACTGTCATCTGTCTCATGGATAGACTCCCTTCAACAAGAGATTCATAATGACTCATTGTGAATCACGACATTTGTAATGTCAAAGCATTTCCTGGTCGAGATCGGATTCGACGATTCTGAAAACGGCTCTTCGATGCACAGTGGAACTATGGCACAACCATCCCAGAATTTCATCGCCTCTCCTCGCGCTCGGCAATAAGTGCCGCCAATACGGCGACTTCGTTTTCGCGCTGGCGAGGAATGAGCCAGAAGTCTGCGGGCAATTTACCTGTGCCGACTCTCGCAAGGCCGGCAAGCTCAAGCTGAGCCATACGTGAATCCGCTGGTAATTCGCTTCTCCGCAGCGGGATTATTTTAGCAATTGGTTTTCCCCTGTCCGTTAGCAAGACTTCCTCTCCGGCCTTTACCAGCATCAAATATTCACTTGCCGAAGCTTTTAATTCAGAAACAGAAGCTTTCCGCATGGAATTCCTCCATAATAGTTTCTACATAGTGACCATACAAGTCATATCAACTTGATCTGATAACGCTATAACGCTTGACCATCATCTTTGTAAGCGGGATTAATAGAATCATTATCAGCCAGTTCAAGCCTGCCCCATATTGAACTGTGGAACAGATATGGTTTCCGTCAGAGTGCCAACCACCTGATCACATACTGTAACAACACTATTCACAACATACTCCCAGAACAAACTATTTTCTATCGTGTCTTTCACAATGTTTACCGGTAAAAAACGCCTCATTTCACCTTCAAAGTCTGTTCGCGCGGACACATCATTCAGAAGCAGTTCGCGACGTTTCGCAAGCAATTCCAGATAATCTGGCGGATTGCGCCGATGGTCATGAATTTTCTGCTGTACCAACTCCATTGGCAGATGAACGTTTTGTTGCGTAAGCCAGACAATATCCCAGAGGTCGCGATTTTTTATGCGTCCCGGACGTAGCGCCAGGGCAATAAGTTTATCAGCCAGTATTTCCTCCCTGCTTTCAACCTGAATGATCAAACCGGATGTCCCCATATCAACGCCATAATAATTGCGCAACATCATTGGCCGCGTATCATAGCTGGGGACAGCGCAAATATCGATATTGATGCGTTGAATCGGCATGCCACGCTGTTCCGGACGCGTCACTACTTTCAGTTTCCAGGTATCCACATTACCGTTTTCCCGCTTCGGCTCGCTCACCTCTACCTTGAAACCATATTTTCTGAACAGTTTGCCAGTCAGTAGAGGAGGTAAAGCCGAGAGACATTCCTGATTAAAGTCGCTTCCCCCGGTAAAATCGAGGTCTTCACTCAAAAGCTGTGAACCGTAACAGGCGCGAAGGCAGGTTCCCCCCATGAATGTCAATTTTTCAAGGAGACCCGCTCCACTCATTTCACGCAGGATATCGTGATGCAATAGTTCCTTTTCCACGACCATGACAAGAGGATTCATTGTGGCATTAGCCTTCATAGCTGTCGCGACCATACGTTCAAACAAATTCATGCAAGACACTCCAGTCTATTATATCAAGATTACGCCTGGCTGCCTTCATATCCCGCAGGGCCAACGGCACAGAAGCCCTCCAGAGATGGCAGCGAGCATCATACTCAAGTTGATTGCATACGTCCCCCGGCATATGTGACGTATGAACAAACTCTATGGTCCCCCACTCGCCACATCGTATCACATTGCGTCTGCCGGATGACATAACCGTAATCCAGTTGATCGGCACTTGAGATATTACCCCGGCTTCACTCAAAACTGATTCCAGGCTCAGGTAATTGAACTCATCGGCACGCAGCCGCGCAGCCGCATGAAACAGCAACAAGCCATTTTGATATGGTACTTTGGGATACAGATAAAGATTGCGGCACACCCGCTTGAAAAGGTTTGCCTTCTCCGCGCGGCTGACCACCAACTTAAAGGCTCCGGGGCTTAATATCGGCAGGGTTGTGCGCAGGTCGGCAAGGGTAAAGAGGTAGTGTTCTTCTGTCGCTAAAGATTCCATTGTTCTGGCTAGCTGTTTAATAGGCTGAGGTGATGACATGACACAAAGTTACACTAATTGTAACTTTGTGTCAATGTATGTAACTAAATTTGTGTATCGAGATTCTGTCAGGAGCAGATAGAAATGTCCGGTTTTGGAGCAAATAAATTGTCTGTTTTTTTTATTCTCATAAACCCCGACTGCGTAGGCTCGTCTTCGGCTCTTCAACGTACTATCTTGTACGCTTCGTCGCCTCAATCCTCTCCGACTTGATTTCATCCTTGATTTGAAATTGGTAAAACGTAGAGTGTCCCTGAATTCCACTCGCCGTTCATCATGTCACGCTAAAATGTTGCCATTTTATATCGAGTAGTTAGCCTTCGCAGATGCAATCGCGATGCAATCCGTCCTCTCGCATATTTCCAGTTGACATACATGATGCGCATGATTTATAAAAATGATGTGTATTATGTCTAGCGATTATTTTCACTATTCTCAACACAAACTAAGAGAGGACGTCATCATGCAAC
>JANNLB010000230.1:0-17698 GCA_031396605.1 Geobacter sp. | reverse complement strand
CAGCTTGCCTGCCGTTGGAGTTGGCCGCGATCAGGTCGGCACCTATCGCAGCTGTCTCCAGATCCTCCAGATCACCGACGAAGACGTTGTCGCATGGCAATGAGTCCAACCCGCGTGTTCGGGTGGCGGAAAGCGCCGCCTTGATCTCGCACCCCATCCCGGCCAGAAAACCGGTCAAGGTCTTGAGGTTGTCCGACTCCAGCGCAAGCGATACCTTTTTGTTACCGAACTGGTAATGGCTGTCCACCATCGCGTCCATCAGGCGGCTTCTCCAGCGACGATGTTTTTCCGGGATCGGCCGGCCGCTGATGGCGGCAAGCACCTCCATGAAACGGTCGGTCTCGGCCAGGCCGGTCAGCGAGGTGAATCCGTAGGCCGGGAAGCCGAACTTTTCCTTCAGTTTGAGCGCCGCCTTGGCCAGCGAATCACCGACATATAACGTCGCAACACTGCGCCCCGCCTTTCTGATATCTTCAACAGTAATACCGCCGGTTGAAAGCGGCGATACGACCTCGTCGATATGCCCGTCCATGGCATTGGAGATGTCCGGGATCGTCAGTACCGTCAGGCCGAAGGACTCGACCAGTTCTTTCAGCTCTTCCACATCGGCCGGGGTGAGATGCGCGCCGGGCAGCAGGTTGACCTGATCCGCCACGGCAGGGCCGCCTTCCGGCAGAGTGGTGACAATCGCCTCCACCGCGGCGGCATACCCTTCCTGCAACGAACCGCAGTAATCAGGCGTCGCGGCATGAATGATCGGGATATGTGCCACTTCGGGGTGCTCCCGGCGGAAATGTACGATGGCGCTCTGTACGTCGTCACCCATGGTCTCGGTCAAGCCGGAGGTCATGACACCCACCACCTCGGGGTGAAACTTCTCGATCACCCGTCCGATACCCTTTTTCAGATTTTCCCAGCCGCCGAAGATGGCGGAGTCCTCGCTCATGGCGGTGGCATTCAGGGCGATGGACTCCTTGTAGTGCCGCGACAGCTGCAGCCTGATAAAGGTCGAGCACCCCTGGGCGCCATGCAGCAGCCCCAGCATGTTGTTGATCCCCAGGTAGGCCATGGTGGCCCCCAGAGCGGGCGAGTTCTTCTGCGGGTTGACCGTGGCACATTTCGACGGCACCCTGACCCGCGAGGCCGCGAGGTCCTCGGCCAGGAACGCCTCGGCATGTCCGGCCGTGGCAGCCACGTCAGCCTTCAACTCCTCAGCGCTCTTCTCCCAGGGCGTCGGTGCATTCAGAGTCGGCCAGATCGGGTTGTTGACCGTCATGTCCAGCTGTCTGGCAAATGTCACCATCCCCTCATACCCGGCATACGGATGGGAACGACCGTGATTGATGTCCAGAAAGGGTGTCTTGGTCTTCAAGGCCAGAAACTTGGTCTTGCCGCCGGCCACGATCAGATCGGGCATCTTCTCACGCATAACCGCCAGCAGGCCCGCGGTGGATGTATCTTCGATGATCTGGGCATCCTTGTGCATCAGCCCCTTCATGCGGTAGAAATCCTCCAGGGTCGAGTTCTGCGTGCCGGCCGCCAATATCTCCACCCCCAGCTCACTCAGGGCATTCACCATCGACCAGGTCTTGACTCCCCCGGTGAAAAGCACTGCGGTCTTCCCTTCCAGCCGCGCCCGATAGGGGGCGATAGCGGCGCGACATTTGGCCTCTTCATCAATGATCAGGCGCTCTACCCGATCCTGCATGACCCGCTTCTCCAGGCCGTTGACGATGTTGTCCAGTTCGCGGGCGATATCACGCAGCGCCTTGGCTGTATCGGTTATGCCATAGAAGGATTCCTCCAGATACGGCATGCCGTAGGTTTTTTGCAGCTTCTTGGCAAGGTTGGTCAGCGATTTGGAACAGATGATGATATTGAGCCTGGCCCGGTGGGCATAGCGCAGCTCCTCGAATTTCGCATCACCGCTGAAGCAGGAGAGTACCTGGATCCCCAGTCTGCCAAAGAGCGGCAGCATCCCCCATAAATCTCCCGCAATATTATATTCGCCAATGAGATTTATCGGATATTCACCCAGAACCGGCGGCTCGGTCGTGCCTATCACATACTTGAAGAGGATCTCACCGGCCAGCCGGTTGCCGATGTTCTTGTCGCCGATGAAGCCGGGGGTGTTGACAGGAATCACAGGAATTGTGACTTTTTCTGATGCTGCCGTGCAGACCGCCTCCACATCGTCGCCGGTCATGGCGGTCACGCAGGTGGCATAGACGAAAATAGCCCTGGCCTCGGGATAGCGGCCGGCCAGATCGATGATCGCCTTGTAGAGTTTCTTCTCGCCGCCGAAGATGACGTCGTTCTCCAGCATCTCGGTGGTGAAGCCGCGCCGGTAGAGCTGCGAGTCGCTGGAGCGGGCACCGCGGTTGTCCCAGGAATTGCCGGCGCAGGCGATCGGACCATGCACCAGATGAATGGCGTCGGTGATCGGCATCAACACGACGCGGGCGCCGTCGTATGCACAGGAGCGCTCGGTCCCCTCGCCCGGCTCGGATTTCTTGCAGAACTTGGGTGCGCCCTTGTCGTGGGTTTCGCAGTTATCGGTATCGTACCAGTCGGGCTTGGCCATGATGTACCTCATCAGTTCCGGGTGTGAGTTTCGGAGTAACCGAATAAAAGTCGCCACCATCTGAGTGAATGGTTGGCGCCTTTGCCAAAGTGTATTCGCGAAACAGTGATGTTGATATCTTGTTAGCATGTGGCGTGCCAATGCACGACTCCCTGCTACCCTACCGATTATATTGCAGTTTACCTACTGAAGCATCATATCGGGAACCAATTGTGCTTATTTAATAGGCAGAGGGACCAAACAGCCAACAGAGACGGCCCTGTGCCGGCTCTCTCATGCTGGAGTTTTTTCGATCTCCTCATGGCATTTCTACAGTTTCGTGGTTATAGTAGCATTCATGGACTTATCAGATAAACAGCATGACGATGACGGCAGCTCCTGGAGACCGGTTCCTTCAAGATACGGCACATTTCTGACCAAGCTGCAGGCGCGATCCTGGGCGCTTGTGCTGGACTCCCGCTCCATTCCCTGTTGCATAGAGTCAGACGGGGCCGGCTGGCAGCTGCTGGTGCCGGAACATCATCTTGAGAGCGCTCGCAGGGAGCTGCGCCTGTTTGAGGAAGCCAATCAGAACTGGCCCCCTGCGCTACCCGCCACGCGACACCTGATCGAGAACACCCTGCCGACAGTTTCGGTCCTGATCCTTCTGGCAATAGTTCATAACCTGGACCTCCTCGGGATTTCCCTGCCTGACCGCGGAATCATCGACCTCACCGAGCTTGGCGCGGCTCACGCTGAAAAAATCCTGAACGGCCAATGGTGGTTATGCGTTACCGCTCTTACTCTGCATGCCGACCTGATACACCTGCTCAGTAATCTGACGATCGGCGGTGTGTTTATCATTCTGCTCTGCCGTGAACTTGGCTCGGGATTGGCCTGGAGCCTGCTGCTCGGCTCCGGTGCGCTAGGCAATCTGCTCAACGCCCTGGTGCAGGCGCCGGCACACCGCTCGGTCGGGGCCTCCACCGCAGTTTTCGGTGCGGTCGGTATCCTTGCAGCCATCAGCATGGTGCGCTACCGTCATCATCTGCAGCGGCGCTGGTTCGTACCGGTCGCAGCGGGGTTGGCTTTACTGGCGATACTGGGCACCGAGGGGAAGAATACCGATCTTGGCGCACACCTGTTCGGCTTCATTACCGGCGTGTCCCTTGGGATTGCTGCGGAATATCTGGTGGGAAAATGCGGACGTCCGGGATCTGTTCTGAACTTCCTGCTTGCGCTTCTGAGCGGGGTTGTAGTTGTTGGAGCTTGGTGGGCTGCGATTTCAAGGTAGGTGGACTTATCTGACGCCACGGGGCAAACGAGGCCAAGTATGCCACCTTTGCATCATTGAGCAGCGCGAGCAACTATTGATATTCACAAAAAAAGGGTTCCCGGCGGTTGCTGGGAACCCTTAACTTTTTTTGGTGCCGAAGACTGGACTCGAACCAGCACACCCTTGCGAGCACAAGAACCTGAATCTTGCGTGTCTACCAATTCCACCACTTCGGCAAGTGAGTTGCCTTCTTATCATCTCCATTTTTATATTGCAAGCACAAAGAACAAAATCCTGCAAAAAAGCCATAAGATCTTGACAAATAGGCACCCGTAGTGATATCAGGAGTGTTCACATTTTCAGATATCAATCGGAGGGAACATCATGGAACGTACATTCGCAATCATCAAGCCGGATGCAGTTGAACGCAAGCTGGCTGGCCAAATCCTGGCAAGAATCGAAGAAAAAGGCTTCACCATCGTCGGCATGAAAAAAATTCAGTTGACCGGGAAGCAGGCCGAGGGCTTCTACTATGTGCACAGTGCGCGCCCTTTTTTCAATGACCTGTGTGCCTTCATGTCCCGCAGCCCGGTTATCGTGCTCTGCCTTGAAAAAGAGAACGCCATCGCCGACTGGCGCACCCTGATGGGCGCAACTAACCCTGCCAATGCAGAGCCGGGAACGATCCGTAAGGATTTTGCCGTCAACATCGAGGAAAATTCATCCCACGGTTCCGATGCCCCTGAAACTGCCGCGTTTGAAATCCCGTATTTCTTCAGCGCACTGGAACTGGTATAGCAGCTTTCATGTTACTGAATCACTCAAAAGGCCCTGTTTACGCAGGGCCTTTTGTCGTTTTACACATTCAAGTCTCTCAGTATTTCAGGCTGCCAGCCTGAGTGACTCCGAAGCCAGAATGATCCGATCATCTTCCAGGATCACCGCATGCGTGTTATGATCGATAATTTCATAGAGCCGTACGTATTTCTCCACCTCGGCTGCGGTCGCAGATTTCCGGCCGTAGTACTTGCCTGACTGCGGGAAAACATCGGTTACCACATGGTCATCATAGATACCGAAGTCGAAAGAGCTGTTAATATCACGACCACTTATGTCGTTGGCCAGGGGAAGTTCGCTGCGGAAAGCAACTCGCACGTCTATGCCGTCCCGGTACTGGGCCAGCAGGACCTTCTGAGCCTCAGGCTCGTCCATTTCATCGCGACTGATGACAAAAATACGGGTGATCGTCACCCCTCGCTCCAAAGCCCGCAGGTTGGACTGGTAGTAGTTCATCAGGGCACCTCGGGTGTTCCAACCGGCGGTAAGAGGGTCAACAGCCTTCAGGCGGTGCAGCGATAAATCGGTACATTTGGCCCCTTCCAGATAGTATTCGGTTTCGTCAAGCGGCATATAGCCCTGCTGGAGCAGGAGAATGGTTCGTTTGATTCCGCTCAAAATCTCCTGAGCTTTTGCCTGGCATTCCGGATCGTTTATCTGTGCAACGGCAAAGGTGATCTCGTGTGCCTGGTTATACTGGCTGGTCAGCTGACAGCGGGTGTTCTCCATCTCTTCACGAAGCAGGTAGGTTGCCAGGGAGAGGAGCAGCCCGATGCCGAAGATACTATAGGCTGCCTCCGGATTTTTGAGTACCATGTGGAAGAATATGGCCAGTCCTGAACCGGTGAGAAACTCAATGAATACTGCCATATGTTGGATTTTTTTGCTGAATTTCATGAAGTACCTCCTGCCGGTTGTGCGCTGCCACAGTGCGGCTCGTGTTACAGACCGGCAATAAAAATGCCGGATCGCCGGCTATCTGGTTAATTGATAGTTCGGCGACCCGGCTGTCTCATTGAGATCCTGGGCTTTCCGTCCCATCCTCGCGGATGGTTTAGTAGTATCGCTATCGCAAGAACACACTTACGTGAGAGCACCATACCCTGCAGCAGGATTTCTGTCAAGACAAGAAGGCTCTGCTATGCCGTATCATTATAAAATTATTGTTATTTTTACATCAACGCAGCGTGCTGTCACCGTTGGGAGAGACCTGCTCAGCAGCATCACATGGTTACGCCGCCTTAACTATGAACATACGATAGGCCCCGAATTCCGGGGCCTATCTCGTATTAAAGCATGGGCGCGCATCAGCCGAAATGCGCTTCCAGTGCCGACGCCAGAGCATCAAGTGTGTGCATGTCAGGTTCGACATCAACTTTCAGCCCCAGATCACGGCAGCTTTTTGAAGTGATCTGACCGATTGACGCAACAACCACCCCTTTCAGCATATCCAGCATCAGCTCTTCCCCCATCATTGCTGCCAGATTTTGAACCGTTGATGATGACGTGAACGTGATGCAGTCCACCGAGCGCTTTTCAAGAGCAAAGAGCGTCTCGGGCGAAAGTCGTTCCGGAAAGATGTTGCGATACGCTACCGGACTGTCCACATGTGCCCCCATCCGCTTCAGCTCGTGTGGGATGAGGTCCCGTGCCTTGTCGGCACGGGGGAAAAGTACCCGAGTGTTATGCATATCCAGGCGGGAAAATTCATCAATAACACCCTCTGCTTTATAATCGACCGGGACCAGATCAGGCTTTATGCCAAAGAAGCGAATCTCGTCAGCAGTCTTCGGGCCGACGGCGCAGATTCTGCAGCCCGCCAGGGCCCTGGAATCTACTCCCAGCGTTTCCATCCGCTGAAAAAAGTATCGCACCGCATTGCCTGATGTCAGCACCAGCCAGTCATAACCCGCCAGTTCCCGAATGGCCAGATCAAGCAGCTGCCAGCTTTCCGGTTCCATCAGACGGATGGTAGGACATTCAAGTATCGTTGCACCGAGTGCCGCCAGCTTGGCAGAAAACTCACCGGCCTGTTCGGCAGCACGAGTAACAATGATTTTCTTCCCGCAGAGCGGGCGCGTGTCAAACCATTGCAGCTTCTCCCGCAACGCCACAACTTCGCCGACAATAGTAACAGCAGGAGGCTTGAAGCCGCACTCCTCTGCCCGGTCGGCAATATCAGCCAATGTGCCGACCAGCACCTGCTGACAGGGGGTCGTTGCCCAGCGCACCAGGGCTACCGGCGTATCGGATGGTCTGCCATGCTCTACCATGCGCTGCATATTGCGCCGCAGGGTGGTTACCCCCATATAAAACACTACCGTACCGCCGCCTAAAGAAAGACGGTCCCAGTCGATGTTAGATTCATTCTTCTCTTTCCCTTCCTGACCGGTGACAAACGCAACCGAGGCGGTTATATCCCGATGGGTAAGCGGAATACCGGCGTATGCAGAGGCGCCGACAGCAGCGGTGACACCGGGAACAACCTCAAAAGAGATGCCGGCAGCGCGCAGCGCCTCGCACTCTTCCCCGCCACGGCCAAACACGAAAGGATCTCCCCCTTTCAGACGCACGACGATCTTTCCTTCCCTTCCTTTTTCAACCAGCAGGTTGTTTATCTCGTCCTGACCTTGATTGTGGCGTCCTCCGATCTTGCCGGCATACACGCGTTCGGCACTTTCAGGGGCATGGTTCAGCAGTTGTTCGTTCGCCAGGTAGTCATAGACCACCACCTCGGCTTTTTTCAGACACTCCACGCCGCGCAGCGTAATCAGGGACGGATCACCGGGTCCGGCGCCCACCAGATACACGATTCCATTACTCACCGATTGTCCTCTGATATACCTCTTCCAGAATCGCCTTGCCACCTTCGGCAAGCAGCTGATCCGCCAGGCGGATACCCAGCTGCAGGCATTCAGCAACCGGTCCGCTTATTTCGCCGCGAACAGAGCGCTGACCGTCGACTGCGGCGATGAAGCCGACCAGCCGCAACTGACCGTTCCTGACCGTCCCGTGAGCCGCTATCGGCACCTGACAGCCCCCTTCACAGCGTTTGAGCAGGGCGCGTTCAGCCCGAACTGCGTAGCTGGTGTCGGCATGATTAAAGAAGGCGATTGTCTCGGTAATAACCGGATCGGCCAGACGACATTCAATCCCCAGAGCACCCTGGCCTATGGCAGGAATGGAGAGGTCGACATCCAGATATTCCCCGACACTGTCAGTGAACCCAAGCCGTTTCAGCCCGGCGGCAGCCAGAATGACAGCGTCAAGGTTGTCTTCGGCAAGTTTCCTGATGCGGGTCTCCACGTTGCCGCGAATCATAACCATCTGCAGGTCGGGGCGCACTTTCAGGAGCTGCGCCTGCCGGCGGAGAGCACTGGTACCGATGCGGGCTCCCTGCGGCAAATCCGCAAACTTTAGATTACGGGAGATCACGGCATCACGCGGATCTTCACGCTCCGTAATACAGCACAGCCCCAACCCTTCCGGAAAGTCGGTCGGGACATCCTTCATGCTGTGTACGGCGATATCTATCTCGCCCCGAAGCATGGCTTCTTCGATCTCCTTGACAAACAGCCCCTTGCCGCCAACCTGTGCTAACGGTACATCGAGGATTTTGTCACCAATCGTCTTGATCTTGGTCAACGTGACTTCCATATCCGGATAACGCTTCTCCAGTTCAGATTTTACCCAGTTGGCCTGCCAGAGGGCCAGTTGACTGGCGCGGGTTCCGATACGTAACTTCTTGGGGTGCATAATGTTCTCCATTTCTATCATGAGTAGTCAACAAATTCGGTGATGTTATTTATTCTTCCAGTTCCAACTCTTCATCGTCCCGTCGCAACGCTTCCAGTTCAAACAGCTGACGAAGAGCATCGACATACAGATCAACCCTTCCCCCCTGCCCTGACTGCTTGAGGACTGACGTCGGGGCGTGAAGCAGCTTGTTCATCATGGCAAGCGTAAGCGCTTCCAGCCGTTTCCCGGCATCGGGGGGCAATTCCTTCCACCCGGCAATGGTCTTGTCAAGCTCTGCCCGTCGGATTTCGTCAAAACGGGTACGCAGAGCGACAATAGTCGGGGTTACTTCCAGTGTCGAAAGCCATTTGTGAAATTGACCGATCTCCTGATCGATTATCTCTTCGGCTTTTTCAGCCTCCAGAGAGCGCTGGGCCAGATTTGCCTGGACAATCTCCTGCAGGTGGTCGACGGTGAAGAGGTAGGCGTTTTCGACATCGTCAACCTTGGGGTCGATGTCACGCGGCACGGCGATATCTATGAAGAAAATCGGCTTTGATCTGCGCCGTTTGATGGCCTCTTCTGCATCCTTTGGCCCGATGATGCAGTGCGGGGCTCCGGTGGATGAGAGTACGATATCGGCCCGATGGAGCTGTTCGAGAAACGACTCGAAACGGACCGCTTCGCCGCCGAACTCCTCCGCCAGACGTTCCGCCCGCCCAAAAGTGCGGTTGGTAACCATCACTCCCTTCGCGCCGCTGTTAAGGAAATGCTTGGCAGCCAACTCACACATTTCACCGGCGCCGATCAGCATGACAGTCTTGTCGGACAGATCTCCCAGAATTTTCTTGGCAAGTTCCACCGCGGCAAACGCGATGGAAACCGCAGAAGAAGCTATTTTCGTTTCGGTGCGCACCCTCTTGGCGACCGAAAAGGCTTTGTGCAGAAAACGATTGAGAATAATTCCCGAAGATTTGAATTCAGCGGCATATCCGTAAGAGGTTTTGATCTGCCCCAGAATCTGCGGTTCGCCGACAACCATCGAATCCAGACTTGAAGCCACCCGGAATACGTGGCGGATGGCGGCCTCGGCATGGTAACTGTACAGGTGCGATTCGAGCGATTCAAATTGAAGATGATGGTACTCGGCCATAAATCGTTTTATGCGGGCTATGCCGCCGGCAATATCACGGGTTGTGGCATAAATCTCGACCCGGTTACAGGTAGAGACAATCACCCCCTCAATGATGCCCTCAAGACTGATCAATTCACTGAGCGGCTTTTCAATCTGGTTGGGAGAAAAAGCCACTTTTTCACGGATTTCAACTGCAGCAGTTTTGTGAGAGAGGCCGACAACGATGATATTCATGATTGAGAACAATCCATCTGATTGATAAATTACTGGAAGCGGGGCTACCAGATGATGCTGTGCTTCATACCCAAAAACGTAAATAACACTACGATGAAGCCGATAATTGAAAGGATCGCGGCCCGCTTTCCACGCCAGCCGATTGTAAGACGACCATGCAAAAGCGCCGCATAGATAAACCAGATGACCAGTGACCATGTCTGTTTACGGTCCCAGATCCAATAGTTTCCCATAGCCTGCTCGGACCAGATAGCACCTGATATGATGGCAACCGTCAAAAGCGGAAAACCGACCGTCAGGCAGCGATAACTGATCTCGTCCATTGTTTCAAGTGACGGAAGTTTCTGAAAGAGCGCGCCTAAATGTTTCGTTTTCAGGAAATAACGCTGGATCAGGTACATGACAGCAACACCAGCGGCGATGGTGAAGCAGGCATAACTGACAAAAGCCATCAGCGCATGAAACCAGAACCAGTTACTCTGAAGAATGGGGGGAAGCTGGCGCGTCTCAGCGTGCAGCGAGCTTGAGGCGATCAGCATCATAAGTGCAACAGGAATGATAAAAGAGCCGAGCGTCGTTACTTTGTATCTTCGCTCAAAAATAATAAAGGCAGCAACTATCGTAAGACTGAAAAAAGACAGCGATTCCTGCATGTTGGTGAGTGGGAGATATTTCATGTTGACGGCCAAATGGATTGTAGAAAGCAGATGTGCAGTGAAGCCGACGGCCAGTATGCGGCCGGCCCATCGTGTAAGCACCGGCGACGTGTACAGCAGACAGGCAAGATATGCAGCGGTAGCACAGCCATATAAAGTCACAGTCAGAATAAAAAACAAGTGTGTCATAGCAGCGGTTCCTTGCGTACGGTGAGCTCGGCGAGCAAACGCCTTGCAAGCGAGCGTAAAACCTGTGTATTGTATGTGCTTGAACTCTCGTTCGTCAACAGCTTTTCTCGTTCAGCGCCCAGACGATCAAGAATAATGCCGTATTCAGTGCCAATCTGTTCCACGATTACATCCCGCACATCGACGGCAAACGTCGGACAGCGCCCACCGGTTGAAACCGCTATTTCAAGATCACCACGCTGCAGGATTGCCGGAAAGGTGCAGTCCCCCGTTGCCGGCTTGTCGGCAACGGCGACAAGAATCCCCCGTTCACGCGCATCGGCGCACACCCGCTCATTCACCAGAGCATTGTCCGTGGCTGCGACCACCAGAAACGCAAGATCCAGATCCGACTCCGTGTAACTCCCAACTCTTACTGAGAGCGCACTTGAACTCTCCTTGGCGGCAATTTCGGAACAGATGTCAATAGCAACTACCCTGACGGAAGCACCGGCTCGCAGCAGGGTACGGAGCTTGCGCAGGGCAACGGCGCCGCCGCCGATAATAACCGCCAGTTTGCCCTGCATCCGTATGTTAATCGCTAGCGTGGACATGCCCATTCCTCCATGGAAAGCTATCGTACTCTCCTTTTGCTCCCTTTTCAACGATATGAGCAGACGATATGGGGTGCACCGAGTTTGCTCTTGATTTTTTCACTGTCTGGTATATCATCCGAAATAATTATTATGCACTCAAAGGAGAACTCCAGATGGCCAGTGAAAACGTAATTGCATTTACCGATGAGAATTTTGACCGTGAGGTGTTGCAGTCCGGCATCCCGGTACTCGTTGATTTTTGGGCTACGTGGTGTGCCCCTTGTAAGGCGATTGCGCCTCTTGTTGATACCGTTGCCGATGAATATGCCGGAAAAGTCAAAGTCGGCAAGGTAAATGTCGATGAGAACCAGGCTATTCCTGCTAAATACGGCGTGCGAGGCATCCCTACCATAATTCTGTTCAAGGATGGCGCAGTGCTCGAACAGGTTGTCGGAGCGGTACCTAAATCACAGATTGACGCGTTGATCGCCAAAGCACTTTAGGGGCAATGAGCTCTATATCACCCATCACCCCGGTAAATCGCGATAAGTGCGTTAACGAAGTTAATTTCCGCAAAATATCAAAGGAATCAACTTCTAACTTACTAATCAGATTTCTGCTGGTCACCTTAACCGCATCATTCCTGTCCGCCCCCGGTCCGGTTGATGCGGCTCCCCGACCGGGGCAGCCCGCCCCGAGCTTCAAGGTAATCTCCATCACAGGTCAGACGATATCACAGGATAATTATCGTGGTCATGTACTGATACTCGATTTTTTTGCCACCTGGTGCCAGCCATGCCGTCGGTTAATACCGCATCTGGTGGAGATGAACCGAAAATATGGACAACAAGGTCTGCAGATACTCGGCTTGAGTGTGGACGAGGGTGGGGAACGGGCCTTCAAGACATTTACTGAAGAGTTCCAGGTCAATTATCCGCTGGCACTGGCAGGAGATTCGATTACGGCTGATTTTGGCGTCCGGTCAGTGCCGATCATGTACCTGATCGATAAAAAAGGCAAAATTGCCGAAGTCTATCGTGGTTCTTCCGATGAAATGGCCCGCTCGATGGAACAGTCGATCAAGCGCCTGCTGGCAGAGAAGTGAATTCCTCAGGATAATCAACCTTTATCAGGCATAATCCGCAGGCCGGAGCAGTACTGCCGGCCTCTTTTCTATCCCCTCCCTGTAGCAGCCTGTCTATATCTGATGGCGTAAAGCGCCCTTTTCCGACGTCAACAAGTGTGCCGACCATTACGCGCACCATATTTTTCAGAAACCCACCACCGGTGACGTCAATGGTAATGCGGTCGATGTGACGAGTGACCTGGACAGAATCAATCCTCCTGATGGTGGTCCTGGCGACACAATTTGAGGCACGGAACGCGGCAAAATTGTGACTGCCGACAAAACGCCCGGCGGCTTCCACCATAGCGGCAAGATCAAGCGGTTCCCGAACCTGCCAACTGTACAGGCGATCAAGTGGTGAACGTATGGATGAATTGATGATGGTATAGCGGTACTGCTTGGCATGTGCCATGGTAATCGGCTTGAATCCATCCGGTACAATGCGGGCATTCCGGATGGCGACATCGGCAGGAAGGAAGCGGTTCGCACCTTCCACAAACGCCTTCAACGGGAGGTTACGGCTTGTCGTAAACGAGGCTGCCATGGCACGGGCGTGTACCCCGGCATCGGTTCTTCCGGATGATCGGACCTGAACAGGCTCCTTCAGTAACTGTTCCAGAGCTTCTTCAACAACCTGCTGCACCGCCAGGCCATTCGGCTGCAGCTGCCAACCCGAATAGTTCGTTCCGTCATAGGCAATTGTCAATAATATCGTCGTCACACTAGCAACCGGAACGGTCTGAAGCCTGAGCGATCAAGCCATTCAGCTCGGCAGCGTCCAGCTGATACGTTTTTCGGCAAAATTCACAGTTCACTTCGGCGCCGTTCTCCTTTGACCGCATATCCTGCAATTCAAGGCTACCCAGAGTGAGAAGAGCCCGCTCGACCTTTTCCAGACCGCATCCGCAGCGGAAGAAAATGTCATGTGATTCGAGGATCGTATAGGGTATATCGCCAAAAAGCTCCCGAACAACCCCTTCAGCACCTCCATTTTCAAGCAGCCCGGACAACGCGGGCAGTCCTGCAATTCGCTCCATGATTTTTCCGATTTCTACGTCGTCGGCACCCGGCAGTGCCTGGACCAGAAAACCGCCGCAGGTGGCAATGTTGCCGTCTTCAGCCAGCGTTGCACCTAATCCGACCGCAGAAGGGGTCTGCTCGGAGTCAGTCAGATAATACGCCAGATCTTCGCCGATCTCACTGCTGACCAGTTGTACGACACCCTGATACGGCTGCCCGCCTACGCCGAGATCCTTGGAAACGGTCAGGAAACCAGCCCTGCCGATTAATCCCGCTACATTCCATCTTCCATCCACCGCTTCCGGATCAGCGGCAGGATTACCGACATAGCCGCGAACCGCACCATCACTGTCCGCTTCTATAATCATCTTGCGAAGCGGTCCATTCCCCTCAAACTTGAGTGCGGTCCGTTGACCGTTCTTGAGAAGAGCGCCCATCAAGGCTCCCCCCGCAAGCCCCCGGGAAAGTGCGATACTTGCCGTTGCTGATGCCTGTTGAAGTGCGCAAATTTCACGTGCCAACTCACCGGCAGTGCACACCAGCACCCTTATGCCGCCTGACAGGCATAATGCCCGAACAATCTGGTCAGCCATAATATTACGAACCTCTTTAGTGAGTTACGAACTATCCAGTTTATCAGGGTTAGGAATTTTGCGATAGCTGAGAACCGTGACTCGCACTATAGTACTACAGCAGGCACAAAAAAAGCCGCATCTTTCGATGCGGCTTTTTTCACTGTTCGCTAAAAGCGGATTACTTTGCTTTAGGAGCTTCAGCAGCAGGCTTAGCAGCATCAGCAGCAGGAGCAGCAGCGTCTTTTTTAGCGGCTTTCTTTGCTTTTTTTGCTTTTTTAGCAGGCTTTGCTTCTTTCTTTGCGTCGGCAGCAGGAGCAGCAGTGGCAGGAGCAGCAGCAGCGGCAGGAGCAGCAGCAGGCTTAGCAGCATCAGCAGCGAAAACTACGGCGGAGAAGGAAACAGCTACGAGGGCGGCTACGATTGTGGACAGAACTTTTTTCATTTGTACTACCTCCAAAGGGAATGTGTTTGATTTTGATCCTGCAGACAGCGTGCCAAGATAAATGCTTCTATTAACATGCTGTTTTTAATGGCTTTATAAAAAAAGTTTTTTATCATGTTGCCAATGCTACCTCATACACAACATGTAATACCTTATATGCGGCAGAGCGGCCGGCTTTGTGCCGCACTTCCAGCAGTTCGGGCTTAGAAGTGGCCATAATACTGACGATACCAGTCAACAAATCGAGCGATACCGCTTTCGATACTCGTATCAGGTCTGAATCCAACCGCATCTGCTAAATCTGCTACATCTGCATACGTTTCGAGTACTTCGCCCGGCTGCATCGGAAGAAGGTTTTTGATCGCTTTTCTGCCAAGACATTCTTCCAGCACTTCAATAAAACGGCCAAGCTCAACCGGTTGATTATTGCCGATATTATAGACCCGATACGGAGCGGAACTCGTAGCCGCGTCGGGCCTTTCGGCACTCCAGGAGGGATCTGGGAGTGGAATGTGACCGATCACCCGGACAATCCCCTCGGTAATATCATCAATGTAGGTGAAATCGCGCCGCATCCGGCCATGGTTGAACACATCGATCGAGCGCCCTTCCAGGATGGCTTTGGTAAAGGAGAAATAGGCCATATCCGGACGGCCCCAGGGTCCATATACGGTAAAGAAGCGTAAACCAGTGGTGGGAATGCCGAAGAGATGCGCGTAGGTATGCGCCATCAATTCGTTGGACTTCTTGGTTGCTGCATAGAGGGATACCGGGTGGTCTACCGAATGGTGCTCTGAAAAAGGCACCGTGGCATTTGCGCCATACACGGAACTTGATGACGCATACACCAGATGTTTGACGTTCGACCTTCGACACCCCTCCAGAATATTCAAAAATCCGCTCATATTGCTGTCGACATACGCGTGAGGGTTCTGAAGCGAATAGCGGACTCCCGCCTGTGCACCGAGATTTACCACATAGTCGTACTGTCCGTCCTGAAACAGACTTTCGACACATGCTCGATCCTCCAGGCCGCCCCGGACAAACGCAAAACCCTCCACCTCTTTCAGGATAGCAAGTCGATCCTCTTTAAGGGCAACGTCATAGTAGTCGTTCAGGTTATCAAATCCGGTCACCTGATGCCCCTCCCGGAGCAGACGCCGCGCAAGATGAAAGCCGATAAATCCGGCAGCACCGGTTACAAGTATTCTGTTCATGCTGTTTTCCTGTCCAGGCTGCGGTATTGGATCGCCTCGGCGATATGCTGCTCACTCTATTTGGAACTGGGAACATGGCACCGATCCAGAACTGCAATATAATCCAAGAATTATCAAATTTCTAGGTTATATTCCGTTCGACTGCCCGGATGACACAGTGGGTCGGCTTGCGTGGTACAAGAGAGCAAATGGGATGAACCTTGATCATCTGGGTGAAACCATGGGCCGCGATCCCGAACAACTTTCAAATTGGTTGAGCGGTCGGCACAATCCGCTCAAAAAGAACCGGGAGAAGATTGAACTGTTTCTGGAGAAGCAGCAAAATTTCCTTCTGACAGAGAAGAAATCGCGATTTATTTCCTCCGTAGAAAGAAATATTGGCAATGATCAGCTCAATTGAGCATGAGGAGGATTTGCAGTCCCTCTTGGAAGATTATGAACTATTGGTCAGGGCTATGAAAGAATAGGTAGCAGTAAAGACTTATTCGGGAGTCTTTTTGCCACCCGAAAGTGCACGTGCAAGCCAGAATAAAAGCGGTGTCATGAGTCCCCAGCCGACCGCAAGCAGCAACATCCCGGTCGTGGTTGGCAGTGCCTCGGTCGCCCCCAGTTTGGCGCCGCTGTAATATGCCAGAGGCCCGCCGATCGCCCCGAAGAGTGCCGCCAGCAGGTAGCGTCGCCGCAGCCAGGCCATGGAGACATTCAGGGTGGCGGCAAAGTTCAGCCAGAGGCAGATCATCCATGGCGGACTGAAAGGGCGGGGGAAAAGATGCTGCAGCGGTGTGAAAACGCCTCCCCACACGAATGCAGTGTCGAAAAGGAAGCCGAGCAGGCAGGCCGTCAGCAGCAGCTTTACTTCACCGCGCCGATTCTCCTGAAGTGCCAGATGGACCGCCAGGGTCGGTATCATAGCCACGGGGCCGAGCCAGAGCATCCCACGTGCCGCTCCCAGAACTGCCGCAAACCAGGCTGCCTGGAACAGTATGACGTTGACGGCCTTGTGGGTCAGAGGTTTCATGGCTGGCTCCCCTTGTTCGGTCTTTCCAGCGGCGGCAGCATCGGTTCAGTCCGGCACCCCGGTTTGCTGAACAGCAACTGTAGTACACCGGTAAACCGCTCCGCAAATCCCCCTTCGCAGTAGCTAAGATAATAGTCCCACATCCTGATAAAGCGCTCGTCAAACCCCATCTCCCTGACCCGCTCCAGATTGGCGTGAAAAGCACTGCGCCAAGATTGCAGGGTGCGGACGTAGTGCGGGGAGAGATCCTCCAACTGGACCAGCTGCAGGTCGGTGGCGCGGGCCACCGCATCAGACATGGCATGCAGCGACGGGCAACAGCTGCCGGGAAAAATGTAGCGGTTGATGAATTCGGGGGCATTCAGGTAACGCTCATAGAGGTGATCCGGCATGGTGATGGCCTGGATCAGTGCGGCGCCGTCCGATTTCAGCCGCTCGGCGCAGACCCGGAAGAAGTTCGGCAGGTGGCGGTGGCCGACCGCTTCGATCATCTCGATCGAGACCAGCCGGTCGAACCGGCCGGTCAGGTCACGGTAGTCCTTCTGCAGCAGGGTGATCCGCCCGCCCAGTCCGGCAGCCGAGATCCGCTCCGCTGTCAGGTCATGCTGCTGCTGCGAGATTGTGGTGGTGGTGACGTGACAACCGTAATGTTGTGCGGCGTGGATCGCAAAGCCGCCCCAGCCGGTACCGATCTCCAGAACCTGCATGCCGGGAGTCAGGCACAGCTTGCGGCAGATGCGGTCGAACTTGGCCCGGGATGCCTCCTCCAGGCCGCTGTCGGCCCGTTCGAAGATGCCGCAGGAATACGCCATGGTCGGGTCAAGAAACAGCTGATAGAAATCATTGCCCAGGTCGTAGTGGGCGGCGATATTTTTGCGGCTGCCGCTGTGGGTGTTATCATTGAGCCGGTGCAGCAGCCGTCGCAGCGGGACGATCATGCGCGCCACTCCACCCTCCAACTGCTGCTGCGCCCCCTGATTGCGCACCATGATCCGTACCAGCGCAGTCAGGTCGCTGCAGTGCCACAGGCCGTCCATATAGGTCTCGCCGGCAGCAATCGTGCCGCCAAAGGCCACCCGCCGGAAAAAGTCGGGATG
>JANNLB010000193.1:0-11234 GCA_031396605.1 Geobacter sp. | reverse complement strand
AGTGAAAAGAAATACAGAATGCTCTGTGGCTACTTCTAACCTACTGTAAATACTGATTGTATGTATTTAATTTTGCCCCCGGCGTAACTGACCTGCGTGATTGGCATATAATATGTAGTACCCCCGATGTCTTGATTAATTACAGTAACAGGGGGGATTCTATGCATTGTCCACGTTGCAAAGGCCGTATGTTCGCTGAGAAGTTTTATGACTTTGTCCGTTCTTTCGATGCCTGGAAGTGTACCTGCTGCGGAGAACTGCTGGATTCCACCATTCTTGCCAATCGGGCCAGAAACAACAACACGCATCTCGGATAGTCAGAAATAATTGAATTTAACAGTGAAGCTTCGAGGGGACCTGAATTCAGGTTCCCTTTTTATTTGACTCTGCACCGCTGACAGGTTAATGAACAGCTCCACGTTTTGATTTTCATGAGGCTGAGGAGTTATCTGTATGAGGAATGACGGTCGCAACGCCACCGCTTTACGTCCAATTAAAATAACGCGCGGATTTACCAAACATGCCGAGGGCTCCGTGCTGATCGAATTTGGCGACACCAAAGTTCTTTGTACCGCATCAGTGGAAGAATCAGTGCCGCCTTTTCTGAGAGGAAAGGGTACCGGATGGGTAACCGCCGAATATGCCATGCTGCCGCGTGCCACACATACCCGCTCGCCACGTGAAGCGGCAAAAGGGAAGCAGACCGGCCGCACCCTTGAGATTCAACGGTTGATCGGCCGTTCCCTGCGGGCGGTGACCGATCTTGAAAAGCTCGGCGAACGCTCTGTGTATATCGATTGTGATGTCATTCAGGCGGATGGAGGAACACGCACCGCCTCGATAACCGGCGCGTATATTGCTCTTGTTGATGCCCTGGCGACACTGAAATCCCGTGGTCTCCTTGCAGAAATTCCGCTGAAGGAAGCTGTCGCGGCGGTCAGTGTCGGCATTGTGGGGGGGGAAGCTCTGCTGGATCTGAATTACGTGGAGGATTCTTCTGCAGAAGTTGATATGAATTTCGTCATAACCTCCAGCGGCCGTTTTGTGGAAGTACAGGGTACTGCCGAGGCGGAACCGTTTACATGCGCCCAGATGGATTCTATGCGTGACCTTGCTGCTGCAGGTGTTCAACAGCTCTTTGCATTCCAGCAGGAGGCGCTCGCCGCATGAAGCATTTGGTGGTAGCGACCCGTAATAAGGGTAAAATACTGGAAATCACTGCGTTACTGGCCGGCCTGGTTGATCGGATCAGCGGTGCTGCCGATTTTGTAGATTTTCCGGAAACTGTTGAAGACGGGGCCACTTTCGAGGAAAATGCCCTCAAAAAAGCTCGTGAGGCGGCGCTTTATTCCGGGCTTCCGGCTCTTGGAGATGATTCCGGTCTGGTGGTAGATGCCCTGAATGGTCGCCCGGGCGTTTTCTCGGCACGGTTCGCCGGCGCCGGCGCCGGAGATGCTGCCAACAACTCCTGTCTGCTGAATGAATGTCAGCATGTTCCTGATGAACAGCGTCGGGCGGCTTTCGTCTGTGCGCTGGCATTTGTGACTCCCGAGGGTGTTGAACGGCTTTTTACCGGCAAGGTCGCCGGTCGGATTCTGTCTGCAGCCAGGGGGGAAGGGGGCTTTGGCTATGATCCTCTTTTTCAGGTGGATGGCTTTGAACGGAGCATGGCCGAGCTGACGTTGTCTGAGAAAAACAGAGTAAGTCACCGTGCCCAAGCATTTATGAAGTTCCGGGAATATCTGGAAACGATTGCATAAAAGGGAATTAAAACTTTGAAGAAAAATAACAAATTTGAACAAACGAAGACAAAAACGACTTATGTACCGTCTGGAAAACCTGCTGATGCGGTCGCGGTAGTCAAACCATTTGTGCCTTTGACCCGTAAGAGTGTTTTGGAGCTTCGTATAGTCTCTCTGGATGAAGACGGCTACGGAACGTCACGCAACGAAGAGGGGATGACATTCAAAGTCGGTGGAGCATTGCCCGGTGATGTCATACTGGCCGGCATTGACCATGTCGCCGGCGGTACTGCTTTTTGCCATGTGAAAAAGCTGCTGCAGCCATCACCGTTGCGGAGTAGCAATCCCCCCTGTCGTGAAAGTGCTGGTTGTTTCGGCTGTCCTCTGATTGCCATGAAATATTCCGAACAGAAAAACTGGAAGCGCGGCATGATTCTGGCCGAGATGGCCAAATATCCCGGTTTGTCGGGGATAGTGGTGCATCCGCTGCTGTCACCGGACAATCTGATCCATTACCGCACGACAGCAAAGTTGACTGTGGCCGGTAAGTTCTCGGAACCGTTTATCGGCATCTATCGACGTGCAAGTCATGATGTCTACGATCTGGAACAGTGTCCGATCCATCATCCACTTATTGACAAGGTGGTTGAGGCGGTGAGAAAAGGCATCAAAAAAGGGAAGGTGCAGGTCTATAATCCACAAAGTAAAATGGGGCTGCTGCGCTATCTGGTCGTGCGTGTCTCTACATATGAGAAAAAAGCGATGGTGGTTTTTGTAACATCTCAACGTTCCTTCAATGAAATTCATCACCTGGGCCGTTTTGTACAGGATCTGGTGCCCGAGGTTGATGTCGTTGTCCAGAATGTGAACTCGACCGAAGGTAACGTGATCATGGGTCAGAAAGATTATTTTCTGACAAAAAAACTGCATCTGACGGAACGAATTGGCGATGTTGACTTCAGAATTTCCCCTCGTTCCTTTTTTCAGGTCAATAATAGCGGCGCCAATCTGATTTACAGCAAGGTGCGTGAATGGGCCGGTCTTACCGGGTCTGAAACGGTGCTCGATCTGTACTGCGGTATTGGCGGGATTGCACTGTTCCTGGCCGGATCTGCCAAAAATGTGATCGGTGTTGAAGTGGTTGAAGAGGCCGTGGTCGATGCTAGTATGAACGCGCGGATAAACGGCATCAGAAACTGCCGCTTTGAAGCGGGAGACGTTGCCGTTTTGCTTGATGAAATGTCAAAAGAGCGGCTCCTGGTTGATGTGGCGGTGTTAAACCCACCCCGTAAAGGGTGTGATAAAAGCGTGCTGGAGCGGGTTGCAGCGCTCGGATCGAAATCAATAATCTATGTATCCTGCTCACCGCAGAGTCTTGCTCGGGATCTGGATATCCTGAGCAAACTGGGATATCTCTGTCCTGAAATTCAACCGGTTGATATGTTTCCACAGACAGTGCATGTAGAAAACGTTGCCCGGCTGGTCAAACAGTAACTCAAGACGATAAAATCCACTTGACATATATGACGCAACTTGCTATTACTCTCCAGCTTTTTGATGTAGGCGCGTAGCTCAGCGGGAGAGCGCTACCCTGACACGGTAGAGGTCGGCGGTTCGACACCGCCCGCGCCTACCATTATCAAGCAGAGATGAAGCGAGCAGGATGCAGGCATCGATGTATCGATGCCTTTTCTGTTTGTCCTCATAAAGGGAATATTTTATGGCTACTATTTCAATTACACTTCCGGATAATTCTTCTCGCGAGCTGCCCGAGGGCGCTACGGTATTTGATTTGGCGGCCTCAATAGGCGCCGGTCTTGCCAAAGCTGCGTTGGCAGGAAAGATTAATGGGCAGTTGGTAGATCTTTCTTCCAATCTGGCTGATGGCGACAGTGTTGAAATTGTTACCGAAAAAAGCCCGGAAGCCCTTGAGATCATTCGCCACTCAACCTCGCATCTGATGGCTCAGGCCGTAAAGGAGCTTTTTCCCCAGGCCAAGGTTACGATCGGCCCCGCCATCGAAACCGGTTTTTATTACGATTTTGACGTGGAAAAGCCGTTTACACCGGAAGATCTGGAGCGTATCGAAGAAAAAATGCTGTCGCTGGCATCTGCTGATCAGAAAATTGAGCGCCGCGAGTATTCCAGTGCCGATGCAATCAGCATGTTCGAAACGATGGGGGAACCGTACAAAACCGAGTTGATCAATGATCTTGGTGTTGAGACAGTTTCGGTGTATAGCCAGGGCACGTTTGCGGATCTCTGTCGCGGCCCGCATCTTCCCTCTACGGCGAAGATCAAGGCATTCAAGCTTCTTTCGATTGCCGGCGCCTACTGGCGGGGAGACGAAAAGAATCGCATGCTTCAGCGCATTTACGGAACCGCTTTTACCGATAAAAAAGAACTTGATGCATATTTGAATCGTCTTGAAGAGGCAAAACGGCGAGATCACCGCAAAATCGGCAGGGAACTTGATCTTTTTTCATTCTCTGACGAAGTTGGCGCCGGTTTCCCGATCTGGCATCCCAAAGGCGCCATGCTGCGCACGGTTCTTGAAGATTTTGAGCGCAAAGAACATTTAAAGCGGGATTACGATATTGTCGTTGGTCCGCAGATTCTCAAGAGCGAGCTCTGGCAGCGTTCCGGTCATTACGAGAATTACCGTGAAAATATGTATTTCACCGAGGTAGACGAGCAGAGTTACGGCATCAAGCCGATGAACTGCCTCTCCCACATGATGATCTACAAGTCCCGGCTCCGGAGTTACCGTGATCTTCCTCTCCGCTATTTTGAACTCGGGACGGTGCATCGCCATGAACGGGCCGGAGTACTCCATGGACTCATGCGGGTACGATGCTTCACCCAGGATGATGCCCACATACTCTGCACCCCTGAACAGCTGGATGCCGAAATCAAAGGAGTAATCGCGTTCGTCAACGATGTGATGACCATTTTTGGTTTTGAATATGAAATGGAGCTTTCAACTCGCCCGGAAAAATCGATCGGATCAGATTCTGACTGGGAACAGGCTACGGGAGCCTTGCTGTCGGCTTTGAAGGACTCCGGCCGCCCCTACGAGATAAATAAGGGTGATGGCGCGTTTTATGGGCCTAAAATAGACATAAAACTGCGCGATTGTCTTGACAGGAGATGGCAGTGTGCTACTATCCAATGCGATTTTACCCTTCCGGAGCGTTTTGATCTAACCTATGTTGCATCTGATGGTGAGCGTAAACGTCCCATCATGGTGCATCGTGTGATCCTCGGTTCGATTGAACGGTTCATCGGTGTTCTTATTGAACACTTCGCCGGTAGTTTCCCGCTCTGGATTTCTCCGGTTCAAGCGATTGTTGTTACCGTAACGGATAACCAGATATCATATGCTCAGGAAGTCTACAGGCAGTTGCGTGATGCCGGAATACGTGTTGAACGTGATGTCCGTAATGAAAAGCTGAGTTTCAAAATTCGTGAGGCCCAGCTCCAGAAGATTCCCTACATGTTGGTAATTGGTGATAAGGAAGTTGAACAGGGCACAGTCACGCCTCGCTATCGCGACGGCAAGAACCTCCCCGCAATGAAACCTGAAGCGTTTGTGAATTTTGTAACCCAGGAATGTAAGAATTATAAATAAGATATATGTCAGATAGCCGCGAAGAATAAACTGCTGTCAGGAGGTGTCGCCATAGCAAAACCGACCGTCAATATTAATCAGGCCATCAGAGTTTCTGAAGTTCGTGTCATTGGTGCAACTGGAGAGGCGCTGGGTGTGCTTTCTCTTTCGCAGGCGCTTGAACTGGCCGAACAACAGCAGTTGGATCTTGTTGAAGTTTCACCTACGGCAGTTCCACCCGTCTGCAGGATAATGGACTATGGCAAGTTCAAATATCAGCAGAGCAAAAAACTTCAGGAAGCAAAAAAGAAACAGGTTCATGTGCTGCTGAAGGAAGTAAAGTTACGACCGAAGACAGACAGCCATGACCTTGAGTTTAAAATAAATAACGTTAAGCGCTTCCTGGAAGAAGGCAATAAAGCGAAAATTACGCTTGTATTTCGTGGCCGTGAAATTACTCATATGGATGTCGGTCGAGCGGTGATTGAAAAAGTTGCGAAAGAATTGCAAGATGTGTGCGTTATCGAAAATCAACCCCGGGTTGAAGGGCGTAACATGTATATGATTGTCGCACCAAAACCGAAAAAATAATTACAGAAATGCCTTGACAGGTAAGTTCTTATAACGAAGAAGGAGTTTCTTATGCCAAAGATTAAAACCAACCGTGGCGCAGCAAAACGCTTCAAAAAAACAGCGTCCGGACGCATTAAGTGTGGGTGCGCTTTCACTAGTCACATTTTGACACCCATGAGCCGTAAACGTAAGCGGAATCTTCGTGGTGGTTCTATGGTGGCAGCTGTAGACCAGAAGAATATCGCCCGTTTGATTCCTTACAAATAACCAGTTTTCTCTTCTCATTCATGTGAAGGGAAGCATAATGCCAAGAACCATGAGGAAATTGTCTCCCCTTATGGATCTGGCCAATTCAGCAACGAAGGAGTAGTTACGTATGGCAAGAGTAAAAAGAGGATTTAAAGCGAGACGCAGACGCAACAAGGTATTGAAACTGGCTAAAGGTTACCGTGGCGCACGCAGCAAGTTGTTTCGCAGTGCGACGGAAGCGGTAGACCGGGCTTTAAATTATGCCTTCCGTGACCGTCGCGTCAAAAAACGTGATTTTCGCAGTCTTTGGATTGTACGAATCAATGCTGCTTCACGCATCAATGGTCTGTCGTACAGCAAGTTTATCTTCGGCCTCAAAAAGGCCGATGTGCAGATTGACCGTAAAGTATTGGCCGACATTGCCGTGACTGATCCGAACGGGTTCGCACAGATAGCGGCGCTTGCCAAGGCTGGAATCTAGGCATTTTGCAGGTTTATTTTGGAAAGGGAATGGGACAGGTTCCCATTCCCTTTTTTGTACAGCGCGTACCTGATCACTAATACCAATTTCAAATAAAAGATGAAATCAAGGCGGAGAGGATTGAGGCGACGAAGGCGTACAGATAATTACGTTTAGGAGCCGAAGACGAGCCAACGAAGATAGCGCTTTGATTTGGAAATGGAATAACGTATGTCTAAAGGTAATACATATGCGGGAACAACTTGAGCAATTGAGAAATAGTGCCCTGCAGGCTGTTGCAACAGCGTCCTCGGTGGAGCAACTTCAGGATATACGTATCAGCCTGCTTGGCCGTAAAGGCGAACTAACGGCATTGATGAAAGGCCTTGGTTCTCTGCCAATGGAGGAACGTCCCATTGTCGGGATGTTGGTTAACTCCGTCCGTGATGACATTGAATCGGCTCTTGCCTCTGCTATGGAGTCAGCACAGGAAAAGGTTATTGCCGATCGACTTCAATCCGAGCGGGTTGACATTTCTCTTCCCGGACGTCGCCCGGTAAAAGGCACTAAACACCCGGTCTCCCTTGTTATTGAAGAGGTCTGCTCGATTTTTGCCGGGCTCGGATTCGCAGTTGCCGAGGGGCCGGAGATTGAACATGACTGGTACAATTTTGAAGCGCTCAACTTCCCGCCCGAGCATCCCGCCCGTGATATGCAGGATACCTTCTTTGTAGAAAATAACCTGCTGCTGCGGACTCATACCTCACCGGTACAGATTCGCACCATGCTTAAACAGAAGCCTCCGGTGCGCATCATTGCTCCGGGAACCGTATATCGTTGTGATTCAGATGCGACCCACTCTCCGATGTTTCATCAGATAGAAGGGTTAATGGTCGACTCCAAGGTGACATTTGGCGACCTTAAGGGCATCCTTACCGTTTTCACCAACCAGCTGTTCGGACAAAAGACCGGAGTCCGTCTTCGCCCCAGTTATTTCCCCTTTACCGAACCTTCGGCCGAAGTGGATATCGCCTGTGTCATCTGCTGCGGCAAAGGGTGCAGAGTCTGTAAAAACAGCGGCTGGCTTGAAATTCTTGGTGCCGGCATGGTTGATCCTGAGGTATATCGCCATGTACAGTATGATGCAGAAAATATTTCCGGTTTTGCCTTCGGAATGGGAATCGAACGTATAGCAATGTTAAAGTACGGCATTTCCGACATGCGCCTCCTTTTCGAAAACGATGTGCGCTTTCTTCGTCAGTTCTAAATTTATTCCATTCATGGTGCATTGATATGAACGTTACGTACAACTGGCTGAATGAATTTGTAGATTTTGATGCGACACCTGATGAACTTGCCGCGCTTCTGACCATGCTCGGGCTTGAAGTAGAGTCAATGGAGAAGCTCGGTAGCGGGTTGGATGATGTGGTGGTGGCCTTGGTTGAAGAAAAGCGGCAGCATCCTAATGCCGATAAACTCTCACTATGCCGGGTTAACAATGGAAAGGAAGTCCTGGATGTCGTCTGCGGTGCCCAGAACTTCAAACAGGGAGATACTGTTGCTCTGGCTCAGATCGGCGCGGTACTTCCCGGTGACTTTAAAATCAAGCGGTCAAAAATTCGCGGAGAAGAGTCGTGCGGAATGCTCTGTTCCGATAAAGAGCTTGGTCTGTCCGAAGAGAGTGCGGGAATCATCGTGCTGCCGCCAGACATTGCACCACTCGGGACTCCAGTTTTTACCGCCCTCGGCCTCAAGGATACTCTTTTTGAAATCGGCCTGACTCCCAATCGTTCAGACTGTTTGAGCGTGATAGGCATTGCGCGCGATATCGCCGCAAAACTTGGTTTGAAGGTAGTCCCTCAGCAATCTCCTCTGATTGAAGGCTCTGAACATACAGATTCAGTCATCGGAGTGACAATCAAAAATCCCGATCTCTGTCCGCGCTACGCAGCCCGGTATATTTCAGGCTGTACAATAGCTCCATCACCGGCATGGCTGGTTAAACGCCTTAATGCCATCGGGATCCGCACAATCAATAATGTCGTCGATGTAACCAATCTGATCATGATGGAGTTGGGACAGCCGCTGCATGCATTTGACTGTAGCCGGATTTCCGGGAAAAGGATTGTGGTGCGCGCGGCAGAAGAGGGGGAACCGTTTACCACTCTCGATAACCAACAGCGGATACTGACCGCGGATGATCTCGTCATATGTGACGCGGAGCGCCCTGTTGCGCTGGCCGGCATCATGGGGGGATTGAATTCGGAGATCGAGAACACGACGACATCCATTCTTCTTGAAAGTGCTTTTTTCAAGCCTTCCGCCATACGAAAAACGGCCAAACGTCTCGGCCTGCATACCGAGTCCTCCCATCGTTTTGAACGTGGCATCGATATAGACAACGTAGTACAGGCCCTGGACCGGGCAGCCTCCCTGATCGTCGAATTAGCCGGCGGAGTTCTGACCAGGGGAGCCCTCGATGTATATCCGGGCAAAAGGGAACGGGCGGCAATCACGTTCCGCCCCGAAAAGGCAAATGATCTGATCGGCATTACCCTGGAGCGGGAAGCTATTATTGATATTCTGACCCGCCTGGATTGCATTGTTTCACCTGGAGACGATGCGTCGGTGAAAGTAATACCGCCACACTACCGAATCGATATCGAACGTGAAATTGATCTTATTGAAGAGATTGCCCGTCTGAACGGATATGATAAAATTCCTGCAACCATGCCGATTGCGCGCGTTGTTTCGGACAGACCGACACGACATCAGGAAATTGAAAAGCAGGTACGGGATTTACTCGTCAACAACGGTATGACTGAAATAATTAATTTCAGTTTTACTGCTCCCGAAGCCGCCGGCAAGCTCCTCTTGAATGATGACGATCCGCGCCGTTGTGCCATCAAACTGGCCAACCCGCTGGTTGATGAGCAGTCAGTAATGCGAACCACGCTGTTGCCCGGGTTGCTGGAAACTACTGCAAAAAATATGAATTTTCGCTCTCTAGAGCTTAAACTATTCGAAATGAGGCGTATTTACCTTCCCGGTGAAGGGGATAGCATGCCTCGGGAACCACTTTGTGTTGTTGGAGCCATAACCGGATCCCGTGATGGTGACGGGTGGAGTCGCCCACATGAGCTGGTTGATTTTTTTGACGTCAAGGGGGTTGTTGAAGCGGTCCTTGATTTTCTCGAAATCGGCGGGATTTCATGGGTAACCGAAAATCCTGAACCTTATTATTACCCCGGTAAATCATGCCGTATTTTTGCGGGCCGTGAGTGTATCGGTTCTGCAGGGGAATTGCATCCGACAGTCCAAAAGAACTTTGAAATTGAAAAACCGGTGTATTGTTTTGAACTTGATTTTGAAAAGTTAGTAAAATTGTCGCGTACTAAAAAAACGATAACGGCTCCTTCCCGTTTTCCAGACAGTACGCGTGATATTGCCATGCTGATTCCGGAGAAACTTGCGACGGTAAAGATTGTTGAATGTATCCGGGCGGAAAAATCAAAAGAGATTGAGCACGTTCAGATATTCGATGTCTATCGCGGAAAAGGGGTGCCTGAAGGGCATAAAAGTATTGCAGTGCGCATCAGATACCGTTCTTTTGAGCGTACACTTGCCGAAGAAGAGATCTCCACGCTCCACAATAAAATTATTACCAATTTGACAGATAAATTACAGGTGACGGTGCGATAAAATTTATTGCGTAATAGATGCTCCTATGCTATAAAATTTCTCCTTTTGATTCAGTGTATTAACCGATAAAGGTGGAGGTAATTGTGACAAAAGCAGACATAGTTGAACGTATTCATCAGAGGATCGGTTTTTCAAAAAAAGAATCAGCCGAGATGGTAGAAACGGTCTTCGGACTTCTTAAGTTAACGTTGGAATCCGGTGAAAAAATAAAAATTGCCGGATTTGGAAATTTTGTTGTGAAACAGAAGGCCGACCGTCGCGGCCGTAATCCGCAAACTGGCGAAACCATTACAATAAATGCTCGTAGAATCCTGACATTCAAGCCAAGTCAGGTGTTAAAAAATGCAATAAACACGGAAGTTAAATAGGTTGCAGTGCAGGCATATTCCGCTATGGCTTCAACAGGTTCTGAAAAATTGTATTATAAAATTGGTGAAGTAGCTGAAGTTGCCGGTGTGAGAACATCTGTGCTTCGATTTTGGGAGACGGAGTTTCCGTTTTTGAAACCGGTTAAAAGCAGTTCCGGACAACGGTTGTACTCAAAAAATGAAGTAGATCTCGTTTTGCAGGTCAAACATTTGTTGTACGATGAAAAGTTTACTATTGAGGGCGTAAAAAAACGTATCACTACAAAGGGGAAACTGGTTAAAACGGAAGAACTTTCAGATAGTGTGGTAGATGCTGATTACAGTGAAATTTTGAAATCAGTTCGTCAGGAACTGAAAGTGTTACGAGATTTATTGTAGTTGTTTTTCGGTGCGTAGCGCAGCCTGGTAGCGCACTAGACTGGGGGTCTAGTGGTCGCAAGTTCAAATCTTGTCGCACCGACCAATAATAAAACAGGGACTTTGCCGAAGGGTTGGGTCCCTGTTTTTTATGGCAACGCATGTTATGAAAT
>JANNLB010000145.1:0-16064 GCA_031396605.1 Geobacter sp. | reverse complement strand
GACGGCTTCTGCACAAAATGCCGCGGCAGATGGGAGCGCCGCTACAGCTGGTGGCGGAGAAGCCAAGTCTGAGGGTATTGCTCTTTCCGGCGTGCCCGAACTGTTGCCGATTTCATTTACCGCTAATATTCATGGCACCTATAACCGTAGTCAGCCAAATGAATATGATATGTCAACCCGCAGTCTGAAGCTCAACGCCGGCGGTAATTTCAACGAGAAGGCCGGCTTCTTCGGCACATATCTGGTCTACACCGAGAATGCCGCCGGAATTACCAATACGTCACAGACTCCGACCAATATGACGGTTAAGGACGACATCGGAGAACTTTTTGTCATCTGGCGCCACGCTCTTGAAACACCTATTAATGTTAAGATTGGACGATTCCAACCAAAACTCGGTCTCTGGAAGTCAAACAATAAGCTGTCCACCACCAATTCCTATGCTACCTACGCATACACCGTCGGCTCATCACTTTTTAAAGCTGAGCAGCCTCAGGATGCTGTAGAAGCCAACATGATTATTGCCAACCGTCTCTTTATGGCAGGGGGCATTGTTAACCGCAAGTTTCAGAATGCCAAGGAATGGTATGTACATACTTCCGTTAAGTTCGGTGGGGCCGATTACCTCGCCAATGAGCCGGAAATTGATCTGAACAAGGAAGACAGTATTTTTGATTATCTAACCGTTACTATTGGAGGTTACGGCTACGTCGGAACAAATGGCGATCCTAATACTGTCGCAGGGGTAATACCCCGTAAAAACGAATATTATCGCGCGGGCGGCGACCTTGATCTGCTCTATAAACTGTTCAGGCTGAAGGTGTCAGGTGTAATCGGCAATGATGATAATGCCGCGTTAAATGGTTCACTGCCGACTGTAAAAACGTATGTTTTTGCTGTAGAGGGTGAATATACCATTCTGCAGAATCTGATTGGTTCGTTCCGTTATGAATATCAGGATGATGGCGTTAATATTGTTGATCGCTATATTCCGACCCTTGCGTATAACCCGATAGAAAACCTGAAAATTGTAGCTGAATACAAGCATGAAACCGGGACTTCCTGGAAAGCAACCGGAAACACTGATATTTCCAACCAGGTTGGAACACTTGGCGTCACTTTCAGTTTCTAATTTATTTAAGCCTCAACTGGATAGTTCTTCTTTCTCTGATATACTATTTATGACGTTTTAAGGAGCATCTATGAAAAGGTATGTAACTCTCGCAGTACTAATGGCACTTTCAGTATATTCAATTGCTGAAGCGCGAGTGAAGGTTTCCGGGCGAGGCGCAAAAATGAACTTTAGTGCTGACAGTATTCCAGAAATGTACAAGCCCTCATTTGATCTCATGCAGGTGAAATGCATCAAGTGTCATACGATGGAGCGTACTGTGATCGCTGTTCAAACTGGCAGGGCCCCTATAACTGGTCAGCCGTTTAACAAGCAGGCGGTAAAAGCATACGGGATTAAAATGCTGCGAAAACCGAATTCTGATATGGATAAGAAGCAGATACGGGATATTGTCGTGTTTATGAATTACCTGCTGGATGAGAACGCCAAATAGCCTTGGAAGCAGACCGGTTGCACTGGTCGCATCTTTCTTCGGGACTGAAAAAGGCCATGCTTAACAGCATGGCCTTTCGTATTCGATGCAGTGGAAATTGGAGGCGCGTGTCGGATTCGAACCGACGTTAACGGTTTTGCAGACCGGCTCCTAGCCTCTTGGATAACGCGCCGCTGGTCAATCAAGTAGTCTTTATAACGAATATTCTGCTCTGATGTCAATCTCTATTTTCTCTTATAGATTATATTCATACGATTTATCGCAGACAGAGCTATCGCGAAGATGGAGGCCGTCTTGTTTTGATCAGCGGCAATTATTCGGGAACGTGATGGCTTCAACAAATGCTGAAAATAAGGGCAGTTTATGACTTTTTATCAAGTCAAGTTGAAGCGTTATTGGCTAAATTCTCTCTGGACAGGTATTGCCACGCATGCTAGTATTCCTCGTTTTTAGATAATAAATATGCATGTAATAAACTTTCCCAAAGGAGCTTGAACGATGTCGGGTCATAATAAGTGGAGTACTATCAAACATAAAAAAGGTGCTGCTGACGCAAAGCGTGGTAAGTTGTTTACCAAGTTTATCAAGGAGATTTCTGTTGCTGCAAAGCTTGGCGGGGCTGATCTTGGTGCCAACCCTCGACTGCGTACTGCTGTTGACAAGGCTAAGGCCGAAAACATGCCGAAAGACAACATCGAGCGGGCCATCAAGAAGGGCGCTGGAGGTATGGAGGGGGTCACTTACGAGGAAATTGTATATGAGGGGTATGGCCCAGGCGGCGCAGCTGTTCTGGTTGAAGTATTGACCGAAAACCGTAATCGTTCTGTTTCAGATATCCGCAGTATTTTTTCAAAGAGTAACGGCAACATGGGTGAAGCCGGGTGCGTTTCCTGGATATTCAGCAAAAAAGGGGTGATCGGCTATGATAAATCGGTTGATTTTGATCAGCTTTTTGAAGCTGCACTTGAAGCGGGTGCGGAAGATGTTGCCGAGCAGGATGATTGTTATGAGGTAACATCTGAACCGCCATCTTTTATTGAGGTGCGAGAGGCATTGGCTGCTAAAGGTTTCAAACACATCAGTGCCGAGGTAACTATGATTCCACAAACTCAGGTCAAACTTGAAGGGAAGCAGGCCGAAAGCATGCTCAAACTAATGGATAAGTTGGAAGATAACGATGATGTTCAGAATGTCTATGCCAACTTCGATATTTCTGAAGAGGAGATGGAAAAATTGATGTAGTTTCAAACGGGGCCCTTCGGGGCCTTTTTTGTTACGTTTGTCAGAAGACGTATTCAAAGTTCTTAGTACGAAAGGAATGGTAGGAAATCATTTAGTTAACACACGTATCCTGATAACCAGGGTTTGGGGGAGACAACATGAATGAATTAGCCACGTTTGCAGCCGGGTGTTTTTGGGGCATAGAGGATGTTTTTTCTGCTGTTCCGGGGGTCGTAGCAACACGGGTTGGATACTGCGGAGGACATACCGGCAGCCCGAAGTATCGCGACGTCTGTACTCTCAATACCGGTCATGCTGAAGCGGTCGAAGTAACCTATGATTCAGATCGGATCAGCTATTCCGACCTGCTTAAGGTTTTTTGGGAATGTCATGATCCCACCCAGGTAAACAGACAAGGGCCGGATTTCGGAGAACAATATCGTTCGGCGATTTTCTATCACTCAGAGGTACAACATGAACTTGCCCTCTCTTCTCTCGCTTCTTTGGAAAGCGGACACACGTTTCGACGTTCGATCGCTACTCAGATTGTTCCTGCCGCAATCTTTTGGGAGGCTGAAGAGTATCACCAGAAATATCATCTGAAAAATGGGGGCGGCTGTGGGTTGGTTGGTCGCCCGGAGCATTGAAAGAGCTGGAAAAGACTTATCGGAAAGAGCGGTATTAACATATAAAAAACGGCCGGAAAGTTAACTTCCGGCCGTTGAGTACAACACTTCCGCTTAAAGTCTGATTATGCAGCTTTTAAATCGACCTCACCGACATCTAAAACCGGCACTTCTTTAACTTCGCCTTCTTTTGGTGCAAGTGATTCAGCCTGCAAACGTAAATTGCGATAGCGTGCTATTCCGGTACCTGCAGGTATCAAACGCCCCATGATAACATTCTCTTTGAGTCCGCGCAGGTAGTCAATCTTTCCTTCAATTGCTGCCTGAGTCAGTACTTTAGTCGTTTCCTGGAAGGAAGCGGCCGAAATAAATGACTCGGTTGAAAGCGATGCCTTTGTAATTCCGAGCAGCAAAGGTTCGGCAACCGCCGGGCGTTTTCCCTCACGGAAAGCTTTATCGTTTTCCTGTTCAAATACCCAGCGTTCTATCTGGTCATCTACCAGAAGACTGGTGTCACCGGTATCTTTGATGCGAACGCGCCGCAGCATCTGACGAACAATAACTTCAATATGCTTATCGTTGATCTTGACACCCTGCAGACGATATACTTCCTGAACTTCATCCACCAGGTATTTCGCTAGCTCCTTGACTCCAAGAACCCGCAGAATATCGTGAGGGTTAGATGAACCATCCATGAGCGGTTCACCGGCACGGACATGATCGCCTTCGTGAACACTGATATGTTTACCTTTTGGGATCAAATATTCTTTCGGCTCGCCGAGTTCCGGAGTGACAATAACTTTTCGCTTGCCTTTGGCATCTTTACCGTATGACACGCGGCCATCAATCTCGGTAATAACAGCAAAGTCCTTCGGTTTACGTGCTTCAAAAAGTTCGGCTACACGCGGCAACCCACCGGTAATATCCTTCGTTTTGGTTGTTTCACGAGGAATCTTGGCAATAATATCACCCGCGCTTATTATGGCGTCATCTGTGACTGAAATATTCGCGCCAGCTGGGAGGAAGTAACGGCCGATAGTGCCGCCACCTTCGCCTGTTGCATCTTTAATGGCGATTCGAGGACGCTTGTCGGTATCTTTTGTCTCGATAATAACCTTACGGGAAAGGCCGGTTACATCATCAAGCTGTTCTTCCATTGTTACGCCTTCGAGTATGTCGGCGAACTTGACCCGGCCGGCAACTTCGGTAAGAATCGGCATAGTATAGGGGTCCCACTCTGCAAGAGTAGCTCCCTGCTTAACAGCTCCGCCCGGAACAATTTTGATCTTTGCACCGTAGACAACAGTGTATTTCTCACGCTCGCGGCCGGTATCATCAATTACAGCGATCTCGCCATTGCGATTCATGACAATATGGTGTCCATCATTGTTAATAACGGTATTGACGTTAATATATTTGATAACACCATCGGCACGCGCTTCAAGAGATGTTTGCTCAGCGTGCCGGGAAGCGGTACCACCGATATGGAAGGTCCGCATGGTTAGCTGTGTACCCGGCTCACCAATCGACTGAGCTGCGATTACTCCAACCGCTTCACCCATATTGACGCTATGGCCGCGAGCGAGGTCTCGTCCATAACACTTGCCACAAATACCGCGCTTGCTCTGGCAGGTAAGAACAGATCGGATTTTAACTTTCTCAATCCCTGCATCTTCTACCCGCTTAACAAGATATTCATCAATTTCCTGATTCATCTCAATCAGTATTTCATCAGTTAAGGGGTCGTGGATATCGTCCAAGGCTACACGCCCAAGGATACGATCACCAATAGGCTCAATGATTTCCCCGCCTTCTGTCAGCGAGGATACAATCAGACCGTCCAACGTTCCGCAATCAGTTTCAGTGATAATAGCATCCTGAGCAACATCGACCAGGCGGCGGGTCAGGTAGCCGGAGTTGGCGGTTTTTAGAGCCGTATCAGCCAGACCTTTACGGGCGCCGTGGGTAGAGATGAAATACTGGAGAACTGTCAACCCTTCGCGGAAGTTTGCGGTGATCGGGGTTTCAATGATCTCGCCGGAAGGTTTGGCCATCAAACCACGCATACCTGCAAGCTGGCGAATCTGCTGTGCAGAACCACGAGCCCCAGAATCAGCCATCATATGGATGGCATTGAATGAAGATGTTTCGACTTTGCTGCCATCGCGTGCGGTGACAATTTCTTTTGAAAGGTTATCAAGCATCTCGGTGGCAATTTCTTCCGTTGCTTTTGCCCAAATATCAATAACCTTGTTGTAACGCTCGCCATCAGTAATGAGGCCTTCAGTATACTGGTTCTGAATTTCGGTTACTTCTTCATGGGCTTTTTCAATAATAGCCGGCTTGCCCTCCGGAATGACCATGTCATCCAGACAGATGGAGATGCCGGCAAGATTCGCATACTTGAAACCGATTTCCTTGAGACGGTCTGCCAGAAGTACGGTTTCCTTGCTGTCAGACAGGCGATAACAGGTATCAACTAGGTTTGACAGTTCTTTTTTCGTCATAACCTTGTTTATGGTGGAAAACGGCACTGCAGCAGGGAGGACATCACGCAGCAGTATACGTCCTGCAGTGGTGTCAATCATCTGGGCTTTCTCATCAGTGGTCAGATTTTTCATGCGAACTTTGATCAATGCCTGCATAGCTATCTCACCGGCATCGAATGCTATTCGTACTTCCTCCGGTGATGAAAAACATCCGGAAACATTTATTCCCGCCAAAAGTTCCTGCTCAGTCGGTCGGTAATATTCCCCTTTGGCGTTAATTCTGTCACGGGTCATGTAGTACGCCCCAAGAACCATATCCTGAGACGGTACAATGATCGGCTTGCCGTTGGCAGGCGAAAGTATATTGTTGGTAGACATCATCAGAACACGGGCCTCAACCTGGCTCTCAATGGAGAGTGGCAGATGAACAGCCATTTGGTCACCGTCGAAGTCGGCGTTGAAAGCGGTGCAGACAAGCGGATGCAGCTGAATAGCCTTGCCTTCGATCAAAACCGGCTCGAAAGCCTGAATGCCAAGGCGGTGGAGGGTCGGGGCACGGTTGAGCATTACAGGGTGCTCTTTGATAACCTCTTCCAAGACATCCCATACTTCCGGGCGTTCCTTTTCAACCATTTTTTTAGCGCTTTTGATGGTAGTAACGAAGCCGCGTTCTTCAAGTTTATTGTAGATAAAAGGTTTGAACAGCTCCAGTGCCATCTTTTTAGGAAGACCGCATTGATGCAGTTTGAGTTCCGGTCCGACAACAATAACCGAGCGGCCGGAGTAATCGACTCGTTTACCAAGAAGATTCTGACGGAAGCGCCCTGACTTTCCCTTAAGCATATCGGAAAGGGATTTGAGCGGACGTTTGTTCGGACCGGCGATGGCACGGCCGCGTCGCCCGTTGTCAAAAAGGGCATCCACCGCTTCCTGAAGCATGCGTTTTTCGTTACGTATAATGACTTCGGGAGCCTGCAGTTCACAAAGACGTTTCAATCGATTGTTCCGGTTTATGACGCGACGATACAGATCGTTCAGATCGGATGTCGCAAATCGGCCACCGTCCAGAGGTACCAGGGGGCGCAATTCGGGAGGAAGAACCGGGATACATTCAAGAATCATCCACTCCGGTTTGTTACCGGAATGACGGAAAGCCTCAACGACTTTAAGCCGTTTGGCGGTCTTCTTGCGTTTTGCTTCACTGGTAGACTCAACCATTTCTGACCGGAGCGATACGGCAAGGTCCTCAAGTTTAAGAGCACGAAGACACTCGCGGATTGCTTCCGCGCCCATGCCGCCTGAAAATGCGTCAGATCCGTATTCCTGCTGCATCTTGATATATTTATCTTCCGACATTACTTCGCAAAATTGCAATGGGGTGTTCTTCGGGTCACTTATGACGAACCCTTCAAAGTAGAGAACTTTTTCCAGGTCTTTCAGAGTGATATCCAGCAGGTTTCCTATTCGGGAAGGTAGTGACTTCAGAAACCAGATATGGGCTACGGGAGTAGCAAGGTCAATGTGCCCCAGACGTTCACGGCGCACTTTTGAAGGAATGACTTCAACTCCGCATTTTTCACAGATGATGCCACGATGTTTCATCCTTTTGTACTTGCCGCAGTTGCACTCATAATCTTTTGTCGGGCCAAATATCTTGGCACAGAAAAGACCGTCTCTCTCCGGTTTAAATGTACGATAGTTGATGGTCTCAGGTTTTTTTACTTCACCATGAGAACGCTCCCGAATTTTATCGGGAGATGAAATCGAAATGCGTATAGCTGAAAAGTGGAGTGGATCTTTTGGTTTATCAAAAAAGCTAAAATAATCTTCCACAATGCTCTCCTCCGTTAGTCTGAAGCCGCATGTCTGATGATACAGACTCCGGCCAGGAAATCCTTATTGTTCTTCTTCACCTTCGAGCAGATCAACATCCAGGCAGAGGGACTGAAGTTCCTTTATGAGAACGTTGAATGATTCTGGCAATCCGGGCTCCAAGGTGTGTTTGCCCTTAACGATCGCTTCATACATGCGGGTACGTCCGGAAACATCATCCGACTTAACGGTCAGGAATTCCTGAAGGGCATGAGCCGCACCATATGCTTCCATGGCCCACACTTCCATCTCTCCGAGTCTCTGCCCCCCGAATTGTGCCTTGCCGCCAAGAGGCTGCTGGGTAACGAGACTGTATGGTCCGATTGAACGTGCGTGAATCTTGTCATCAACAAGATGATGAAGCTTCAGTACGTACATGACGCCGACGGTAACTTTATTGTCAAAAGGTTCTCCGGTACGTCCATCAAACAGAGTGACCTGACCGGACGAATGTAAATTGGCTTTTCCGAGCATAGCCTTGATCTGTGCTTCAGTGGCCCCCTCAAAAACCGGGGAAGCCATCGCTACGCCACGTTGAAGACGACGGGCAACCTTAAGTAATTCCGTACGATCAAGGCCGTCAATAAATGCCCCTACTTCGTCATCACCATAGACATCTTTAAGATACAGTTTCAAGTTTTCGTCAGAGGTCTGTTTTTCAAGCATATCCTCAATTTTCCAGCCGATGCCCTTTGCCGCCCATCCCAGATGTGTCTCCAGGATCTGGCCGACGTTCATACGTGACGGTACGCCGAGCGGATTAAGAACTATCTCCACCGGACGGCCATCTTCCATGTACGGCATATCTTCTTCCGGTAGAATTCGGGAAACGACACCCTTGTTACCGTGGCGACCGGCCATTTTATCCCCGACCTGCAGCTTGCGTTTAATAGAAATGTAAATCTTGACCATCTTGATTACGCCTGGCGGAAGATCGTCACCGCGCTTCAGTTTTTGAATTTTATCTTCAAAAACGTTGTGAATAAGGTCGATTTGGCGGTTCAGGGTTTCAATAATCTGATGATTTTTGTCATCTGTTTCGCTGTCATCACTTACTGAAATGGTACTCCAGACCGAACTTGCAAGATTCAGCAAAGATTCTTCTGTGATCTGCTTGCCCTTCGCAAGAACAAGACCCCCTTTGCTGTCTTCAAGTTTAACTGCGAGAGTTTTCCCGACCAATAGACGTTTCATCTTGCCGATAGCAGAGTCACGGATGATCCGGATTTCGTCCTGTTCATCCTTGCGCAGTTTGTCCTCTTCAGCTTTCTCGATCAACTCGGTTCGGGAGTCCTTGTCATTGCCTTTGCGGGAGAAAATTTTGGCGCCGATAACCGTTCCCTCAACACCTGGAGGGACGGTGAGCGAAGTATCGCGAACGTCGCCGGCTTTTTCTCCGAAAATAGCACGCAGAAGTTTTTCCTCGGGAGAGAGTTGAGTCTCCCCTTTTGGTGTGATCTTGCCAACCAGAATATCCCCCGATTTTACTTCAGCACCGATACGGATGATACCTGATTCATCGAGATCCTTAAGCGTTTCCTCTCCAAGGTTCGGAATATCAGAAGTGATTTCCTCTTTGCCGAGCTTGGTATCTCGGGCCACACACTCAAATTCTTCAATGTGGATGGATGTGTAACGGTCATCCTTGATAAGTTTTTCAGAGATCAGGATCGAATCCTCGTAGTTGTAGCCACCCCACGGCATAAACGCAACGACGATATTCTGCCCAAGGGCCAGTTCACCCATGTCGGTTGATGGCCCGTCGGCGATTACGGCTCCACGCTTGACCTTGTCACCAACTTTGACTACCGGCTTGTTGTTAATGCAGGTGTTCTGGTTGGAACGAGCAAATTTGATCAGGTTGTAGATATCCACACCGGTACCGTTTTCATCAATTTCATTTTCATCAATCTTCACAACAATTCGTGCGGCATCTACTGATTCAACTTCGCCATTGTGTTTGGCAATGACTGAAACGCCGGAATCCCGGGCTACGATGCGTTCCATACCGGTTCCAACTAATGGGGAGTCGGCACGAAGCAACGGAACCGCCTGCCGCTGCATGTTTGAACCCATCAGGGCCCGGTTGGCATCATCGTTCTCCAGGAATGGGATCAGAGCAGCAGCTACCGATACCAACTGGATCGGAGCAACATCCATCAGAGCAATTTCGTCCCGATGGACAAGGATAAATTCACCGCTTTTACGTGCTGAATTATAATCGTTGACGAATCGTCCGTCAGCGTCGATTTCAGCGTTTGCCTGGGCGATTGCATGCCCCTCTTCCTCAAGTGCGGAGAAGAAACGGACTTCATTGGTCACTTTGCCTTCCTGAACAATGCGGTACGGAGTTTCAACAAAACCATGATTGTTGATCCGTGCGTATGTCGACAAAGAAGCTATCAGGCCGATATTCGGACCCTCTGGAGTTTCAATCGGGCATACTCGGCCATAGTGAGTGGGGTGAACATCGCGAACTTCGAAACCGGCGCGTTCACGGGTCAGGCCGCCTGGTCCCAGTGCTGAAAGCCGGCGTTTATGAGTGACCTCGGAAAGTGGGTTGGTTTGATCCATGAACTGTGACAATTGCGATGAACCAAAGAATTCCTTTACTACTGCAGAAACCGGTTTTGAATTAATCAGATCATGAGGCATAAGGTTTTCAACCTCCTGCAGGCTCATCCGCTCCTTGATGGCTCGCTCCATGCGAACAAGACCGATACGGTACTGATTCTCCAGAAGTTCACCAACAGCACGAACACGACGATTCCCGAGATGATCAATATCATCAATGGCGCCACGCCCGTTCTTTAGTTCGATTAAATAACGTACGATTTCAAGAATATCATTTTTGACAGCTATTTTAATATCTGTATTAAACAGGTCTTCAAAAACCATTCTGTTACGACGAAGCGTTTCAATTAATCTGCGATTTTCGTCAAAACCACCCTGTTCAATTACTTCGGAAAGCTTTGTTGTCGCCTTTGAAAGACCGAAGGTCGCAAACAGCTCTTTCTGAAAAAAGTCATTGTCACGAATAATGTTATTCAGTTCGAGCAATAACTGGTCCTTGAGCTTGTCTGATACAGACTGAGTCGTATCAATTTTTTTGAGGGTTTTAACAAGATCGGATGGAAGTTTCATCATCAGATACTGTGAAAAAGGCTCGTTTGAACCTGTCAGCCGGGCAATAAGGGATTCAAAACTGGCAACATCATCACTGCTCAACATGCATGGAGCATTTAAAACCATGCAGTCCTGCCACACCTTAAGACCAAGTTTATAGTTCAACTTGAGTCGACCAACTGCAGAAAGATCATATCGCTCCGGGTTGAAAAACAGATTGTCAAAGAGAGCCAATGAACTTTTTAAAGTAGGGGGGTCTCCCGGCCGGAGACGCCGGTATATTTCGATCAGTCCTTCGTCACTTGAACTGATCTTGTCAATCAGCAATGTGTCACGGAAGGATGAGGTGATATGCAGGTTATCTATATACAGCACTTTGAAACTACTTACTCCTCGTGCTTTGATTTCATTGAAACGATCCAGGGTAACCTCATCATTACACTCTACGATGATTTCTCCTGTCGTAGGGTCAACAATATCGGATGATGCGTATCGGCCAAGGATATCTTCGATCGTAGCCGGAACAGACTTTATGCCGCGCTCCATCATTTTTTTGATCGAAGATTTGGTGTATTTGCGATTTGCCTTGACAAGAACTTCACCATTTGCGGGGTCAGTTACGTCGATAATAGTCTTTTGCAGTGTCAGGAGTTCGGGCTCAATACTTTTGGTAATGGCATCAAAACCGATAAAAATCTCTTCACTTTTGTAATAATAGTTAAGAAGCTGTTCAACTGAATAGCCTAGGGCCTTCAGCAAAACAGTTGCCGGCATTTTTCTGCGGCGGTCAATTCGAACGAATAGTATGTCTTTATGGTCAAATTCAAAATCCAGCCATGAACCGCGATAGGGAATCACTCGGGCAGAGTACAACACTTTGCCGCTTGAGTGGGTCTTGCCTTTGTCGTGGTCGAAAAAGACGCCCGGTGAACGATGCAACTGGCTTACAATTACGCGCTCGGTACCGTTTATGATAAAAGTGCCGTTATCGGTCATAAGCGGAATTTCGCCAAAGTAGACCTCTTGCTCCTTGATATCCTTGATAGCCTTAACGGTAGAATCCTTACCGGCATCCCAGATAACAAGACGTACTTTAACCTTCATCGGTGCTGCGTACGTCATGCCGCGCTGGTGGCATTCATCAACATCATACTTGGGCTTGTTAAGCGAGTACGATACATACTCGAGAGATGCGCTTTCACTGAAATCCTTGATCGGGAATACACTCCTGAATACGGCCTCAAGGCCTGTATTCACGCGTGATTCAGCCGACATTTCCTGTTGCAGAAAGCGACGATAGGAATCTTTCTGAATGTCAATCAGATTGGGGATTTCGATAATGTTCTTTATCTTGGCAAAGTTTTTACGCAAGAGGTGATTATTGGCAATAGAATAAGCCATGGCTTCTCCTTTGGCGGGTATCGTAACTGGATCCAGATATATAGTGTAACTTGCTGTAATATCAGAAGTGTCTGGTAATTAAAGCGTGCCGAAACAGTACAAGCCAAGGCCGCTCCGGGCGACCTTGGCTCTCACAAAGGCAACAATTCCGGGTGCTATTTGATTGCTGCTTCAGCGCCAGCTTCTACAAGCTGCTTAAGTGCATCGTCAGCTTCCTGCTTGGAAACGCCTGTTTTTACAGTGCTCGGAGCGCCGTCAACAACATCTTTGGCTTCTTTCAATCCAAGGCTGGTCAGAGCGCGAACAACTTTGATAACGTTGATCTTGTTGGCGCCACATGCTTTAAGGATAACGTCAAATTCAGTCTGCTCTTCAGCAGCTTCGGCAACAGCAGGGCCGGCTGCAGCGGCTACGGCAGCAGGGGCAGCTGCGGATACGCCGAACTTTTCTTCCAATTCCTTAACGAGTTCAGCAAGATCAAGAACAGTCATTTTTTCGATAAAGCTGATTACATCTTCTTTTGTGATAGCCATTTGGTGAATCCTCCGAATATGATTTTTGTAATAAAGTTATGTGCTACCTGGTTAGTTAGCTGATTTCTGTACTCGGATAGCGTCCAGTACGCGTACGAGCGAGCCTGGCAGCGCAGCGAGCACGCCGACAAAATTAGTTGCAGGTGCCTGCATGGATCCAAGCATCTTGGCGATGAGAACCTCACGCGAGGGCAGGTCTGCTAATGCCTGGATTTGCTTGGTGTCGAGCAGTTTGCCACTGAGAACACCGGCTTTAAGTACGAACTTGCCGAGCGGATCTTTTGCAAACTTGTTCAGAACTTTAGCAGCATGTGCCGGATCATCATAGCTGATTGCGACGGCGGTCGGACCGGCTAGGAACGGACTTATGCACTCAACAGCGGTACCTTTGGCAGCCAAATCAAACAAAGTATTTTTAAATACTTTGTATTCAACTGACGCTGCCCTAAGCTCATTTCGGAGCGTAGTGGCCTGCCCTACGTTCATCCCGCGAAAATCTGCGAGAAAAACGGCCTTGGCGCGTGTCAGTCGCTCATGCATCTCGATAACGAGTTCCTGTTTGGTATTTTTGTTCAAGCGACTTCCTCCTTTCTTTTGGTATGTGAGGCAGAGCCCCGGCCAAAGTCAGGAACGCAATAAATTTGCGGTACCCAAGTCTCGGCAGGTCCATTTTTCTGGATTATGCGCAGTCACGCGCCTGCTGTCTTTGACTTTGGCTAAACTAGATGATTATATCTGAGCAGTTACATCGCTGATATCAAGATTGATGCCGGCTCCCATTGTAGAGGAGAGAGAAATCTTCTTGATGTAAGTGCCTTTTGCAGCAGAAGGTTTTGCCTTGATAAGCGCTTCTATAAGTGCAAGTAAATTACCCTTGAGCATTTCAGCATCAAAAGAAACTTTGCCGACGGGAGCATGGATAATACCGGCCTTTTCAACGCGGAATTCAACTTTACCTGCTTTTGACTCCTTAACTGCTCTGCCTACTTCAAAGGTTACGGTTCCAACCTTCGGGTTCGGCATAAGACCGCGAGGTCCGAGCAGCTTGCCGATTTTGCCGACGACACCCATCATGTCAGGTGTTGCAATTGCGGTATCGAAATCAAACCAGCCGGCCTGAATTTTGGCAACAAGATCATCTGATCCTACAAAATCGGCTCCGGCATCAAGGGCTTCCTTCTCCTTTTCCCCTTTTGCAAAAACAAGTACACGGACGTCCTTGCCGAGCCCGTTAGGGAGAACAACAGCCCCGCGAACCATCTGGTCGGCGTGCCTGGGATCGACACCCAGTTTAACAGCGACATCGACAGTCTCATCAAATTTTGCATACGCGGTCTGTTTTACAACATCAACGGCAGTCCCAAGTTGATACACCTTGTTTCTGTCAATCTTTGACATTGCTTCAGAGTGTTTCTTTGTACTTTTTGACATGGTACAACCTCTCTCGGTAACTTGATTGATAAATAGTGTGCTGATTAGGCAATATCAACGCCCATTGAGCGGGCAGTGCCTTCAATTGTTCTCATGGCAGCTTCAAGAGAAGCGGCATTGAGATCAGGCATTTTCTTTTTGGCGATCTCTTCAACCTGAGCTTTGGTAAGCTTACCCACTTTCGTCTTGTTCGGGATCGCAGATCCGCTCTTGAGGTCGAGTGCCTTCTTAATCAACACAGGCGCAGGAGGTGTCTTGGTAATGAACGTGAATGATCTGTCTGCATACACGGTAATTACAACAGGAGTAATCGTGCCTTCATCGCCCTGTGTTTTCGCATTGAAAGCCTTACAGAATTCCATGATGTTGACACCATGCTGACCGAGTGCAGGCCCAATTGGAGGCGAAGGATTTGCTTTGCCTGCCGGCACCTGTAATTTGATGTAGCCGGTTATCTTCTTTGCCATAATATGTGCCCCTTTTATAAACAGCGTATACCTGTCATCCTGCAATGAATGACTGAATGAGTAATTAGTTCTTTTCTACCTGCATGAATTCGAGCTCAACAGGTGTTGCGCGACCGAAAATGGTAACTGTTACGCGCAGCTTGCCTTTGTCGGGCTTAACATCTTCAACAACTCCTGAAAAATTAAGAAATGGACCATCGACAACGCGCACGGTTTCACCAATTTCAAATAAAACTTTAGGGCGAGGTTTTTCAGCACCCTCTTCCATGCGGCGGGTAATTTTATTGACCTCCTCATCTGCGATAGGGAAGGGAGTGTTGCCGCCAACAAAGCCGGTGACCTTGGCGGTTTCCTTTACAAGGTGCCATGTTTCGTCAGTAAGTTCCATTTTGACCAAAATGTAGCCTGGAAAAAACTTTCGTGATGAGGTTTTTTTCTCACCCTTTTTAAGTTCGACAACAGTTTCGCACGGGATAAGAATTTCTTCAAAGAAACTTTCCATCCCCTCATTTTTAATACTTTCAAGTAGATTCAGGCGTACCTTGTTCTCAAAACTTGAATATGTATGTACTCCATACCATTTCATGGACATAGCTGGACCCTTTATCCTAGTATCAGACGCAACAGCTTGGCCAAAATAAGATCACAAGCGCCAAGATAGAATGAAATCAGCACAACAATAACAATAACAACACCGGTCGTTGCAATTGTCTCTTTGCGTGTAGGCCATGTGACCTTTTCAAGCTCAAGCTTTACTGATTCAAAAAAAGCGGTAACTTTTTGCACACTATAGCTCCTGGCAGTTGCCTATGAACCGCCGATATTTTTTGTAAGCAGTTTAGTTATCTCCGAAAGAGGGAAAACGATTAAGTTGTGGCAGGCCAGGAGGGATTCGAACCCCCAACATCCGGTTTTGGAGACCGGCGCTCTACCAGTTAGAGCTACTGGCCTGTATCCGTACAACAAATCGGTTTGGGCTACTTGGTTTCCTTGTGAGGAGTGTGCTTACGACAGAAACGGCAAAATTTACTGAATTCAAGTTTGCCCGGAGTCGTTCTTTTGTTTTTAGTTGTTGTGTAGTTTCTCTGTTTGCACTCTGTGCAACCAAGGGTAATTATGTCTCTCATAATTGTGCTTCCTTTTGTATGAAATCAGCAGACACTATGTTGTTGTCATGCCCTTTAAACTAGTTTTTATTCAATAATTGAAGCTACAACGCCAGCTCCGACAGTACGGCCGCCTTCACGGATTGCAAAGCGCAGTCCTTCGTCCATAGCGATCGGAGTAATCAGGTTGATGGTCATGGCAACATTGTCGCCGGGCATAACCATTT
>JANNLB010000126.1:0-7658 GCA_031396605.1 Geobacter sp. | reverse complement strand
TCGACATCGAACACCAGATTATCCCTGACGAAATATCGTTGTCCGGGATCGTCATCGGTTTCGCACTCTCATTTTTTTTACAGGGGCACTCCTGGCTTAACTCCCTGTCTGGTATCCTGCTGGGAGGCGGCAGCCTGCTTCTGGTTGCTTACACCTACCAATGGCTCACCGGTAAAGACGGCATGGGTGGTGGTGATATCAAGCTTCTTGCCATGATGGGCGCCTTTCTCGGCTGGAAAGCGGTGCCGTTTATTATCTTTGCCAGTTCACTGGTCGGCTCGATCGTCGGTGTTTCCATAATGCTGTTTCAGAAAAAAGATTCCCGGCTCGCGATCCCTTTTGGGCCCTATCTCGCCTTCGGGGCGGTGCTGTATATTTTTTGCGGGAAACCGCTCATCCGGTGGTATCTGGGTTTGAGTGGCTTTTCTCAGGGGTAGCCATGGACCGTTACCGCCCCAGTCTGACCGTTTCAATCCTGGCTTTTCTGGGACTGCTGCTGGTATTAACCTGGCTCCTCTTCAGTTTGCTGGCCTTCAAAACTGCTGCCAATGATCTGTATGCTCAAAAGGGTGAACATGCCCGCACGCTCCTCAAGGCTTTTGTCAGCCTGCTCCCAGAGTCAATTCCAATCTATCCTGAGGGATTCATACCTCCCGATTCACAAGCATCATACTATATTCAAAAGCTTTCCGAAGAGTCTGCCTTCAGTCGCCTGACCCTGCTGGACAGAAACGGCAAACCGATCTTCAGCGCCGGTCGGGAGGGGATTGATCCGTACACTCCGTTCCAGGGAATTTCAAAAGCAGCGGAGGGGAGTTACATCCGGCCAGACGGGAGCGGCATAGTCCATCTAATCACCATCACACGTGACGGGGAGGCTGTCGGCAAAGCAGGCTTGCTGCTCTCTCTGGCTCCCGAACAAGCCCGTCTGAATCGATCGCGTCAGTTGCTGATCACCTATTTTGTGCTGGATTTTATTTTATTGCTTGGTTTGGGCTCATTTGTTCTGTCGCGGATCGTTGTCAATCCGATTAACCGGCTACTGACGGCAACGGAAAAAATTACCGGCGGGCAGTACAGTCAGCGGCTGAATGTATCCGGGAGCGCGGAACTGGCCCGACTGGCCAATGCCTTTAACGAAATGGCCTCAGCGCTGCATAACAAGGATCGCCAGGTCACAGAGCAGATGGCCGCCCTTGAAAAGGCAAACAGCGACCTTCGCCAGGCTCGGGAAGAAACGCTTCGTACCGAGAAAATGGCATCAATCGGTCTGCTGGCAGCCGGAATGGCGCATGAAATAGGGACACCGCTTGCATCGATCATGGGGTATGCCGAACTTTCCGCAGTAGAGCAGCCGGATAACGCCGCCATCCAGGATTATGCCCGGCGCATCTCTGAAGAGTCCTCCCGGATTGACCGGATTGTTCGGGGATTGCTTGATTTTTCCCGTCCGCGATCAGCCTGCGGCGAAAATGCAGACGTACGGAATGTCGTACTTTCAACGGTTGATCTGTTGACCCAGCAGGGTGCTTTCAAACAGGTGAGTCTCCGCATGGAAATCGATGAAGAGCTTTTGCCGGTCAAGTGCGACCGGCATCAGCTTCAGCAGGTAGTTATCAACCTGCTTCTCAACAGCCGCGATGCCACTCCCTCCGGCGGAACGATAACGATCAGGGGGGAACGGGATGGCGCGGATATACGGCTGGATGTTATCGACAGCGGCATCGGCATCTCCGATGAGTCCATGAAACATATCTTCGATCCGTTCTTTACCACCAAGCCGCCCGGCAAGGGAACCGGCCTGGGCCTGGCCATTTCGGCACGGATCGTCGAAGGTTTCGGCGGGCGCATTACTGCTGCAAGCAGGGTTGGTAACGGGAGCTGCTTCACTGTCCGGCTGCCGCTTGCGGACGCGGAACAAGAGGTGAAAGCGTGAGCAGTAGTCAGCATATTCTGATCATAGATGACGAAGAAAACCTGCGCCATATGTTGTCGGTCATGCTGACGCGTCAGGGGTACCGCGTAGAGTCGGCGGCAGATGGCGGGAAAGGTCTGAATCTCCTCAGGGAAAACGTCTATGATTTTATCCTCTGTGACATTCGAATGCCGGAAATGGATGGGAAAACATTTCTGATTCGGGCACAGGAAGAGCGTGTCACGGCCCCGATCATAATGATGTCGGCCTACGGCAGCGTTGAAACGGCGATTGAGTGTATGAAACTGGGCGCATACGATTTTATTTCAAAGCCGTTTAAAAAAGATGAGATCGTGATGGTGCTCAGAAAAGCCGAAGAGCGCGAGCGGCTGAAAGAAGAAAACAGTCAGCTGCGCGATGTTGTTGCCGGACGGTTTACCTATGGGGGAATCCTCAGCCGTAATCCCCGGATGCAGGAAATATTCAGTCAGATCAGAAAAGTTACCGACCTGAAGACGACCATACTTGTTCTGGGTGAGTCCGGCACAGGAAAAGAGCTGGTTGCCCGCGCTGTTCATCAGAACGGCAGGAGGTCACAAAAGCCTTTTGTGGCGGTAAATTGCGGCGCTATCCCGGAAAATCTGCTTGAAAGCGAATTGTTCGGGCATGTCCGGGGTGCTTTTACCGATGCGTCCAGTGACAAAGCCGGACTTTTCGAACAGGCAGATGGCGGTACGCTGTTTCTGGATGAAATCGGCGAGATGCCGCTCCCGTTACAGGTCAAGATACTGCGGGTTCTGCAAGAGGGTGAAATCAGAAGGGTAGGAGGCTCTGCTCCCCTGAAGATCGATGTCAGGATGATTTCCGCCACGTCACGTGATCTGTCCGCCGATGTCGGGGCTGGCCGCTTCAGGGAGGATCTGTATTTCCGGCTGAATGTCTTTTGCCTCCAGCTCCCCCCTCTCCGCGAACGGGTGGAAGATATTCCCCTCCTGGCGGAACATTTTCTGGGACGCTATTCGAATTGTAGTGAAAACCGGGCAACCCGCATCGAACCGGATGCCATGCGCTGTCTGTTGGCACATCGCTGGCCGGGCAACGTCCGCGAGCTTGAAAATGCCGTCGAACGAGCCTGCATCCTCTGCGAAGGGGGCCTTATTACCTCCGGGTGTCTTCCCCCTTCCATCCGCCTCCCAGCTGATACCAATCCGGCTGAAACGGTCGGTGATGAAAATCTTTCGATCAAACGGGCCGAAGATACCATCGAACGGGAACTGATCGGGAAAGCGCTTGCCAAAACCGGCGGTAATCGTACACAAGCGGCAAAAATACTTGAAATAAGCCATCGTTCACTGCTTTACAAACTCAAGGAATATGGCATAGAGTGAAAAATCAATACAAGCCGAGAAAGGAATCATCATGTTAAAAGAACTCTGTATCGCGACTGCCGTCTCTGTTATTCTTGCCACCTCTTCATTCGCCATGGCCAAGGAAGGGTGCGGCGGTGCATGCGCAACCTGCCACACTCTTACTGAAAAAGAGGCCACGGAACTCTTGAAAAAAACCGGCAGTACCGTTACCTCCGTCAAACAATCACCCTCCAAAGGGCTATTTGAGCTACTCGTGGAAAGGGAAGGTCAAAAAGGCATCATCTTGATGGATTATGGCAAGAAACATCTGATTCAAGGAATGGTAGTTGACATCGAGACGCTGCAACCGGCCTCCGCGCACCAGCAAAATTTTCCGCAGCCAAAACAGCAGACTTCCGTGGACGTAACTGCCATCCCCACGGCTCACGCAATCATTATGGGCAATCCCAAAGGCACAAAAAAACTCTACGTTTTTACCGACCCGGATTGCCCCTACTGTCAAAAAGGGCATATTGAATTGAAAAAACTGGCTAAAATTGCGCCGGATGTCGCAATACACATCATGCTCTTCCCGTTGCCGATGCATCCTGCAGCGTATGACAAATCAAGGACAATATTTGAGACAAAGAGCCTGGAGCTGATGGACAAAGCCTTTGACGGTAAAGAGATTCCCAAGCCGTCTAAAGAGAGCAGCAAAAAAGCCATCGATGAGATCATCAAATTTTCCAATGCCAACGGCATTTCCGGAACGCCGACCATGGTGATGCCGGATGGGAAGATTGAAGTCGGCATGCGGGATGCGGAGACTATGAAGAGGATGCTGGAAGGGAAGTAATAAGGGAGATAAGGGCAATGACGCTGCCAAATTTCAAGGAGCATGATCGTTTTACTTACGCGGACTATCTGACCTGGGATGACGACCAGCGCTGGGAGCTTATTGACGGCGAGGCATTCTGTATGAGTCCGGGGCCGAACCGCCTTCATCAAAAATGGCTTGGAGAGCTATTTGTGCAATTCCATACCTATCTTGAGGGCAAGACATGCGAGGTATACCTTGCCCCGTTTGATGTCCGGCTGCCGGAGAATTCGGTTGCGTCGGACGAAGAGACAATTACAGTTGTACAGCCTGATCTCATGGTTGTTTGCGACCATGACAAGCTTGACGACCGGGGGATCAAAGGTGCTCCGGATTTAGTGGTAGAGATTATTTCTCCCAGCACTGCCAAACGTGACATTACAACAAAATATGAACTTTATCAGCGTCATGGAGTAAAGGAATACTGGCTAATGTATCCAAATGACAGGACGCTGCTTGTCTATCGGCTCTCTGCTGACAGCAGATATGCGCCGCCGGAAGTTTTTGGAGAGGGCGATATTGTGCCGGTTCCGCTTCTTGGGGATTTGGCAATTGATATGGGGAAAGTTTTCAGGGAGTAGGATGGGAAACAGGAGGAACTAATGGCCAATATAGATAAAAAATATATCCTTGAATTTTTAGCGAACCATAAATCGGAGATGCAGAATCGCTTCGGTGTCGTACGGATTGGTCTGTTTGGCAGTTATGCCAGGGATGAAGCAACAGAGAAATCCGATATCGACATTGCCGTGGAGATGAATTCCGAAAGAATATTCCGATCCTTTTTTGCACTTGAGGAGTTTCTGGAAGCGGGACTTGATAAGAAGATTGATCTGGGAATGGAAGCTGCTCTTAAGCCGAAAGTAAAAAGCAGGGTTGAAAAAGAGATAATTTATGTCTAGCAAGCGTGATGAGCTCCTTTTTATTGATGATATTCTTGAATCAGTAACCGCAATTGAGGGGTATGTTGCCGGCATGAGTTTTGACGATTTTGTAAAGGATAGAAAAACTTTTTCGGCTACAGTTAGAGAATTTGAAATTATTGGTGAGGCGGTTGCAAATATCTCGGACGAAACAAAGAATCAGTGTCCGGACATTTTGTGGCGGCAATTGAAGGCTTTCCGAAATAAGATGATTCATGAATATTTTGGAGTGGATCCGAGGATTATTTGGGATGTGGCAACCAATGAATTGACGGCTTTGAGAGAGAGTCTGCAAAAGTTGCTGGGCTGAAAGTAGGATAATTGCGGAGGAAGTATGGCGATTGCACTAGAAAAACGGTTTGAAACATTGTTGAGTGATGTTCATGCAATTCAGAAAGAGTTGATTCTCGTCAAGATGCAGCATATCAAAAAGACCCGTCGCAGTCAGGAAGTCTGGAATTCTCTTTCCCAAAGAGTTTCTGCCTCTTGGGATTCCGTTTCTGCGGTAGATGAAATCTCCTTACAGAGAGAGAAACAATGGTGAAATCTGTTACCGTTGACAGCTCAGTGATAATTTCTTCGCTACTGCCCAATGAAAAACGACATGAAGAAGCCTGTCAAATCTGGGGTAAAGTCTTGAGTGGCGAGACTCCTGCTGTTATGCCCTATTCAGTCCTGGTGGAGGTTGTTGCCTCAATACGAAGGCGTACAGGTTCAGAACTTCTCGCTGTTGAGGTACAAAAAACACTTGAAAGCATAACGTCACTTTCGTTTGTAATGCTCGACAGCCGTGCCGCCGCTAAAGCTTGCAGGGTAGCAACAAAAACAGGCCTGCGAGGCATGGATGCCATTGTTGTTCAGATAGCCAAGGAATACAAGGCGGAGCTGATATCGTTTGACAATGAAATGATGCAGAAGGCAGTTTCCGTGCTGTAACTAAATCTGTCCCGGTTTTTTTATGATCTCATGGTTGTTTGCGACCATGACAAGCTTGACGACCGGGGGATCAAAGGTGCCCCGGATTTAGTGGTAGAGATTATTTCTCCCAGCACCGCCAAGCGTGACATTACAACAAAATATGAACTTTATCAGCGTCACGGAGTAAAGGAATATTGGCTAATGTATCCAAATGACAGGACGCTGCTTGTCTATCGGCTTTCTGATGATAGCAGATATGCTTCTCCTGAAGTGTATGGCGAAGGTGAAATTGTGCCGGTTCCGCTCTTAGGGGATCTTGTAATTGATATGGGGAAAGTTTTCAGGGAGTAAGGTCAATCAAATGCCAACCATCATTATAGACGAATACCCACAACTGTCGGCACTCTGCTGGAGTCGCACCGTGCGTAATATTGAAGAGCCGGAGGCTTTGCAACTCTATGAATCCGGGTGGCGTTTTATAGAAAAGGATCGGCTTACCACTTCTGAACAGAAACTTATAAACAGGCTTGTACAGCAATACGGTAACGGAGTTCTTAATGTTTAGGCGCCCGCGACATAATCTAGTGAGACGCATACTCACGGCGTTTGACGCCCGGTTTCTGGATGATAACCGATGTTATTTCGGCGGCGGCACCAGAATCGTCATGGAGCTGGATGAATATCGCGAGTCCCTGGATATTGACTTGCTCTGCGCCGACAAGAGCGGCTATCGTAACATTAGATCGCAGGTTGGCGAACAGACGTTGGGAGCGATTCTTTCAACCCGGCTGCCCCTTGCCCGCGAAGTACGGGCAGACCGTTACGGCATCAGGACGTTTTTCGATATTGAAGGCGAGAAGGTCAAATTTGAGATTGTAGCTGAAGGCAGAATCACTCTGGCAGCCCAGGATCTGCCCGGCCTGCCGATTCTCTGTATTGACCGGGTATCCTGTTTTGCAGAAAAGCTGTTGGCCAATGCCGACCGCTGGGCTGACAGAAGCGTCCTGAGCAGAGACATTATTGACATAGCCTTTATGGTAAGTCATTGGGGAAATATTCCTCCTGAAGCGGTAGCAATAGCGGAAAACGCTTACGGAACCGGTGTCCATAAAAGCCTGAAAAACGCTGTTGCACTGGTTCAGGCAGATGCATCCTATCTGGGACGCTGCACTACCACAATGGGTATAACTGAAACGGAGCGACTGAAAAACGGCCTGAAGTTGTTGTCTCAAAGCTCAGGATGAATGGACGACAAATAGTTTCTCGTTCCGCTGAAAGCAGAACGTCATTTTTGGCCCCTTGCTATGAAAAAGTTGCATAGCAAGGGGCTTCCTTATACCGGCTTTGTCTGTACAAATTGCATAGTTCTCGCCCTGTTAAATAAAATACAAACCATTTCAGCTAGATGGGATTCGGTGGCCAGTGGCACTATATTTGCTTGAATACTCATGAAACCGGTCTGTTATTTATATCGCACTGCAATTTTATTCATAAAGGTGAACGTGTATGAGCGAAATTTCAGAAAAAGTGCGAGGGGGAGAGCGACGGGCTCTCCCCCTCTTTTTTTCAGGCCCCCACGGCCGCGAGCTTGATGGCCACCATCACCGCGTTGAACCGCGCCGACTCGCGAATGCCGATGACGAGCAGGACCATGATCAGCAACACGATGATCACGG
>JANNLB010000116.1:0-10976 GCA_031396605.1 Geobacter sp. | reverse complement strand
CTGGATTCAAGGCTATGATGCCGATACAGTCCGGACAGCGCCACACTGCTTGCCAGCAGAAACGCCCGGCGCCGGAAATCCTCCTCCGTGAACCTCCTGAAGGGGAGGCTCCTGAGCAGCGACGCAAAGAGGTGATCATGATTGACGGTGGTATGTTCATAGATGGCAGTCATGTAGCGCTGCATGAGCTTGTATCCCTCACGACGCATGGCCTGCCGCGACGGAAGCCGATCGTCGAAATCGATCCGCTTCTTCGAAAAAATGTCCTGCTCGATGGCGGCGCAGGTCAAACATTCACCGGATTCCATGGGCCGGCCAAAACGGATGTCGATATCAACCCCCTCCAGGACCATGGCGCCTTCCATCAGAAGCTCTTCGTGGAACCTCTCCGCAAGCGGCCTCAGGAAGATATCCGCCAGACGGCTGAGGGCGTTTTCCTTGGCCCGCAGGGGATAGTAGGTGATGTTGACGGGAACGATGGAGGTTTTACCCGACAGAACCGGCGTCAGGTCATCTATGCCAAAAAGCTGCTGCAGACGTTCGGCCTCCGCGGGCAGATCTCTTGACAGCCGCCGCAGACGCTGGCGGTAGAACTCGGTTCTGAGCGCAAGGGTAGCCGCGCCGGTATGCGGCGGCCGCCGGCCGCCGGCACAGGAGATCGCGTAGCGGGCATGTTCCACAAATACCTTGTCCTTGACCATGCATCCTTCCGGAAAGATGATCCAGTTAGCCTCACCGGTCAGCAGGTTCTTGACGATGACCCGGTCGCGGTCGGGCGCCTTGGTCGAAACATTGCCCAGTGCCTCGAGTATCTGGCCGAGAGCGCCGCTGAACAAGGACGCGTCTGCCAGGGACCAGACCGGCCGGTTGGTCAGGTGATAGATATGGTACGGCAGCAGGAGGGTTTCGATGCGGGTGAAGTGATTGACAACAAAGATCAGCGAGCCGTCGGGGATATTCTCGCGGCAATGGATGTTGACGTTGACCTTCGAGAGGGCTTCCATCAGGGCAATGACGTGCCCGCTTGCAAGATAGGCGTGGCGGTTCATCTGAAGCTCCTTATCGGATCACAAGAATTAAAAGTAACAGAGAAAGTTTTGAAGTCAAGATGGCCCTCTCTCCGAATACTGAACCGGTTATCGGGGGAAAGTCACTCCACTATGCCGGCCAGCACTCCGGCCCCGTTGGGCAGGTTCAGCTCCAGCCTCCTGACAGAGACGACGCCGGCAGCAGTCATCATCGCCTCCAGCTGTCGCTGCGAATAGGAGCACCCCTTCGGAGTGCCCAGCAGCATGTTGAGCGAGAACAGCGCCGGAAACAGCGGACCGTCCATGTTGTCGTCGAGGATAAATTCCTGGACCAGGAGCATGCCGCCCGGTTCCAGCGCCGCCACGGCCCGCCGCAGTATGACGTCACACCCCTCGGAGCCCTCGCCGTGCAGGATTTGCGACAGCCAGGCCACGTCGAATCCGCCCGGTACTTCGTCGCTGATGAAGTCCCCCTCCTGGAACGTTATCCGGTCGCTGAGGCCGAAGGAGGCTATCGTTTTTTCGGCAAAATGGCGGGTTGTGGGGAGATCGTAGACGGTCGCCGTAAGCTGCGGATTGGCCTGGCAGAAATGGATCGCATATGTGCCGGGTCCGCCCCCCAGATCGAGCAGGCGCCGTCTCCCCAGCAGATCGATGCGGGGGACGATGCACGGGGCATTCAGCATTGCCAGATTGAACATCCCCATTTCGAAGCTTTCCCGTTCGGATTCGTCACCGGCGTGGGAGACCCGTTCACGAAACGGTGCGCCGCTCCGGACGGACTCGTCGAGGCGGGACCATCCGGCCATGAGGTGATGGTGGTGCATGATAATATACCCCAGGTAGCGGGGAGAACTGCGCGAAAGGTATTCAACCGCAAAGGGGGTCGCCGAATAACGGTCACCCTCCTTTTCCATCAGCTCCAGCGCCGTCAGGGCGTTCAGCAGCATTTCCAGTCCTCGTTCATCACTGGCGGTGGTCTGTGCCAGTTCGGACGCCGTCCCGGCATGACTGAACAGATCGAGCTTCACCCCGGCGTGCAGGGCGCAGGCGCTCCAGTAGCCGCCCGACAGCTGCAGCAGTTCGGCAGGGTTAATGGACAAACACACCTGGAACCCTGCAGCAGTTCGGCAGGGTTCCAGGTGTGTTTGTCCATTATGTGCCTCCTCGGTCTGATATAAAAATATCGCTGCAGCGTAATCGCGATGCCGGCTGAACGCAAGCCGGAAATGTACGCCGCATCCGTCCCGCCAGACCTGTCAATAGGCAGTCCGCAGTATAAAAGCGGTGGCATCGAATGTTCCGGTGGTGTATGTTTGAATCAGAGGTATTTCACCCGGAGGTTACAGCCGCCATGCCCGACGAGATCTGCGCCGCATTTGAGGTCCACCGCCTGAGCATCCTGGCAAAGGATGGGACTGTCGACGAAGCGCTTATGCCCCCCTTGCCCGAGGGAGATATCCGGCGCATGTACGAACTCATGGTTCTGGCAAGAACTTTTGACCAGCGGGCCATAGCCCTGCAGCGCGAAGGGCGGCTCGGCACCTACCCTCCCAGCCTGGGGCAGGAGGCAGCCCAGGTGGGAAGCGCCTTTGCACTCCTTCCGGGCGACTGGATTTTCCCCTCCTTCCGCGAAATGGGGGTCCAGTTGACCCTCGGCTACCCCGTCCATCAAATATTTCAATACTGGGCCGGAGACGAACGCGGACAGCAGGCGCCGCCGTCTCTGAACGTCTTCCCGGTCTGCGTATCGGTCGGCACCCACATCCCCCATGCAGTCGGCGCCGCCATGGCAGCCCGCTACCGGCACGACCCGGTTGCCGTGGCGGCCTGGTTCGGCGACGGGGCAACCTCCAAAGGGGACTTTCACGAAGGGTTCAACATGGCGGGAGTTTTCCGGCTGCCGCTTGTCTTCATCTGCCAGAACAATCAGTGGGCGATATCCGTGCCGCTCAGCGGCCAGACGGCATCCGCCACCCTTGCACAAAAGGCGCTGGCCTACGGTTTCGAAGGGGTACAGGTTGACGGCAACGACATCTTCGCCGTCTACCGGGCCACCCGTGATGCCCTTCAAAAGGCGCGGAGCGGCGGCGGCCCGACCTTTATCGAGTGCCTGACCTATCGGATTGCCGACCACACCACTTCGGACGACGCCGGGCGGTATCGTTCCGCCGATGAGGTGGCTGCCTGGAGCGTCCGCGACCCGCTGGCCAGACTGGAGCGGTATATGGAGAAATGCGGACTCTGGAATGAAGCGTACACACAGGAGACCCGACAGCGGGCGACAGCCGAAATCGATGCTGCGGTTGCAGTCATGGAGTCTCAGGAAGCTCCCGACCCGGATGACATGTTCCGGTACGCCATGTCACTCCCCAGCCAGCGCCAGGCCGGGCAGCGGAAGGGGGTCTGATATGGCGCTGCTCACCATGGTACAGGCAATCAATCAGGCGCTAGGTGAGGAAATGGCACGCGACGACCGGGTCGTGCTGATGGGCGAGGACGTGGGACGCGACGGCGGCGTCTTCCGCGTCACTGAAGGCCTGCAGGGACGCTTTGGCGCCGAGCGTGTCATCGACACTCCTCTGTCCGAGTCGGGCATCGTCGGCGCAGCCATCGGCATGGCCGCCTACGGCCTGCGTCCCGTGGCCGAGATCCAGTTCATGGGCTTCATCTACGCCGCTCTGGATCAGCTCTACACCCATGCGGCCCGCCTGCGGACCCGTTCCCGCGGTCGTTTTACCTGCCCGCTGGTGGTGCGGACCCCCTATGGCGGCGGCATAAAAGCTCCGGAAATGCACGAAGAGAGCAGCGAGTCGCTGCTTTGCCATCTGCCGGGGATCAAGGTAGTCGTCCCCTCCGGCCCGTACAGCGCCAAGGGGCTGCTGCTGGCGGCGATCCGCGACCCGGACCCGGTGGTTTTCCTGGAGCCGACCCGCCTCTACCGCTTGCTGCGCGAGGAAGTTCCCGAGGGCGACTACGCCATCCCGCTCGGGAGTGCCCGGATCGTCCGACAGGGAACAGATGTAACGGTAGTGGCCTGGGGGAGCATGCTGGAACGGGTGCTCAAGACAACGACGCCCCACTCCGACGAGGTGATCGATCCCCAGACCCTGACCCCCTTTGACTGGGAAACGCTGCTGGTCTCGGTCAGAAAGACCGGCCGGCTGGTAATTGTCCATGAAGCGGTCAAGAGCGGCGGGTTTGGCGCCGAGATCGCCGCCACCGTTGCCGAAGAGGCGATCCTGGATCTGCGGGCGCCGGTGCTGCGGGTGACGGCTCCTGATGTGGTGCTGCCGCTCCCCAAGTTGATCGACAGTTATCTACCGAGCACGGAACAGATCCGCACTGCAATCGATGACGTCATGAGGTATTGACCATGCACTATGAATTCAAACTCCCCGATCTGGGTGAAGGAATCGCCGAAGTCGAACTGCGCCGATGGCTGATAACGGAAGGGGAGCGAATCAAGGAACACCAGGTGGTGGCCGAAGTAGAGACCGACAAGGCGGTGGTCGAGGTCCCCTCCCCTCATGGCGGCACGGTTGCTCGGCTGCACGGTCGGGAAGGCGACATCATTCGGGTGGGCGAAATCCTCATGACCATCGGCGAGGAGACAGCGCCTCCGGTGCGACCGCGACCTGCCGGCATTGTCGGCGAGCTTCCCGAGGCGGAGGACGCCCCGGCGGCTGTTCAAACGGCAGCAAGCGCTGACGTCAGAGCTACTCCACTGGTGCGGCGGCTGGCCCGTGAGCGGGGCATCGACCTGCGGACGATCAGCGGCAGTGGACCTCATGGCAGCATCGCCCCCGAAGACCTGGAACGGGGCGTACGCGCCACTCCGGCCGCCGACGACCCCTTCGGCCCGGTCGAGCGGCTCCCGCTCAGGGGTATCCGTCGCACCACGGCCCGCAACCTTCTGGCCTCCCAGCAGCGCACCGCCTTTGTTACGGTCATGGAGGAGGCCGACATCACCGATCTGGCCCTGCTGCGCAGCCGCGAGCAGACAGCGGCCCTGGCCCACGGCACACATCTGACCTTCCTCCCCTTTTTCATCAAGGCGGTGCAGCATGCCCTGCGCGACTATCCTGCCTTCAATGCCGCCATCGACGATGCCGGTGAGACGGTAATTCTAAAGAAACACTATCATTTCGGCATCGCCGTCGAGACCCCCGACGGCCTGATGGTGCCGGTAATCCGCAACGTGGACCGCAAGAGCATCCTTGACCTGGCGGCCGAGATCCAGACGCTGGGGCAGAAGGCCCGCGAACGGACCATCACCATTGAGGAAATGAAGGGGAGCAGCTTCACCATCACCAACTTCGGCCATTTCGGCGGACTGTTCGCCACCCCGATCATCAACTGGCCCGATGTGGCGATCATGGGTTTCGGCCGCATCGCCGAGCGACCCTGGATACATGAGGGCACAATCGCCATCCGCACAATACTCCCTATCTCCCTGACCTTCGACCACAGGATTACCGACGGCGTGACCGCAGCCCGTTTTCTGGCCCGGGTGGTCGGCTATCTGGAAGACCCGGCGCTGCTGTTCATCGAGAGCATCTGAAGCAAGGCTGGTCAAGTCCGATGACAACTGTAACAGAGATTGCTGCCGCCATTGTCAATGATCAAATGGTCTTTCGTAGACTTTTTCAGGTCGTGGCACGAGACACAACTCACCTTTCCGTTGAAGAGACGAATCCCCTTTTTCTGCAACGATTCAATCGGCGCGTAAGAGTCTTCCTTCAATCTGGGAGGGTACGCCTTGGAAATGGAATGGGAAGTTCCGAACCCGCACTCCACAGTGCAGAAATGAGCTTGCGAAGCGACCAGTCCATCATGGCAGGCGATACAATCATACGGGGATCCGGTGTTCTCGACGATCATGCCGTGATGGGCGATCTTCTCGGCGCAAACGCCGGCCTGCGGAAGATTCAGCAGGACGGCGAGCAGAACAGATGCAGTAATCCGTACCATAGACCTCATGAGCTTCCCCTCTTTTAATGATGTTGTTGTGCATCCTTCGGAATACTTCTACATGGCCTGCCTTGATCTGCATCCAGTATAACACGTAATCAACAAATTTCTATTCCACCACGACAATCACCAGATCTTCCTTCTCGACTTTATCCCCTTCTTTAAACTTGACGTCTGCCACCGCGCCATCAGCTTTGGCCTTGATGTTGGTCTCCATCTTCATCGCTTCGGTGACCATCAGTACGTCTCCGGCCTTGAAGACATCTCCCGGCTTGATATTCACCTTCAGCACCTTGCCCGGCATCGGTGCCGCGATGTGGCAGGAATTCCCCTTATCTGCCTTTATCCGTACCGTTTCGTTACTCTGCACCGACTGGTCCCTGATAACGACTGACCTATTATTGCCGTTCAACTCGAAATACACCGTCCGGGTACCGTCACTCTGCACTCTTCCGACTGCATTAAGCTTGATGATCAGGGTCTTGCCCGGTTCGATATCCAGAGATGTTTCCTGCCCCGGTTCAAGTCCATAGAAGAATATCGGAGTCGGAATAACCGAGGTATCGGAAAACTGTACGCGATGACGGTCGAATTCAGGATAGACATTCGGATAGAGGATGGCGGAAACCAGCGCCCGGTCGTCGATGCGGTGACCCAGTTTCTCTTCAAGTTTGAGCTTCTCCTCCTCAAAATCGACCGGTTCAAGCAGCTCGCCGGGGCGGCAGGTAATCGGCTGTTCCCCTTTCAGAATAATTTTCTGGAGTTCCTCCGGCCATCCCTGGTACGGCTGGCCGAGCATCCCTTTGAACATGCCGACCACTGATTCGGGAAAGGCAAGATCCTCTTTGGAAGTGAAGACATCCTCCGGCTCCAGGTTGTTCTTGACCAGGAACATCGCCATGTCACCGACGACCTTGGAAGAGGGGGTAACTTTGACGATATCGCCGAACATCATGTTGACCTTGTGGTACATCTCCTTGCAATCATCCCACCGCTCTATCAACCCCAGACCGGCAACCTGCGGCTTGTAGTTTGAATACTGCCCCCCCGGGATCTCGTGGTGATACACCTCGGCCGTGCCGCTCTTGAGTCCCGACTCGAAAGGGGAATAGTAATCACGGACCGTTTCCCAGTAGTTGGCTAACTTTTGCAGCCCCGGAGCGTTGACGAGCGGATCGCGCTCGCTCCCTTCCAGTGTTGCAACAAGTGCGTTCAGGCTGGGCTGGGCGGTCAGACCGGAGAGTGACGAAAGCGCGGCATCAACGATATCCACACCGGCTTCACTCGCTTTAAGCAGCATGGCGCCGCCGTTTGATGAGGTGTCATGGGTATGCAGATGAATCGGGATGCCGACATTTTCCTTGAGTGCCTTGACCAGTTTGTAGGCAGCAAGCGGCTTGAGCAGGCCGGCCATATCCTTGATCGCCAGAATGTGGGCGCCCATCTTCTCAAGCTCTTTCGCCATGCTGACGTAATACTCAAGCGGGTACTTGTCCCGTTTCGGATCAGTGATGTCGCCGGTGTAGCAGATGGCCGCCTCACAGATTTTCCCCGACCGGCGCACCGCATCCATCGCAACCTTCATACCGACCGTCCAGTTGAGCGAGTCAAAGACGCGGAAGATATCGACACCGGAGTCGGCAGCCTCTTCAACAAATTTCTGCACTACATTGTCCGGATAATTAGTGTATCCGACCGCATTTGATCCGCGCAGCAGCATCTGGAACAGGATATTGGGGATCAGTTCGGACAGCTTGTGGAGGCGCTGCCAGGGATCTTCTTTCAAAAAGCGCATCGACACATCAAAGGTTGCGCCACCCCAGCACTCCAGAGAAAACAGATCCGCTCCAAGATAGGAGGTCGGTTCTGCAATTTTGAGAAGATCATAGCTGCGCACTCGTGTTGCCAGGTTGGATTGATGGGCATCGCGCATGGTCGTGTCTGTGATCAGCAGTTTTTTCTGTTCCAGAATCCATTTGGAGAGCCCCTCGGCCCCCAGCTGCATGAAAAGATCCTTGCTGCCGGCCGGTCTTGGCCTGTTGGTATCGACATACGGTACGCGGGCCTCGATCAGTTCAGCCGACTTGAGCGGCTTCGCCACACCGGGCGAACCATTGACGATCACTTCGCCCAGGAAGTTAAGTACCTTGCTGGCACGATCCAGTTTTTCACGGAAATGAAGCAGCTCCGGATGCTTTTCGATAAAGGAAGTATCGCACTGCCCGCGAAGGAAGACCGGATGAGTGATGACGTTTTCGAGAAACCCGATATTGGTCTTGACGCCGCGAACACGGAACTCCTGCAGGGCACGATGCATGATATTTGCAGCCTCCGGAAAGGAGAGCCCCCATGCGCATATTTTGACCAGCATCGAATCATAATGGGGAGTGATCTTGGCGCCGGTGAAAGCATTGCCGGCATCCAGACGCACACCGAAACCGGCAGCCGAACGGTAGGTGGTCAGGGTTCCGAAATCAGGGGCAAAATTGTTGGCCGGATCTTCGGTGGTAATGCGGCACTGAATGGCGTAGCCACGCATGTCTATGGCGCTCTGCGACGGGATATTAATCTCGGGATCGGAGAGTTTGTGGCCGCAGGCGACCAGAATCTGGTTCTGTACCAGGTTGCGGCCGGTAATCATTTCGGTGACGGTATGCTCCACCTGAATTCGGGGATTCATCTCGATGAAGTAGTGTTTACCTTCGTTGTCCACGAGAAACTCAATGGTCCCGGCATTGCGGTACTTGACGTGTCCGGCTATTTTAAGCGCCGCGGTGCAGAGCTCCTCCCGCTGGGCCTGAGTCAGGGAGAGGGATGGCGCAAATTCGACAACTTTCTGATGACGCCGCTGAACCGAGCAGTCCCGATCGAAAAAATGTACCAGATTGCCGTAGTTATCCCCCAGCACCTGAACTTCTATATGCTTCGGGTGTGCCAGGTAGCGTTCCAGAAAAATCTCGGCGTTACCGAATGAGGCCTTGGCCTCGCTGCTGGCGGCAACCATCCCCTCAAGCAGTTCTTTCTTGTTGTTGGCCACTCGCATGCCCCGACCGCCGCCGCCTGCAGACGCCTTGACGATGATAGGATAGCCGTGCTCCTTGGCAAAAATCAGCGCGTCTTCTTCCTTCTCGATCGGATTTTCCGTTCCGGGGACCACATTAACACCGGCTGCAATCGCCGCCCGCCTCCCTGAAACCTTGTCACCCAATGAGCGCATCATCTCGGCGGTAGGTCCGATAAAGGTTATGCCGTTGACCCGGCACTCCTCGGCGAATTCAGCATTCTCGGCCAGAAAACCGTATCCGGGGTGGATAGCGTCTACGTCTGCCTTGAGCGCCAGCGCGATGATCTCGTCAATGCCGAGGTAAGCGTCGATCGGTGATTTCCCCTTGCCGATCAGATAGGCTTCGTCGGCTTTGTAACGATGCAGCGAAAGTTTATCCTCTTCGGAATAAAGTGCGACCGTGCCGATACCCAGCTATGTGCAGGCACGAAAGATCCGAATAGCAATCTCGCCTCGATTGGCCGCCATGACTTTACGAAATCGGTATTTTTCCATTCCAGACATTCTCCTCGATAAATTTATTTAGCAAAACTAAAATAATTCAGTTATTTTGAATAGTTACGCACATTGACACCCGCAATAAAACAGATTGTCGGGTACTTGTCAATTAGTAAGTTAGAAAATATTTTCTGCGGTTTTAGTAAGACAGAAATTATTTCTGCGTTATTTTTGCAGGAATGATTTCGTGAACGTACTTATCCCGTTTATTGGGGCTGGCAGAGAATGTTTTCGTTAACGCACTTATCCCGATTTATCGGGGCTGGTAAGTTAGAAATAAATTTCTCAGGTTTTTGTAGTGGATAATTTCGCTAACACAGTTATCCCGCTTTAAAGTGGCTGTTAGGTTAGAAATAATTATATGGAGGGTTTGTGAGCAGGTGCAACCGTCTATTCGTATTTAGAAATCCAGCGGACTCTTCGGCTCTTTGACCGTCCTGACCGGTACACAATGGGTGTAGATCATAGTCGTTTTCAGACTGGAATGGCCGAGCAGAGTCTGGATGGTACGGATATCGTAATTGGCTTGTAACAGGTGGGTTGCGAAGGAGTGGCGGAAGATGTGGGAGGTGACTTTCTTGGGGATCTTTGCCTTGCGGACGGCATAATAGAGCGCCCTTTGCAAGTCGGATTCATGGAGATGATACCGCCGCCGTTCCCCGTTCTCCGCTACTGTCAGAGTTCTCATCGGAAAAAACCATTGGTGGATAAACTCCTTTGGAGCTTTGGGATATTTTGTTTCAACGGCGTCGTCCAGAAACACCCCATCGTAACCATCCGTTAGGTCCCGGTCATGCAGTTCGCTGATCACTTTAATCTGCGCCTTCAGTTCCGGCAGGATAGATTCAGGCAACGGCACGGTACGGTCTTTTTTCCCCTTGCCGTGAACGGTAAGGATATTAACGTCGAAATTGAAATCCCTCACCCGCAGTTGCAGGCCCTCGAAGAGCCTTAGACCACAGCCGAACAGCACTTTGACAACCAAATTATACGGATTGGAAAGCTCTTTCAGGATAGAGTCAATCTCTTCACGAGAGAGAACGGCTGGAATGTAAAGTGACTTTTTCGCTCGCGGTACGCCTTTCAACTCGCCAAATTCTCTTTTCAGTCCGTGTCGGAAGAAAAACAGGAGCGAGTTAAAGGCCTGGTTTTGGGTTGATGCAGCGACTTTGCTTTTGACAGCCAAAAACGCGAGATACTCTTTGACATCCTCTGTTGCTAATGCTTCGGGTGGTTTGTTTTTCAGGAAGCGTTGAAAGTTACGGGACCAATTCGCGTATGTTTGCAAGGTCTTGCGGGAATAATGCCGTACCTTGATTTCCGTCGCCATGGCCTCAAGGACTGCATCCCATTCCGGAGAATTAGACTTTTCTTGGTAGCCGGCTTCGGAATATTGTGATCGGCGCTGTTTG
>JANNLB010000247.1:0-5865 GCA_031396605.1 Geobacter sp. | reverse complement strand
GAAGGGAAACGGACACCATTTGGTTCGTTCGGCGGCTCACTTGCGGATGTTGATTCGACGGCACTCGGAACTGCGGCCATCAAAGGAGTGCTTGCTGCCGCTGCCCTTGATCCGTCAGCGGTCAATGAAGTGATCATCGGTCAGGTTCTTTCCGGGGGTGTCGGACAGGCCCCGGCGCGGCAGGCAATGCGGGGCGCCGGTATTCCGGATTCGACTGCGGCAATGACTATCAACAAAGTCTGCGGAAGCGGTCTCAAAGCCGTCATGCTCGGGGCAAATGCCATCCGTCTGGGAGAAGCCGGTATCGTGGTGGCGGGCGGCATGGAAAATATGTCCCTGGCCCCCTACGTTCTCAAAAAGGCGCGCAATGGCTACCGCATGGGCAATGGCGAAATTCTCGACTTGATGGTTTATGACGGTCTGACAGACCCCTATACCGGTGTCCATATGGGCGTGATCGGTGAAGCCAGTGTAGTGCGTAACGGCCTGAACCGTGAGGAACAGGATGAATGGACTCTCCGCTCCTATCGACTGGCGCAGGCTGCGGTCAAAGAAGGGGTATTCAAGACCGAGATCGTTCCGGTCGTAAAAACCGTTCGCGGCGCCGAGAGCGTTGTGGCCGATGACGAAGAGCCTTTCAAGGTAGACTTCGACAAGGTAACCAAACTCAAGCCGGTCTTCAAAAAGGATGGCACCATCACAGCCGGTAACGCTTCAACCATCAACGACGGCGCGGCCATGCTGCTTCTGGCCGGAGCCGATGCCGTAAAGAAATACAACCTGACTCCCAAAGCCCGCATAGTCGCCTCGGCTACGAGCAGTCTGCACCCCGATTATTTCCCCGAAGCCCCCGTATCCGCCATACAGGCGGTCTGTGATAAAGCGGGCCTCAAAGTCGAAGAGATCGACCTGTTTGAGATAAATGAGGCCTTTGCATCGGTTACCCTGATCGCAATCAAAAATCTGAAGCTGAATCCCGATAAGGTCAATGTCAACGGCGGCGCCTGCGCCATCGGACATCCAATCGGAGCAAGCGGAGCCCGCCTGGCGATGACGGTTATCCGCGAACTGCACAAACGCAACCTGCGCTATGGCCTGGCCACGCTCTGCATCGGCGGCGGCGAGGCTGTCGCAGTAATATTCGAAAGGATTTAGGAGACTATTTATGATCAAGACAATTGGTGTACTCGGAGCGGGACAGATGGGCAACGGCATTACCCACGTTTTTTCTCAGCAAGGGTATCAGGTGGTACTTTTCGACATTGCCGCTCCCCAGTTGGAAAAAGCGCTGAAAACCATCAGCCAGAACCTTGAAAGACAGGCCAAAAAAGGGGCAATCCCGGAAGCGCTGGTAGGCGAGACGCTGGGACGTATAAAAACCACACAGGATATGGCAGATCTTGCGGGCGTCGATTTTGCCGTCGAGGCGGTCACCGAATACGAGCCGCTCAAACTGGAAATATTCAGGAAGCTGGACGGGATCGTCAAGGAAGGCGCCATTCTGGCTTCCAATACCTCTTCGATACCAATCACGAAGATCGCATCTGTCACTTCGCGACCCGACAAGGTAATCGGCATGCACTTCATGAACCCGGTGCCGGTCATGAAGCTGGTAGAGGTGATCCGCGGTCATGCCACCAGTGACGAGACCTTTGCCTGCACCTCGGAGCTGGTTTCAAAACTGGAAAAACAGATCGCTGTCTCTCAGGATTATCCCGGATTCATAGTCAACCGTATCCTGATACCGATGATCAATGAGGCGGTTTTTGCGCTCTATGAAGGGATAGCAACGGCAGAGGATATCGACAAGGGAATGCGACTCGGCACAAACCAGCCGATGGGGCCGTTGACGCTTGCTGATTTCATCGGACTTGATACAGTGCTGGCGATCGCCAATGTCCTCTATGACGGTTTCAAGGATCCGAAGTATCGTCCCTGTCCGTTACTCGTCAAAATGGTGAATGCCGGCTATATGGGTCGCAAATCCGGTCGCGGATTTTACACGTATTAATCGGTAAAAGGAGAAATTCAACATGGAATTCAAATATATTCAGCTGGAAACTACGGAAGGTGTAACTACGTTGACTATCAACCGGCGCGAGACCATGAACTCACTCAGTAGCGAGGTGCTGGCCGAACTGGAGTGTGCCCTCTACGGACTTGACCTGGATGATGCCGTCAAGGTGGTTGTCATCACCGGTGCGGGAGAGAAGGCCTTCGTGGCCGGGGCTGACATCAAGGAAATGTCCGAAATGTCTTCATTTGAAGGGCATGCATTTGGCCGTGCCGGTCAACGGGTAATGCTTTTTATTGAAAAGATGAAGAAACCGGTTATTGCTGCCGTGAACGGCTTTGCTCTGGGGGGTGGACTTGAACTGGCCCTGGCCTGCGACTTTATCTACGCATCGGAAAAAGCCAAGCTCGGTTTTCCCGAAGTGGGGCTCGGTATCATGCCGGGCTTTGGCGGCACCCAGAACCTGGCGCGCCTGATCGGACCCAATAAAGCCAACGAGTTGATCTTCAGCGGCAGGATTATTACCGCCCAGAAGGCCCAGGCCTGGGGTATCGTCAATGAGGTTTTTGCTCCCGAAGAGCTGATGGTAAAGACATTGGAAACAGCTCGTGAGATCGCCGGCAAGGGGACGGTGGGAGTACGATACAGCAAGGATGCTATTGCTAACGGACTCAATATGACCAAGGAGGACGGTTTCCGTTATGAGGCATCCGTTTTCGCTGTGCTGTTCTCAACAGAGGATCAGCGCGAGGGTATGGGCGCATTTTTGACAAAACGGAAAGCAGATTTCAAAGGCAAATAATAAATATTGCGGAGGGATGAACTATGAATTTCGAACTGAGCCAGGATCACAAGGTATTACAGGCCGCCGTACGCGATTTCGTCGAAAAAGAGATCAAGCCGATTGCAATGAAGATTGACGAAGAGCATATGATCCCGGACAGCCTGGTGCAGAAAATGTCTGAAATGGGCTTTATGGGGAGCTATTTACCGGAGGAATACGGCGGTGCCGGGCTTGATGTGCTCTCCTATGCCATCGTAGTTGAAGAGGTCTCAAAGGCGTGCGGTTCAAGTGGCGTACTGATTTCGGCACATACATCCCTTGCCAACGGTCCGATCTACACCTTTGGCACTGAAGATCAGAAGAAAAAATGGTTGCCGGACCTCAACACAGGTAAAAAAATCGGCTGTTTCCTTTTAACCGAACCGAATGCCGGCAGCGATGCCGGAGGAACAGCCACCACGTACAAACGGGAAGGGGACGAGTTTGTCATCAACGGCAGCAAGATTTTTATCACCAACGGCGGCTATCTGGGGACCGGCGTGCTGTTTGCCTCCTACGACCGCTCCCTCAAACACAAGGGGATCAGCGCCTTTATCGTTGATCTTGAATCACCGGGAGTGACGATCCTCAAAAACGAGAACAAGATGGGGATTCGCGGCAGCTATACCACCGCCTTTGCTCTCGACGACCTGCGCATACCGGTGGAGAATCTGCTGGGGAAGGAAGGAAAGGGGTTCAACGTCGCCATGGATACTTTGAACGGCGGCCGTATCGGCATCGCCTCTCAAGCGCTAGGTATTGCTGAAGGAGCTTTCGAACGCGCGTTGGCCTACTCCAAGGAGCGCAAGCAGTTTGATCAGGCAATCAGCGAGTTTCAAGCGATACAGTTCAAGCTGGCTGATATGTACGCCCGTATTGAAACCAGTAAACTGATGATCTACAAAGCCGCCTGGCTGAAAGACAATAAACTGAATTACACCATGGAGTCGGCGATGTGCAAGATGCTGGCATCTGAAGCCGCCACCTATGTCACCAAAGAGGCGATGCAGATTTTTGGCGGATACGGTTTTATCTGCGATTACGAGATTGAGCGGATGTACCGCGACGCCAAAATTACCGAGATCTATGAGGGGACCAATGAAGTTCAGCGCGTGGTAATTTCAAAACTGCTGCTTTCGTAACATACGCGTGCTGTTAATACTTGACATGCGCGTCAAGTAAAATTATATACGACGCAGCAGGTATCAAGTCATGAGAGGTGTTACTGTGGAAGCCACCCGTTTGATTTACTGGAATATCGGTCATAGCGTTGTCATCCCGATGTATATACTGGCCTTTGCCGCCTTCGGCGTCATGGCCTGGGGATTCTGGCAGCGCCTGCCGATCTGGCGTCAGGGCAAGGCGCTTGACCGCTTCGATCGCTACGACGAACGGGTCAAGCGGATGCTGGCTGAAGTTTTCAGTCAGTCAAAAATATTCCGTGTCACCGACGGCGGCGTATTCCACTCCATCTTCTTCTGGAGCTTTCTGATTCTGTTTGTCGGCACGATGCTGGTCATGTTCCAGGCTGACTTCTTCACCCCCGTGCTGCAGGTCAACCTCCTCTCCGGCGAATTCTACAAGGGATTCTCCCTGGTACTGGACATAGCCGGTATTCTCGCACTTGTCATGCTGGCTGGGCTCTTCATCCGCAGATTCGTTATCCGGCCCGAAGGGCTGGAGATCGTCAGGGATGACTACATCGTGTTGCAGTTATTGTTTGCGATCCTGATCACCGGGTTCCTGATTGAAGGGGCCCGCATGGCCGCCACTGAACTGCAGCAGAACCCCGAACTGGCACTCTACTCGCCCGGCGGTCTGCTGGCAGGGCAGCTCTTTACCTCACTGACCGCCGGCACCCTGCTCCTTACCCACAAAATCCTCTGGTGGCTACACTTTGTACTGGTTCTCGGCTTCTTCTGCGTCATCCCCTACTCCAAACTGCGCCATATCTTCACCACCAGCGTCAATGCGTTTCTTGCCCCCTTTGAACCGAAAGGCTTCATAGCTACTATCAATCTCGAAGACGATTCGGTCGAACAGTTCGGCGCTGCGGCCATAACCGATATGACCTGGAAAGACATCTTCGATGCCGACGCCTGCACTTCCTGCAAACGTTGCCAGGATCGCTGTCCGGCCTATGCAACCGACAAACCGCTCTCGCCGATGAAAATCGTCCAGCAGATCGGTGAACTGGCCGAAGGCAATCCCGGCGGCAACCTGATAGAAACCGTCAGTCAGGATGCTCTCTGGGCCTGTACTACCTGTCGCGCCTGTCAGGACATCTGCCCGGCCAACATCGAGCACGTCAACAAGATCCTGGAGATGAGACGCAACCTGACCCTCATGGAGGGGGCTTTCCCCGGTGACGAAGTCCGCACTGCCGTCAACAACATCGAAGTCAACGGCAATCCTTTCGGCCTCGCCTACGCCGTACGAGGTGATTGGGCGGAAGGACTGCAGATAACTCTGATGGAACAGGATGCCGATGTTGATATCCTCTACTTCGTCGGCTGCTACGCCTCCTTCGACCGACGGAACCAGGCTGTTGCCAGAAACTTCATAACGATCTGTAACGCTGCCGGGATAAAAGTCGGCATTCTCGGAAAAGAGGAAAAGTGCTGCGGTGAACCGCCCCGCAAACTGGGCAACGAATACCTGTACCAGATGACTGCAGCCGAAAACATCGAACTGATCAAGGCCTACAACGTCAAAAAAATTGTCACCACCTGTCCGCACTGCTTCAACACGCTGGCCCGCGACTACAAAGACCTCGGTTTAGACATCCCGGTTGAACATTACAGTACCTACATCTACGCCCTGATGGAAGGTCGGAAACTCGATCTTACCCCGCAACCTTTCGACTTCACCTATCACGACTCCTGTTATCTCGGCCGCTACATGGACATTATCGACCAGCCACGAGCCATCCATAAGGCGGCGGGCGGATCACTGACAGAAATGGACAATTGCTGCTACGACAGCTTCTGCTGCAGCGCCGGCGGCGGCCGCATCATCGCCGAAGAGA
>JANNLB010000102.1:0-26984 GCA_031396605.1 Geobacter sp. | reverse complement strand
CCAAATCCCGTTACAAACGTCGCGGCGGCGGGACTAAGCCCGATATCTCCGACAACTGCGGTGGTTCCGGTGGTCGAGACTCCTGTTTTTGCCAGGATCACGAAATTGCCGGCTGTTCCAAGGTTTACCGGCAAGGGACCTTTAACGGCGGTCGAGGACACGGTCACGGTTACGTTATATGTGGCCGTAGTACCGTCGGCAGCGGTTACGATGTATGCAACCGGAGTTGTGAAGTTATTCACCGTAGTTTTGCTCGTCTGGAGCGTCGCTCCTACCTTTACGTTTGCCCCCGTAGTCGTGAATGCCGCAACCAGGGCCGTCACGTTTGTCCCTAACGGCATGGTCACCGCGATGGTCTTTGCCGTTTCGTTTACAGTTCCTGCAAAACTGTTAAGCGAATAAGCGGTTATGGCCTTGGCAGTGGCCGGTGCCACGGGAATGACCGGTGCAGTGGTATCACTGCCTGTGCATCCGGCCACAAAAGTGACGAGAAGTAATGCCAGAAACCACATCTTTGAATACCCTTTGTATGTTTTCATATGTGTCCCCTCCTTGAGGACTTTTGAATCTGTGAAACTAATTTAATGGCAAACCGGATTGCCTGCCACTTCCTCTAATGGATTCTGTCTACCTACAAAAACACGGTAATTTATTACCAACCTTCTGCTGCGTATCCACCTCCTTTTTCGCCAAATTAAATAAACTTTCATCTGATTCGTTCTAATCCGCCTCTAAAAGCTTGTCATCCCCGAATTCCTCTAGCGGGGATCTGGTTTTCAGGCAATTACAACCGGATTCCCGATTAGAAACGTTTCGGGAATGACAGTTTTGTGGAATGGCGGCAGATTCGAACTACTCATGAACTTTCATAGCTCTTCATTCAATCTGCCCCCCATCCCAAAAATGATAAGAACTCGCTTTGGTAAGTTACAAATTATCCTGTATATCAATGGTGGGTGAGTTGACCAGGATCATAAAACTTGGTAAGGCAAATAGCCTGCCAATTATCGAAGATAAATTCGAAGGGTGGTTTGTCATGTAATAACAGTGCATTAGGCTGACAGGAGAGAACGCCAGATAGTATGAAATGATTTTTGTGGCCTCAGCATTTGGCGGGTCCTCAATATTTTGAGGGATGTATTGTGGGGAGGTGGGCGGCCTGATCCAGTTTTTTTGTCTTCAACCGGACTATCTCCGACTTTGGCGCCTATTCAGCCGGAATTCCGGCATGTCTCATTTCCACTGCCAAAATACCATTGGTGCATTTAAGAAAAAACTGATATATCTGCCGTCATGAAAAATCAACCAAAACCGCCTGTTAGCGCTAAAGAACCTGCCGATGAATTACGGATAAAGCCGCCGGCGCGGCACGGGTCCATCCACTTCCCAATTGTCGGCATTGGCGCTTCCGCCGGCGGATTGGAGGCTTTGGAGCAGTTCTTGCGGCAGGTACCCGAAAATAGCGGTCTGGCCTTTGTCATCGTCCAGCACCTGGACCCGACCCACATAGGGATCATGCCTGAAATACTCCAGCGCGCCACCAAGATGGAGGTTATCCAGGCCGGGGACCGGATGAAGGTCAAACCAAACTGCGTCTATGTGATTCCCCCCAACAAGGATATGTCCATTCTGCGCGGGGTGCTGCACCTTTTCGCGCCGACGGCGCCCCGTGGGCTGCGTCTCCCTATCGATTTCTTCCTCCGCTCCCTGGCCGTAGACCAGCAGAGGCGCAGCATCGGCGTGATCCTCTCCGGCATGGGCTCGGACGGCACGTTGGGACTGCGGGCCATCAAGGAAAAGGCGGGGCTCGCACTGGTGCAGGAGCCTGCCTCGGCCAAGTTCGACAGCATGCCCAGGAACGCCATTAATACCGGGCTGGTCGACATGATAGCCCCGGCGGAGGAGTTGCCCGGAAAAATAATCGACTATCTCCGGCACGGCCTCGTCATCGCCAAAATCGAGCCTCCTCTGGAGAGAAAGGATCGAAGCTCCCTGGAAAAAGTCCTCATCCTGCTGCGGGACAAGACCGGCAACGACTTCTCGATGTACAAGAAGAACACCGTCTACCGCCGTATAGAGCGGCGTATGGGCATTCACCAGATCGACAGAATCGCTGCTTACGTCCGCTATCTGCAGGTGAATCCCCAAGAGGTGGAACTCCTCTTCAAGGAACTCTTGATCGGAGTGACGAGCTTTTTCCGCGACCCGGCGGCCTGGGAGCAGTTACAGAGAGAGGCCATCCCGGCGCTTCTGGCAGGACGCCCGGTTGGCGGGATAATGCGGGCCTGGTCGGCAGGCTGCTCGACCGGGGAGGAGGCGTATTCGCTGGCCATTGTCTTCAAGGAGGCGCTGGAACAGATAAAGCCCACGGAGAACTTCACGTTGCTGATATTTGCCACCGACCTGGACCGGGACGCGATCGACAAGGCCCGCCAGGGGGTCTATCCGGCCAGCATCGCCGCGGACGTTTCTTCCGAGCGACTGCGCCGGTTTTTTGTCCGGGAAGAGAACGGCTACCGGGTCGGCAAGGAGATCCGTGAAATGGTGACCTTCGCCACGCAGAACGTCATCATGGATCCCCCCTTTACCAAGCTGGATATGCTCATCTGCCGCAACCTTCTGATCTATCTGACGCCTGAACTGCAGAAAAAGCTCCTGCCTCTCTTTCACTACAGCCTGACCACGGGCGGTGTCCTGTTCCTGGGGAGCGCGGAGAGCGTCAACACCTTCACCGATCTCTTCGCAACGCTGAACATCAAGTCGAGACTCTTCCGGCGACGTGAATCGCTCCTGCCGGTCGAACCTCTAGAGTTTCCACCTTCTTTTGTCCCCGCCCCGTCGGGAGTTCCAAAGGAGTTAACGATGTTGAGACCTGTAACCAATCTCCAGTCGCTTGCTGACCAGCTGCTCCTGAAGCACTTTTCCCCGGCTGCCGCGCTGGCCAACGACAAAGGTGACATCCTCTATATCAGCGGGAGGACCGGCAAATACCTCGAACCGGCTGCCGGCAAAGCCAACTGGAATATTTTCGCCATGGCCCGTGAAGGACTCCGCTTTGAACTGGACAGCTCCTTCCAGAAGGCGCTTCGGCAAAAAAAGGCGATCACCGCCAGGGGTCTCAAGGTCGGGACCAACGGCGGCACACAGACCGTTGATATCACTGTCCAGGCGATTGAAGAGCCGGAGGTGCTGCGGGGAATGGTGATGATCGTCTTTAACGACGTAGGAACGCCCCTGGAAAAGACAGCACCGGGGCGCTCAAAGAGCGCCGTAGCTGGCAATGCCAGGACGCTGGAGCTCCAGCAATTCCGCGAAGAACTTCAGACTACCCGCGAAGAAATGCAATCCTCGCAGGAAGAGCTCAAATCCACCAACGAAGAGCTGCAATCCACCAACGAAGAGCTGCAATCCACCAACGAGGAGCTGACCACCTCCAGGGAAGAGATGCAGTCCCTGAACGAAGAACTGCAGACCGTGAACGCCGAGCAACAGTCCAAAATGGACGAGCTTTCGCGGGTGAACAACGACATGAGGAATTTGCTCAACAGCACGGAAATAGTCACCGTGTTCCTGGACAACGAACTCCATGTCCGGCGCTTCACCACCGGGGCGAACAAAATCTTCAAGCTGATCCCGAGCGACGTGGGGCGGCCGCTTTCCGACATTGCCAGCGACCTGCTCTATCCCGAGATGACCGAAGAAGCGTGGGAGGTGCTGCGAACGCTGGTCTTTTCGGAGAGGCAGATTACCACCGCCGATGGGCGCTGGTTTTCGGTACGCATCATGCCCTACCGCACCATGGAGGACGTGATCGACGGGGTGGTAATTACCTTTTCGAGCATTACCGCAGCCAAGATGCTGGAAGCGGAACTGCGCGCGGAGAACGCAAGGCTCAAGAAACTTCTTCAGGCTGATTCTACTTTGACACATTAGCATTTCAGCACGATCTTTAACCAAGGGTCCGCAATGGGAATCAACAAAGACAATATATTGACAACGTATGTCACAGAACTGCGCCGTCATGCGGAAGAGCGGCAGTGTGCGAAAACGGTTGAATTGCATTCACCCCGGACCAAGCAAGAGACGCAGCGGCTCGTTCATGAACTTGAGGTCCACCAGATCGAGTTGGAGATGCAAAACGAAGAGCTGTACCGAACCCAGGAGGAGCTTGAGATATCACGGGATAAGTATGCCGAACTATATGACTTTGCACCGGTCGGCTATTTCACTTTTGATACGCTCGGACTGATACGGGAGGTGAATCTTACCGGCGCGCAAATGCTGGGAATAGAGAGACGACTGCTGGCCAATAAACCCTTTAGCAGTTTTATTGCTGGTGCAGACGGGAGGAAGATTTTTTTTAATCACCTTGAAACTGTTTTGCAAATACAAGAAATGCAGAAATGTGAAATCGGAATTACGGGAAAAAACGGCACAGTGATACATGTCCAACTTCAGAGCGTCACAATGGACGCTATCGAAAGTAAGAACGGTTATATCCTTACCTCAATCGTTGACGACACGGTCCGCAAACAGTTGGGAGAGGAGCTGCAAAACGCACATGACAAACTGGAGGTAACTGTACATGAGCGGACTGGAGAGCTGACAAGGGCTAATCTGCAGCTCACACTGGAAATAGAAGAACGCAAGAGGGCAGAAAAGTCGCTCCAGGGTACATATGCGGAAATAAAACGGTTGAAAGACCGGCTACAGGCTGAGAACATCTACCTGCAGCAGGAGGTTGCCCAGCAGTACAACTTCGGCGAGATCATTGGTCAAAGCGATGCCATCACGTATGTATTTTCCCAAGTCGATCAGGTAGCGGCCATGAACGCAACAGTTCTTCTCCTCGGCGAAACCGGCACCGGCAAGGGAGTGGTGGCACGCGCCATCCACAGCAACAGCACTCGCAAGGGGAGGCCACTAATAACGGTTGACTGCACGACACTGCCGGCGAACCTGGTGGAAAGCGAGCTCTTCGGGCGGGAAAGGGGAGCGTTTACCGGATCGGATGCCCGGCAGATAGGACGCTTCGAACTGGCCGACGGCGGCACCATATTCCTCGACGAAATCAGCGAGATGCCGCTAGAGCTGCAAAGCAAGCTGCTCCGGGTCATTCAGGACGGCGAATTTGAGCGGCTGGGTAGTCCTCGCACCATAAAAACCGATGTACGAATCATCGCTGCCACCAACCGGAATCTGGAAGAAGACGTCAAGAACGGCAAGTTTCGGGAAGACCTGTTCTACCGGCTCAATGTTTTCCCAATTACGCTGCCGCCACTCCGGCAGCGTAAGGACGACATTCCGCTGCTCATCAATCATTTTGTTACAAAATTCAACAATAAAATTGGCAAGAAGATAGAGACCGTGTCAAAAGACACCATGAACTCACTTCAGGAATACCACTGGCCCGGCAACGTGCGTGAGTTGGAAAGTGTCATCGAACGCGCGATAATCATCAGCCAGGGGGCCGCACTGCAGGTATTGGACCGGTTCGATACGTTCCAGAAGGCTGAGGAACCGGCAGGGCAGGACGTCAAACCCCTCGTCGAACTGGAACACGATCACATCCTGCAGGTGCTCCAGAAAACCTATTGGCGCATCGAGGGGGAAAACGGGGCAGCGGCACTCCTTGGTCTCAACCCCAGCACTCTTCGCGGCCGGATGCGAAAATACGGCATCATCCGCCAATAAAGGAATCTGGTTATCCTCCTATGTACGGGAACCCCACGCAGCCGCAAAACGCCGGTTCAGGGGCGGCGTCCGCCGAACTCATTCACGATGAGCCTTAAAAAGGCGGCCAATTGGCCGCCTTTGCTGTTGCCGGGCGGAGCTATCGAGGAGAGGTGTTTTTTTAACCTTTCGGTTGAATTCAGGATATAATTACGCAGGTGTACTTATCAAACAGTACAAGAGGAGGATCACATGAGGAGAACGGTTTTGACACTGCTCGTCATGGTCTGCTGTGCCGGATTGGCGCAGGCGGAGGAAGCAGTGAAGGTAACCATGAATCTTGCTACGGCTGACGGCGCGGGCAAATTTATCGGCACGGTGACGGCGTCACAGACGCCCTTCGGGGTTGTGCTGACACCTGACCTGAACGGATTGGCGCCAGGAATCCACGGATTTCATCTGCACCAGAACCCGGACTGTGCCGCCAGTGGACAGGACGGCAAACGGGTCCCGGCACTTGCTGCGGGCGGTCATTATGATCCTGCCAAGACCGGGCGACATGAAGGACCCTACGGCAACGGTCACTTGGGAGACCTGCCGGCCGTTTTCGTTACCCAGGACGGTACGGCTACCTATCCGGTGCTGGCGCCGCGCCTCAAGCTGTCTGATCTGAAGGGGCGCTCGCTGATGATCCATGCCGGAGGAGACAACCATGCCGACCATCCCCAGAAACTGGGCGGTGGCGGGGCCCGCATTGCCTGTGGCGTCATAACACCCTGAGACCGTCAGTTTCCATGCAAGTAAATTTCGATCCGGATACCATAACTTATCCAAAAGGTGGCTGAGGGTCAGGGTCTTCGACGGGATCAGGATGGAACCGGTTTCCGGGGCATAAAGCAAACCGAGGCGCCACCCCACATGTCAAGGAACTCATCCGGGGGAAGCGGACGGCTGTAGAGGAAACCCTGCGCCTGCTGGCATCCTTCCTGAAACAGGAACTGTGCTTCGGCTTCCGTCTCGATACCTTCCGCGATCGTATTCAGGCCCAGGGCGTTCGCCAGCGCTATGATCGCACGAACGATCGCCTCACGGCTCGGTTCGGCGGTCACATCCGTTATAAAGGAACGGTCGATTTTAAGTTTCTGGATCGGAAGACGCCGCAGATAACTCAGTGAAGAGTAGCCGGTTCCAAAATCATCCACTGCCAATTCCACGCCGATCGCACGCAAACCGTCGAGGAAATCCAGCGCAAGTTCACTCTTCATGATGGCCGATTCGGTAACTTCCAGCTCCAGTCGCGACGAGGAGAGTCCGGTTTCCTTCAGGATCCGGGCGACAATATCGACGATGTCACCATGCTCCAGCTGCTTTACGGAGAGATTCACAGAAATGCACGGTATCCTGAAACCGGCTTTTTCCCACTCCATAACCTGTCGGCAGGCGGTGCGAAGCACCCATTCGCCCAGGATGGAAATAAATCCGATGTCTTCGGCAATCGGGACAAACCGGACCGGCGAGACCCCCCCCAGTTCCGGATTATTCCAGCGAACCAGCGCTTCCGCACCCACCAGCTGCCCTGTTGCCAGATCCACCTGCGGCTGGTAGTGCAGCGACAATTCACCCCGGTCAATAGAACGGCGCAGCAAAACTTCAAGATGAACGATCTCCTGGGCATACTCGCTCATTGCCGGCGCGTAGAAGTGGTAGGAATTGCGTCCGTGGGTCTTGGCGTAATACATTGCGGTATCGGCATTCTTCACCAGAGCGGTCACATCCTGGCCGTCAGCGGGAAAGAAACTGACCCCGATACTGGCCGAATTGACAATTTCGTAGCCGGATATCATGACGGTCTGGCTGAGCAGGTCGAGAAACTTTTCCGCGATTGCGCCCGCATAGCGCGGTGCTTCGATATCGTCGAGCAGCAGGATGAATTCGTCGCCGCCGATTCTTGCCAGTGTGTCGGATTTACGCACGTGGACGCTCAGATCTGCGGCGACCCTCTTCAGCAGTTCGTCGCCAAGATCATGCCCCAGCGTGTCGTTGACATTCTTGAAGTGATCCAGGTCAATAAAGATCACCGCCAGTTGCCGGTGGTTACGCTGCGCCAGCTCAATGCTGTGCTTCAAGCGGTGGTTGAAAAGCAGGCGATTGGGCAGACTGGTAAGCATGTCATGGTGGGCGATGAAGTCCAGTTTTTCCTGCGCCCGCTTGATATCGGAAATATCGCTGAAAACCCCCACATAATGTCCGACTCCTCCGGTGATATCCCTGACAATTCCGATCGTCAAACGTTCCGGATAGATCTCGCCGTTTTTGCGTTTGTTCCAGATCTCTCCGACCCACTGACCGTCCAGTTTCAGCGACTGCCACATCTCGCTGTAAAACCGGGCGTCGTGCCGGCCGGATTTGAGAATTTGGGGCGTGAGATGCAGCACCTCTTCCAGCTCATAGCCGGTAACTTGTGAAAAAGCCCTGTTTACGGCCAGAATCCTGCATTCGGTGTCGGTAATAATGACCCCCTCCACCGTATTTTCAAAAACCTTGGCAGACAGGCGCAGCCCTTCTTCGGCGCGTTCCCGTTCGGCAATCTCCCCCTGCAGAGTGCGGTTGACGTGCTGCAATTCCAATGTACGTTCGTTTACCCGCTGATCAAGAAGCTGATTATCCTCCTCGATACGGGCCAGAGAACTCTTCAGCTGAGCCTCCTGATCGCTGATGATCAGCTTCGCCCGCCGCACGACCAGGTACAGCAGGCTGTAGAGCAGGCTCAATACGCCGGTCACAGTCAGGATAACGAGCCACTGGGTACGCTTCACCTGGGCCAGGAAAGGTGTGATATCGGTGTAAAGTTCGAAAACCCCCTCGACCTGGTTGCTGTTCTCGGGCACGAAGGGTATATAGCTGGACAAAAGGTCGCGCGACTCGATCTCGCCGTCGAAGGCGCTGAACTTGTTACGATGAGTCAGCTCACTCGCCACACGTCCATTGGCGGCAGCCAGGAAGCCGGCGTTGGCATGCTTGCTTTCGCCGATCTGTTTGGCCTCGGTCGAGAAAACGGTCAGACCTTCCAGGTTGTAGACTTTGACCTTGACGGCGGAGGTATCCTTCATAAGAGCCACAACCTTTCGGCGCAGGCCGGTTATTTCCGGATTGGAAGGATCGTTCGGCTTGCCGGCGGAGCCATGATTGAGCAGCGGCGCAAAATGAGGCCAGAGTGCATTGCCGAATACGCGGGTGAGAGCGACATTGCGGTTCTCGGCCATCTGCATCAGTGATTCGATGGACTGGTGGCGGTTGAACATACCGAGAATTGCCGCCGCAATGATGATGCAGACGAGACTGGCTATGGAATAATAGCGTGTAAGGTTGAACATGTCAGTATTCCTGGTTAGGCCGACAAACGGCGTTGCAGCTTATGATTGGAAACAGCGGTATGCTTCGGCCGGAGTAACTAAAAACTACGTTAATGCAGCTAGTCACGTCTTTAATCAGATTTAGATATGGCTTATACATCTTTTCATTAAACCCCACAATCAAAAACTGTGTAATTAAGCATGCCATTTCAACAGTCGTTGCAGGAAGGTTATACTCCGTATGAACTCAAATCACAGGTAATTCCTGGGCTGTTCAATGGACATAACACTATCAGCCTTTGAAAGTTGACCCCGTTAGTTATATACTTGTTCCATGGATGTTCGGCTGCGACAGAGAGCATCCTCACAAATGTGTGTCAGACAATGGGAATGGAGGAGCATGATGAAAACGATAATAATGCTGATTGCTGCGACTGTTCTTTTTGCGGGTACGTCCGTTTTTGCCGAGGGGCAGTCGGTGACTATGGCGACGGTTACCAACGTACGTGAAGTATTCAGAATCATCACCATCCGGGAGCCGATTACTTCCAGGGAGGAGATCTGCGAGGATGATAGGGGGATCGGCGGTGCAATTATTGGAGGTATCGCCGGAGGGCTTATTGGAAACCAGTTTGGCAGAGGGTCCGGCAATGCCGCAATGACCGCCCTCGGGGCTGTAGCTGGAGTCGCGACCGGTCAGAGCATGGCACGCGGCACAAAGTGTTACCCGAGAGACCGGATCAGTTATGCCGAACGCGAACAGGAAGTGATTGACGGGTATATTGTCACTGTCGAAGGGGGTGAGGAGTTTCGTACAAAAACCCGCTATCATGTCGGTGACCGTGTAAGGATACGTTCCACAATCGAATAAACAGCGTCAGTGCAGCCTTCAAAACCGCCGGGGTCGCCTGTGATGTTTTATGGGAAGATTTCTGTCAGTCGCGGGGAATCGCCAGCATCCGGTCCAGAGCCCTTTTGGCCCTGAGGCGGATCTCTTCCGGGACTGTGACGACCGGCGTCAGCGTCTGGAGCGAGATCAGCACGTCTTCCAGCGATGTAAGTTTCATGTTGGGGCAGAAGAGGGCCGGTGAGGCCAGGATGAATTCCTTGCCGGGGCTCTCCAGCCGCAGCTTGTAGAGAATACCGGCCTCGGTGCCGATGATGAATTTGGAGGCCGGACTGGTGCGGCAGTAGTCGTACATGCCGCTGGTGGAGCAGACGTGGTCGGCCAGGGCCGATACCTCCGGGGCGCTTTCGGGGTGGCAGATGAAGAGAGCATCGGAGTGTTCGGCCTTCTTTTGCAGCACCGCCGACACGGTCATCCGCTCGTGAGTCGGACAGAACCCCTCCCAGAAGATGAACTTCTTCTCCGGAACGAACGTGGCGATCCAGCGCCCGAGGTTGCGGTCCGGCACAAAGATCAGTTCCTCCTCACGGAGCGATCGCACCACCTTGAGCGCATTAGCCGAAGTGCAACAGATATCGGAATGTGCCTTGACCTCCGCCGATGAGTTGACATAGGTCACTACCGGCACGCCGGGGTGTTTGAACTTTAGCAGCTCCAGCTCTTCAGCCGTGACCATGTCGGCCATCGGGCAGCCGGCATCCGGGCGGGGGAGCAGCACCTTCTTGCCGGGGGAGAGGATCGCGGCGGACTCGGCCATGAAGTGTACGCCGCAGAAAACGATGACATCGGCATCAGTTTTGGCAGCCTCAATCGACAGTGCGAGAGAATCGCCGGTGATGTCGGCGATCTCCTGCACTTCGTCACGCATGTAGTTGTGAGCCAGAAGCACGGCGTTGTGTTCTTTAAGAAGCTCTTTTATCCGCTGTTTCAGTGCGTCGCTCATGCTTTCAGCTCCCGCTTCAGAGTCAAAATGTGAATGGTATCAGTGCCCCGGAAAATCGCAGGTTGGGCAAAGGCGGTTCCATGCCGTGCCCGACATTGCCGCTTCCGTTGGGCACGCTCTGCTTTGCCCACCTGATAGAAATGTTACGGAACTCTAGTTGTTGCCGCTCTGCTGCGCCTTCAGCTTTTCAGTGGGGCTGATTTCCAGCTGAACTCGCCTGTTCAGCGCGCGGTTTGCATCGGTATCGTTGGCAACAACAGGATTGCTGGAACCGTAACCGACCGCCGTCATCCGGGAACCGGGAACACCGTTGGCAGCAAGGAAATCGCGCACGTGACCGGCGCGCCTTTCGCTCAAAGGCTGATTGACCGCGGCGGAACCGGTCGAATCGGTATGCCCCTGGACAATGATGTTGGTCTCGGACGCTTTCAGCGTAGCTGCCGCTTTGCTCAGGGAATCTTTCGCCCCCGGTTTCAGCGCGTCTCTGCCGGTGTCAAAGAGGATTCCGGAGGGGAGCGCAACGTAGATCTTGTCGCCATCCCGAACGATTTCCGCTTCAGGGAGGTTTTTCTTCAAGGCCGCCGCCTGGCGGTCCATGTAATTGCCGATGCCGCCCCCTACAACCGCCCCGGTCAGACCGCCGATTGCGGCGTTGCGTCCCCGATGCGTCTTGCCGCCGACCAGCGCACCGACACCGGCCCCCAGTGCGGCTCCCCCGAGTGCGCCGAAGGCGGTTCTCTTGAATTCATAGCTGCCGTCCGGGTTTGTCGCACAACCGCTCGCCAACAGGGCGACTGCCGACGACCCCGCAATAAACTTTGCAATGTTTCTCATATCCACCGTTTTCTCCCCTGTTCTGCGTTGTATCCGGCTTTTCGGCAAGGATGACAGCGCGAGTTTTCATGTCTTTAGACTACGCACGTGCCACCTCGAACGTTACCTGAAACTCCTCAAAAATACAAGAATAGACAATAACTGCGAGAGGGATGTGGGCAGCTGATACCGCATGTTGTCTACCCTGTTCTGGCGATTTCCTGTTGACAAAACACCTTGAAAAGGCTACGGATAACTCTCTTCGGGATGTAGCGCAGCCTGGTAGCGCACCTGCTTCGGGAGCAGGGGGCCGCTGGTTCAAATCCAGTCATCCCGACCATACAAACCAAGGGGTTACGTCATTTATACGTCGTAATCCTTTTTTAACGGGTGCCAGGCATGGTGTATGGCGCGCGCTTCAGCACGAATCATTGTTAACAACGACACGCGGACAGGGGTTTGGAATGAACAAAAGGATTTTTACACGAGTGAACATGATGACTCTGGCAGTCGGGCTTGCCATGCTCTATCCCATAGGGGTTACGTACGCTGACAGCTCGGGTGAAAATTTTACTCCGTCTCTTAAGGCCACTTCACATCAGGAAGATGATGTGCGACTCAATCGTAGGCTCAAGTCAGCCAAGAAGGATCTCGAAGTGCTCCCAAGCTTCGTAGAGTATTTCAGCGATACCGGTGATACGAAGGCATTGGAGCAGTTGCAGGAATCTCTGGATATATTCCTGCAGAAGCATGTAGATAACCATCTGGCACTATGCACGGAAGACTCGGGCATCGAGACCATTATACTGTCTGCTGAAATAATGTACCTGAAAGCGCGGCTTTTCTTGATCCTGAACCGGGAGGGAGATGCAAAAGCTGCCGTTGCCGAAATGAAAAAGCGTTTCGCCTCTCATCAGAATATTACTGTAACTATTTCCGGTACGACAACAATGCTCAATGAAATGATCCTTGATCTTGATGAAGACCTGATAAATAACTCGTCCATGTTGAAAAAATAAGAGGAGTTTCAGAATGGAATTTTTCGGACTAATCACCATAAATCCTGAAAGTTTTAACGTGTGGTCATTGCGAATATCCATGACCCTGACAACAACAATTTTTATCCTGGCGTGCACCTTTGCTATCCGCGCCTTCCTGTATGCCAGAGGAGTTGATCCGGTTTACCTCGACAAAGTCAAGGGAAAGGAGATGTCACTGGCAGACGGTTTGTCTGAAAGCGTCGCTAAAATGCTCTGGGCTACAGCCCGGAATGAAGAAAATAGCGGGGCCACCGCACCAAAAGCATTTTTGCGGGATGCCACACGGCAGGTAGCAGAAGGCAATTTTGCCGGAAGATACGTAAACAATATTTACATGTGCGCCAATCTTCTGCCGCCGATCGGTTTGTGGGGAACTGTAGCCGGCATGATCGTCATTTTTCTTTATACCGGCGACCCGGGCAACGCATTGAATAAGGGTGCCATCGGCACCAAACTCTGGTCAACTTTCCTCGCTCTTCTGTACTACGTGACACTTGAGGCAATCTGTGTGTTTCTGACCATGAAATCGAGGAAGTCTATCGATCGCGGCCTGAGTGTAACACTCTGATTCCCGGGAGCAATATTGCATGAGCACAAAACCGGTCGCCCGCCACAGTTGGCTGTTTTCTTTTACTGACATAGCCTTCCTGCTATTGCTGGTTTATACACAACTTGCACAGATGAACACCTCCGGCAGCCCGGTGGCGGAAATGCGCCTGCCTGCCCCGGTGGTGGCAAAAGGCCCGGAGTTGAAACAGCTCAAGTCAGCTCCGGATTACCACCAACTGCTTGTGGAAAAACATTCCGAAAAGCCTTACCGGCTGGCGCACATTGTCAAGGGAAACGAAGCATCGCGCAGCGATTTCATGAGCTATGAAGATCTCACCGCAGCCCTGCAGATTCTTGTCAACGAAGGAAAAGAAACCCGTCCGGTAGTTGTACCGCTCCCCGAATCATTCAGCAGTGATCTCCTCCAGGCGGCTGCACTTGTCGGAAAATATTGGAATGACGCAGGAAGCGCCGTTGTTCACACACAGCAGGACAGGAAAAAACCGTGAGCCGTCTGATGCGCATGACCTATGGTCACGGCGGAACACGGATGGGGCGCGTCATCGTTACAAGTTTGCTCCCGGAATCCTCCCCGATGCCTCTCTGGTTGAGGCTGCTGCTGGTGGCGATATGGATTGCCGTGCTGGCGCTCGTCAGCCTTTTTGGGACGCCCAAGTCATCTGTCCGGATGAATACAATTATTGATATCAGCCAGTTGACGGTGAAGCCGCCGCCTGCGTTTGAAAAGCTTATCAGGCCCAAGCCTGAACAGGTACTTCCGATCAACCCCCCACCGCTGCTGCCTGAAGCAGTTCCGGAACAGGTCATCAGGAAGCCTTTGGAACGTTCAGCGGTTCTTCCTCCGCCTGAAGAGGTTACCCGTACTTCTATTGCCCGTTCCTCCAACGCGAACCTTCCGGATTTAACCGAGAGCCGGGCAAATGTCACGCGTGAGCGACGGGCAGTTGAAACGGAAAGTTCAGCTGCTGCGGCGATACGACTCAGGAGAGAGTCAACTCCGGGTGAAATGTTAACTGAAAAGACGGCTATTTCCCGCTCAAGGGGCGCCACAGTTGTCGATGCCCCTGCTGTGAAAGACCGGGCAGCCGTTTTGCGCCGGGCGCCTTCGGGAAGCCTTCCCGACACGGGGGTGGGGACACCGCAACGTCCGGTCATGAGGAGTGAACGTTCCGTCAGCCAGATGGAAGAGAAAGGTCCCCGTGCTGTTGCTTCCCGGGAGAGAACAAAGTTTGCTGGAGGAAACGAGGGAGAACCATCGTCACCGGCACCTTCATCAGTCGGGCTGGCTCGAGGGGTAGCGCTCCAGAACCTGGAAATCTGCTCAAGCCCCCTTCTTGAGGAGGAAGACATTAAAGCAATATTACGTGTGGTCGGCTCACGTCAGAGTTGTAGTGATCAAAAAGGTGAATTTCAATTCAAGGGGACAAAACGGATATCGTCTTTTAATCTCGTTGTGTTCCCTTCTCCGGGACGAAAACCATCTAATCGATGCGAGGAACTTGAAAATGCATTCAAATGTCTTAAAGCACACTAGCGTACTTACCGTATCGTTCATCCTTGCGTTCTGCCTGCAGGCTGCGACATCTGCGGTCTGGGCCGCCGAACCGAAACAGGGCAAAGGCAGCGCGGCCGAAAAGGCGGCCCTTGCCAAGGCCGCCAAACCTACGGGCAGCATTCCCTCACAGCCGGCCGTTCAGCCACAGATCAAAAGCTGGTCCCCGTACCTGGATGTTGCCTATGAACTCACGTACTGGGAAAAGGCGGAAATAAAAGAGTGGCGGGAAAAGCGTGATGCGGAAATCGGCGAGACCCTTGCCGCATACCGCACGTCCTGGATCGGCAAGTTGGGTGGCTCTTTAGATGGTGGTTCAACAGCCCGTAAAGCGGGAGAACAGTCGTCCTTTCGGGATCGGGATTATCTGCGTCTGGCCATTGCCCAAACGATCGATTATCTCCAGAGTGATAATCAGGAGAGTCTCAACAGTGCCGATCAGCTCCTTGAAAAGTTGAAGGGCAAGTCTTCGATGCCGGAAATCGCGTACTGGATCGGTTATGTCAAGGCGCTCCAGGCACTGGAAAGTAACGATCCAACCCAGTTCGTCGCCCAGGTGTTCAATCTTTGGAACAATGCCATCCTGTATATAGAGTTGAGCGAGAGCGACCGCCTGACAACGAGCAAGGGCGGCAGTTCGATTGCAACCTATTATTATCGCAATCTGGTTAATCTGGTAGTCAACAGGGCCATTATCAACAAAAAAATGGCGGATATTAATGTGCTGGGCCCCCTGTTTCTCATGCTGAAAGATCGGGATCTGGGCAGTAAAGATGGAGAAGGAAAGTATTTTACGACATTGGTGCAACGAATTGCGGACAGTCTCACCTCACCCGATTCTGACCGGTATCGGCTTAATTTTTCCGTGGCGGTCATTGAGTCAAAACGGCTGCAGCAGATAACCACCGCAAAACTGGACGCAGAGGGGATGACTCCGGCTGCGCAGAAAGCATTCGAACAGGCACTGCAGTTCAACGATCTCGCCTTCAAGTGGGCCGAGTCCCGCAGGAGCAGCGGCGTCGTTTTAGCCACGATTGACCATTTGGACATGACAAGTTTTGCTATTCAGCGCCTTCCTGAGAATGAAAAGGCACCGGCCTACAAATATTTTGCAGCACTCCCGAGCCTGGCAGGCTCAACTACAATATTGAAATCCATGGCAGTATTCAATGACCTGGCAGTGTACTCAGGTGCCGGATGGGAGAAGGCGGCGTTCGATAATCGTAAGGTGTACCTGAAAGCCACTCATCGCCTCTGGCGGGCGATTATGGAGCTGTCACTCTGGACGGGTGATTTTTATCTTGCGAAACTTAACAGTCCCGGTGCGACCCAGAATGTTCACACCCTTGCCGCACCACTGCAGGTCGTACTGGAATCCTACCTCGACTTTTTCGCCACTCAGAACAACAAAGGCATGAGCGACGTCGTCCCTGACTCCGCCTACTTCGGAGCCGCCGAGGCGGCAGAGAAACTTGCGTTTGCGTACTATAAGGTTAATACGTACAGCCTGGACGATAACGCATACAATCAATGGTTATTCCACCGGCTGCAGGCAACGGAACTCTTTCCTATGGCTCCCCGTGAAGTCAATCAGACTGCTGCGGTCCTCCGTCAGGATGGCCGTTACAATCTTTTTCTCGAATATTTTCAGCCTCTTGCCGGTCGGGTGAAACAGTCTCCTGCGATAAAGAAATGGATCGATGGACAGAAGGCCGAAGACACAGCCGTTATTCGTGATTACATCAATTCTGTTGATCAGATATTTGCCACTGCCCTTGATAATAGTGCCGATACTGCCGCCAAGAGTGCCGGCGGGTCACGTTTTATTGCGCCATTTCAGCAGTTGCGGGAAGAGTTGCAGAGAAAACCCGATCATCAGGCTCATCGTCTCCTGAAAGAATTTTATGTCGAAGAGATTCAGAAGCAGACCCCCTATACACTGTTGCTGAAGGAACCGAAGCGGACACACAAGGGATTTTAAAGCCCGGCCAGCAGCCTTTCGGAGATTCCACTTTCAGGGCCGGGGCGTTAGCATCTGCATGAGCATGCTGCTCGTGGTGAATGCCCCCAAGAGCCCCCAAGAGAGAAAAAATGAACAAATACCTATTGAGTCTGCTCCTCCTTGCCGTATCATCGTTGTGCGTATTACCGGCACATGCCGTGGCAGCTGCTGAGAAGGGGTCCGCTCAGGATTCAAAATCAACCGCCGGGCAGAAGTCCCCAATCGGCGAAATGCGGGGTGCTGCCCCGCTCGTGAAAGAGATTGATTTAGAACCGGTGCTTCAGGAAGAGGAAAAAACCCCTGAGCCCGCAGGGACGCAGGGTTTACTGAAAGTTGAAGAAATTGACGAGCCGCTGGAGCGTCTGGAGTCCCAAGAACAGGCATTCCCGACTCCGTCACCGGAGCCCGAACCAAAATCTCCCGCGACAAATACATCGCCAGACTCTTTGATAGAATCTGCCGAAGTTGCTTTAGGAAAGATTCCGGTAACTGAATTGAAAGTTGAAAACGTCTCGATAGAAATTCATGCAGAAGAACGAATCGAAGATTATAAAATTTATACGCTTACCGGGCCTTCGCGACTGGTTATAGAAATCAGCAATGCCGTATTCCGGCCTGGGACCAATAATATGGTGATTAATAAATTCGGAATCTCAACAGCCCGTTTTGAACAGCACCCCAAATTTCTCAGGATTTTCCTTGACGCGGTGTACGGTCGTATAATCCCCTATCGAATTGAAGAAACTGACGCTAGTCTGAATATTATTTTAACAAACTTCTAGTGCTGCCTGATTCAAAACAGTCTGACTGACGCTGGCAAGGAAGCCGACTGGGGTGCCCTGATTCACGGGATTCACACGGCCCCAAAATAAGGTGTTACCTAATCCAGTTCCTCTCCGACCTCTTCCATCTCCCGTGTAATCTCCTTCAGAGCGGCGTCCTTGCGTCTGAAAAACATCACCAGCCAGTAGCAGAGGAAGTAGGATGCTACTGCAGCGATGAATCCGATGATGGAGCATCCCAACAGCAACGGTTTTGAATGGTGAAGCATGACTCCTTTGAGTGTAGCCCAATCCAGATTCTGTATTTTTAAATCTAATGCGCCATTCCCTCCGATAATCCATTTTCCCAGCTTGTAGCTGAGTATCATGGAAGGGATAACGGTAATGGGGGAATTGACCCAGGCACCGGTAAGGCACGTCACCTTGTTGAGCCGGAACATAAAGGAGACGATCAGAGCCAGGGCTGTATGCAGGCCGGGTATGGGGGGGGTAAAACTGATAAAAACGCCTGCGGCGAAACCGGTGGAAATGTGACCGGGGTGGGCATCCAGGGAAAGTATTTTTTTGAATTGTTGTTTGAGTTTGTCAAGAGATATCACCGCTGCCTCGCTTGGCAGCCACTCTACGATTTTGTCGTCCATTTTGTCAATTTAATAGACTTCACGAGCGGGTTCATCTCTGTTATAAGACGGATATATTCGAGCCGGAGGTTAGTATGTACCTGATAACATTTCATGCAGCCGTTTTTTTTCTTCTTATGATCATGAATCCGCTGGTGGCGGCAGCCGGCAGTAATTGTTCGTACTCTGCAAGTGTGAAGCAGAGTGGGATGACGTTCGCTATCAGCAGCCGTCCGGCAAACGGATGTGCCGTGCAGATCATTACGGTGATTGTGCACCGTGGCGGTAAGAAGATTTCCGGCGTGAAGGCGGATGTTGATTATCTTGCCCAATCTGCCAGGAGTATAGATTTGACTGGTGACGGCATGCAGGAACTGGCTGTATTCAGCCGGACAATCGGAGAGATTGTAACCGAGGTGCTGGACGTCTATTGGCTGGACGGTACGACCCTTCGCCGCTCAACTGTGCCGGATCTTGACGAAAAAAGCGGCTACAAAGGGGGGGATAGATTCCTTCTCGAAGGTCGCCTGATAGTTCGTTCCTTCCCGGTTTATGGCGATGGAGACACGGCCGGAAAGCCTACAGGCGGAACCCGCTCGCTGAAGTATGAGTTCAAGAAGGGAGAATTCACTCCCTCTGCCCAGACGGAAAAAGGGGCAGACTCTACCATGCAAAGCGCCCCTCTCAGCGCGTCGGCACCTTCTGTAGAAGTGAAACCTGCGGTTTCCGCTGTCGCCGGAGCTGCAATTACCGGGATAACGGTGAGCGAAGCGGGGATCGAAATCAGGGTAAACAGAGCGGAAGTGAAGTATAAAACCATCCGGTTGAATAAGCCGGAACGGATTGCCATCGATATCCCCGGCGCCGATTCGTCTCTGGTAGGGAAAAAGATCTCGATCAACCGGTTCGGCATCAGCACGGCGCGGGTCGGACGGAATAAAGGTTTTCTGCGGGTGGTTCTGGATTCGACTCTCAGCACGTTTCCAAAGTATCTGGTGAATTCTTCAGACACCGGCGTACTTGTAGCATTTCCTCAATAATATACAAAAGGAACTGACGATATGAGCGCACCAACCATCGGCGTAATCGGCGGAAGCGGACTGTATGACATGGAGGGACTGGAACAGGTCGGACGAATCAGGATTGAAACCCCATTCGGTGACCCGTCCGACGAATATGTCACCGGCACGCTGAACGGGGTAAAGATGGTCTTTCTTCCCCGTCACGGCCGCGGTCACCGTCTGCTCCCGTCTGAAGTCAACTACTGCGCCAATATCTACGGCATGAAGAAGCTCGGTGTGGAGCGTATTATCTCGGTCTCTGCCGTCGGGAGCCTGAAGGATGCCATCGCCCCGGGACATATCGTGATTCCGGATCAGTTCATCGACCGTACCAAGGGGATCAGGAGGGATACCTTTTTCGGTGACGGGATAGTTGCCCATGTCGGCTTTGCCGACCCGGTCTGCAGTGATCTTTCCAACACACTCTTCAGCGCGGCCCAGAAAGCCGGGGCAACAACACACAAGGGTGGTGCCTATATCTGCATGGAAGGGCCGGCCTTCTCTACACGTGCCGAATCATTTTCCTACCTTGCGCTGGGTGCCTCCGTAATCGGCATGACGAACCTGACTGAGGCCAAGCTGGCCCGCGAGGCCGAGATCTGCTACGGCATCATCGCTCTCTCAACAGACTACGATTGCTGGCATGATTCCCACGAAGATGTTACCGTCGAGGCGATCATCAAGATCATCCATCAGAATGTGGCGATGGCCAAAAACATTATCCGTCATGCGGTTGCGGAAATCATGGGTGAACGTGCCTGCTCCTGCGGCAGCGCCATGCAGTATGCCGTCATTACCGACCGGGCGGTTATTACAGAATCGATCCGGCAGAAACTGGATCTGATTGTAGGGAAGTACCTGTAGCGAGAATTGGGGATTCTGCTATACTCTATACAGAGGAACTAAATCTGCTTTAACCGGAAAAAATGGAGGATGTCATGGCTTGTAATATCGAACAACACAAAATGCACATGTGTGCACTCAAGGCAGAGGATAATAATGAGTGCATCAAAAGCCTCAGTGACAAGCCGACCGTTGTATGCGGCAACTGCGGCGCTGAAGCCAATAGCCCCGAAAACGTCTGTTCCCCCCAGCAATTGCCTTGACGAATTTCGGGACAACAAAAGGTGTACATTTGAGGAGTGCATTGTGAGGTGTATATTTGGAATGACGACGCTTTACAATCGGCAAAAAAAGCCCGTGCATTCGTAGCCGCCATCAAGGAGCTGATCACCTCCCAATGAAAAAAGGACTCGTCATTTTCGCTCGCGAACCGGTGCCGGGCCAAGTCAAAACCCGCCTGGCGTCATCAATTGGCGACCATGCCGCAGCAGAGCTTTATGAGGCCATGCTGCAGGATGTACTGAAAGCCGTCCGGCAGTTGAACGCCGTCAACACCGTTGTCTTCTGGGCTTGTGAAGAGGAATCACTCCCGCTTCTGGCAGAACGTTATCGGTGTTGCGCTCGACGCCAGAGTCCGGGAGACTTGGGACAGCGCATGCAGGCGGCGTTTGAAGAAATGTTTGCGAACGGCTTCGAGCTCTGTTGCATTATCGGCAGCGATGCTCCCGACCTGCCGTTCTCATACATTTTGGAAGCGTATCAACTGCTGGCGGCGCAGCAGACCGACGTCGTCTTTGGACCGAGCAGGGATGGCGGGTACTACCTGCTCGGGCTGCGTCAGCTTTGGCCGCAGCTTTTTGCGAATATTCCCTGGAGCACAGTTGATGTACTTAAGCAGAGTCTGGCTGCGGCACGGGATTCAGGGTTGACTGCCGCCCTGCTACCCGAATGGCAGGACATCGATACACTCGAAGACCTGCACGCATTTCGGAAACGAAATAGTTTGACGGTATCAATGGAAACCACATGAAACCAATTGTCATCATCGCAGCCGTGCCGCAGGAAATTGAACTGCTGGAAAAGGCGCTCGAACATTCAGGCAGGGTAAAAACTGGCGGTTACGAGTATATCGAGGGATCTATCGGAAATCTGCGGGTTGTTGTCTGCTCCGGTGGGGCCGGAAAGGTCAATGCGGCTGCAGCTACCGCCGTAATGATCGACCGCTATCAGCCACAACTCGTCATCAACACAGGCTGCGCCGGAGCGTACGTCGGCAGCGGGCTTTCAATCGGCAATCTGGTTGTAGCAAGCGAGGAGGTTCTGGCAGATGCTGGCGTGGTCGTCGCGGATGGCTGGAAAGATCTGCGTTTTATGAATCTCCCCTCCGTAGAACAGAGGGGGCTGAGCTGTTACAATATGCTGCCGCTTTCCCGGCACGCCTCGGAAAAGGCCATGCAGCTGGCAGATTATTATGGTGTTTTTCTGATGCGCGGCCGCTTTGCCACCGTTTCGACCTGCAGCGGCACCATTCAGAGTGGCGAAGAACTTGTTCGTCGCTGGAATGTCGTGGCGGAAAACATGGAGGGGGCGGCGGTGGCACAGGTCTGCCTGCGCTGCGGCGTTGACTGCCTGGAAATCCGCGGGATCAGTAACATAGTAGAAGAGCGCGATCTGAAAAAGTGGGACATACCGCGAGCCGTTGAAGCTGCCCAGCGTTTTGTGCTGAAATATCTTGAGGAAATGGACCGACCTGACACTGAGACGATCTCAAAAGCTACCCCTGAAATGTAGCTGTCACCGTTCCCCGAAAATTGCCGTTCCGATCCGCACCAGTGTGGCACCTTCCTGAATTGCCGCCTCAAAATCGCCCGACATTCCCATCGAAAGCTCCACCATGTCGACACCCGCAAGCCGTTCGGCTGCGATGACTTCCGATAATCGTCGCAACCCGGCAAAATAGGGGCGTGCGGCAACGGGGTCATCGAAAAAGGGGGGCATCGTCATCAACCCTCGCACCCTGATGTTCGGCAGCAGGGAGCATTCCCTCACCAGCTGAATCGCCTCCTCCCCGGTCGTTCCCGACTTGGTGGCTTCACCGGAAATATTTACCTGAATCAGGACGTCGCAGATCCTGCCGAGCCCGCCCCATTGCCGATCGATCTCCTGCGCCAGGGATATGCGGTCGACCGAGTGGATCAGTGTCACCTGTCCGGCGATGTATTTGACCTTGTTGCTCTGCAGATGGCCGATTACGTGCCACTGGACAGCCTCGGGCACCTCCGACAGTTTTTGAACCAGCTCCTGGATATAATTCTCCCCGAAAACCGTCTGTCCGGCCAGGAAAGCGGCACTGATATCGGCCACCGGGCGGGTTTTTGACACCGCGACAAGGCGGACGGAGACGGGATCACGGCCGGCTTGTTCAGCAGCCGCCCGGATGCGCCCGTTGATCCTGACAAGATTACTTGAGATGGTCATGGGTATGTTACCTGTATTGCCTGCATGGTCTGCAGCACTTCATAGAGCTCTGTCATCGGCAGGCCGATTACATTGGTGTATGACCCGTTGATCGAGCGGACAAAATGCACCGCCCCCCCCTGGATCGCGTAGGCTCCGGCCTTGTCCATCGGGCAGCCGGTGGCGATATACGCGGAGATCTCCTTTTCTTCCAGCTTCTTGAAGGTCACTTCCGTGCAGACGCTCCGGCTGACATGGATGCCGAGGGCAGTGTCAAAAACCGTGAAGCCGGTAATGACTTCATGATTCCTGCCGGACAGACCGGACAACATCCGCATCGCATCGGCTGCGTCGACCGGTTTGCCGAGAATCGCACCGTCCAGCACAACAATCGTGTCGGCCCCGATGAAGAAGCGGCCAGCTGTCTTTGCCGCAACCGCATCGGCCTTTTCGTGTGAAAGACGCATGACGTGATCGGCGGGAAGTTCCTCCGGCAGAACTTCCTCACAGATATCAGCCGGTACGACACTGAACCGGATACCTGCCAGCGCCATAAGTTCGGTGCGGCGAGGCGATGCAGATGCCAGAATTATCGTATCAGACTTATTTCCCATCATCAGCTTTTCGAGCCTCTTCTGCCGCGCTCCTTCGTCGTGCCTCAAACTCTTCTCGATGCTTATGCTCGGCCTCCATATCCTGCCAGTGCTTTGTCCAGTCCCTTTTGCGAACCTTGTGAAGCACAAATACGCCCGGAATTATGACGATTCCCCAGAAGATATTCATGGTCACACCATTGACAATGCCATAGGCCAGGGAGGCAATGCCCATCAACAGCAGAAAAGCTTCCATCGACAGAATACGTCCTATCAGGGAAGCTTTCTGAATTTCATTTTGTGTGTCATGCGTCATGTCATTTTTCCTGCCAGGGAAACATTTTGCCTGGATTCAATATGTTTTTTGGGTCAAGAGCAGCTTTGATTGCTTTCATGGCGGCAATCTGATGCGGGGAGAGTTCCAGCTCGATATAGGGAGCCTTGGAGAGCCCCACCCCGTGTTCACCCGACATGGTGCCGTTCAGATCCAGCGCGGCCTGGAAAACATCTCTAATCGCCTCATGCGCCTTTTCATCCATACCGGGAATGGACTTGTCGATCATGATATTGACATGAATATTGCCGTCGCCTGCGTGGCCGAAGTTGACGATCGGAATATCGTACCTGGCCTGAATTTTCTCGATGGCGCGGATGATGTCTGGCACCTTGCTGCGCGGCACGACGACATCCTCATTATACTTGGTGGGGTTGATATCCCGCAGTGACGGCGAAACCAGTCGCCGCACCCGCCAGAGTTCTTCCGATTCGGCGGCATCTTTGGCCGCCCGGAACTGCACGAGTCCCAGCGGCTTGATCAGTTCATGAATCTGCGCCGCCTGTTTCTCGATCAGGTCCCGGTCGCCGTCCACCTCGATCAGCAGCACCGCCCGCCCATCGGCAGGAATCCCCAGATTAAAGCGCCGTTCGACGCACTGCAGGGTAGCGTAGTCCATGAATTCGAGCGTGGTCGGAATGATTTTGTTGCCGATAATCGTCGAGACCGCCTTGGCTGCCCCGTCGATCGAATCGAAGATTGTCAGCATGGTCTTCTTTGCGTCGGGAAACGGCAGGATCTTGAAGATGATCTTGGTGATGACCCCCAGCGTACCTTCGCTGCCGCAGAGCAGACGGGTCATGTCGTAGCCGACCACCGCCTTGTAGGTCTCCCCGCCGGTACGGATAATCTCGCCTGTCGGCAGCACTACTTCGAGGCCCATGACGAAGTCTCGGGTGACACCGTACTTGACGCAGCGCGGCCCCCCGGCGTTTTCGGCGACATTGCCCCCCAGTGTTGAAAACTTGAGCGAAGCCGGATCGGGGGGGTAAAAGAAGCCGAGCTTTTCGACGGCTATCTGGAACTGTTCCGTTACGACCCCCGGCTCGACCTCGGCGATCAGGTTTTCGGTATCGATCCGCAGGATACGGTTCATGCGGGTCGTCACCAACACGACTCCGCCCCCCTTGGGGAGCGCCCCTCCGGAAAATCCGCTTCCGGCGCCCCGCGGGAACACCGGGAAACCCTCGCGGTTGGCCAGCAACAGAATCGCTGAGACCTCTTCGGCATTGGCCGGATGGACGACCGCATCGGGCAGAAATTCCATCTGGGTGGCGTCATAACCGTAGCAGATCATGTCCTGTTTGGCGGTCGCTATATTGTCGAAACCGACAATTGAAGCCAGCTCTTTGATCAGATGTGCTGCAAGCATGGGTGATCCTTTCTGCAAAGATTCAGCAAGTCAAGATACATGATATGGCAGCAACACTGCAAGGGAGTCTTGCCATTAAGTAAAATATAAGCAGATTATAACCGTTTGTTTTACTAATGAGGCTCTTGCAAAAGGATCTGTCATCCCCGAACGCCTTTATCGGGGATATGGTTTTTCAGGTAGTTACAACCGGATTCCCGATCAGAAACGCTTCGGGAATGACCGTTTTTGGAGTTTTGCAAGAGGCTCTAATGGCTCAGCTTTGCGCTTGCCAATCGGTTGAGGCTCACCCGGCTTCGAGGGCTTCCATCGCCAGCTGGCGGTGAACGTCAGGGGGGACGCGTATCATAAACTTACCGCTAAAAAATTAACGGAAGCTGGAATCAGTAATGATAGCGACAGGCGATAATTACAATCTCTGTTTCTTCCACTTGGTATACAAGACGATGTTCCCGGTCGATCCTGCGGGACCAGCAACCGGCAAGCTGAAATCGGAGGGGCTCCGGTTTTCCTGTCCCCTCAAAAGGGGTTCGCCGAATTTCATCAAAAAGCGCTAAAATTCTTTCGGACTGGCGTTTGTCCGTCTTAAGCCAATAGCGCAGATCGTCAAGAGCCGTTGGGGTGAGAGTGACATTCATAGTCCAAGAGCATCCAAGGGTGTTCGTTTGCCGGACTTGGCTTCTTGAATAGATTGCATTAGCCGTGAGGCATTAGCAGGGCTGGAAAGCAGATATTCACTCTCCATAAGGGACTCATAGTCATCCAGACTTAAGAGAACTACGCTATCACTCTTACGACGCGTAATAAGAATCGGTTCATGATTACGGCAAGCCTCGTCCATGAAGTTTTTAAGGCCATGACGTGCTTCGCTATATGTAACTGCCTGCATAACTACCTCCTAAATGACAAGATGTTGTACAATAACACACGAACTTTAAATCTGCAAGAGCAACAAACCGAATTTTCAACAATCGGCACGACTAGACCGCCCGGAAAGGCTGGGCGAACTGGCCAGCCTTATGGCGTTCCAACTTCTGTAAGAGGAAAAATACCCATGAAGTGCTTACAAAACACAATAATAGTTCCAGAGTGCATCGATGAAAATTAACAACCTCCTCATCCATCTTCACAACAGCGTAGACGCATTCTCTATCAATCCACGCCATGTCGATGATACTCCACTTCAACCGTAAAATCGGAAAGTCGCTTGCAGACCAGAAGAAAAAGATCTGGGGCCGCTTCGATTACAACGAGTGTGTAACGCTTTTCAATCAGAGAGTGTTGATAGTCGGGTATGAATCGCTGGGCCAGTAGATGGCAGAGCTGCTTAAAGCTTTCGGGGTACGAATTACCGCAGTCAAGCGCGATATAAGGGGATTTGGTGGTAATCACAGGCCGAAAAAGCTAGAGAATAAAGATAAAAGCAGATTATAACCATATTACAAGCCTTACAATAGTATGGCTTTTTACTTAGATTCCTGTTAAGGTTATCGCATGACAACAGCGCATTTTGAGTGGGACTCGAAAAATGATCATGAAAACCTGCAAAAGCATGGGGTCTCGTTTACATAGGCCCAATATGCCTTTGCCGACCCCCATCGTATCATTGCTGAAGACGTGAACCATGGCGATGATGAAATGCGCTACTACTGTTTTGGCAAGACCGGTGACGGAATCCTTACAGTACGCTTTACTTATCGAAACAACGTGATTCGAATTTTTGGTGCAGGTTACTGGCGGAAAGGAAAAAATATTTATGAGAACGAAAATAAAATACACCGATGAACCTTTAGGCGAGATCAAGATTTTACGAGATTTTCTGCCATCACCTGCTGAACTGGCCTTCAATGAAGAATCGGTCAAGGTGACGATATCTCTCAGCAAGAAGAGCGTTGAATTCTTCAAAACTGAGGCTTCAAAATATCATACGCAATATCAGCGAATGATCCGGCAATTGCTCGATTCCTATGCGGATATACAATCGGAACAGCCAACAACGCACTCTACCGGACGCGCAAAAAAACTGCGCGCCGGTTAGCGCCGAAATCGTTCCAACTTCTGTAAGAGGA
>JANNLB010000082.1:0-6474 GCA_031396605.1 Geobacter sp. | reverse complement strand
ACACTTACGGCCATGATGCGGGTGATCAAGTGCTGAAGATGGTTGCGCGGAAGATGATGGATGTGGGCGGGGGCAGCAAGGCCTACCGTTACGGCGGGGAAGAATTCACCATCCTCTTCTCCGGTCGCCGGGCAGATGACGCTCTGCCACATCTGGAGGAGCTGCGCAAGACCATTGCCGATTACCGCATGGCCATACGGAGCGATGAACGTCCAAACGATCAACGGCAGGGCAAGGGCGATCGCGGCAATCGTGCCGGTCGCGGGGAGGATGTCTCGGTAACGGTCAGTATTGGCGTGGCCGAAAGCGGCGAAGATCTGAAGAGTGCGGCGGAGGTCATGAAGGCGGCCGACAAGGCCCTCTACAAGGCCAAGAACAGGGGACGCAACCAGATCAGCCGGGCGGCCTGACATCCGTCGTAGAACAATGATGGTCCTGATCCGCACACATTGGAGCTGTAATGAAACTGACTGACGAACAGATCCGGAGTTTAATTCCCTGCATCATCGAAGCGACCTCCCTCAAACCGTTTCAGGTGGAACATACCGTCCTGCTGTTGCAGGAAGGGGCCACCGTCCCTTTCATCGCCCGCTATCGCAAGGAACGTACCGGTGAACTGGACGAGGTACAGATCCGCTCGGTTGAAGAACAGTTATCCTACTTCTCCGAACTGGAGGAGCGCAAGATTACCGTGCTCAAAACAATCGAGGAACAGGGGAAACTGACCCCCGAACTGCGGGAGAGGATCGAATCTTCACGCCAGAAAACCGGGCTTGAAGACCTGTATCTGCCGTACAAACCGAAAAGACGAACCAAGGCGACAATTGCGCGGGAACGGGGGCTGGAGCCACTGGCAGATATTATGGCGGCACAGGAACTGACGGCAGGAACTGCCGAGGAAACGGCATTACCCTTCATTGACCCCGAAAAAGAGGTTCCCGATGCGGCAGCCGCTCTGGAGGGGGCCGGTCATATCCTGGCCGAGCGCCTTTCCGACAACGCCGACGCCCGTGCCGCCGTGCGGCGATTGACGAAAGAACAGGGGATCATGACCTCGCGGGTTTCGGCTGACTACAGCGGGCAGGTCACCAAGTTCGAGATGTACTACGATTATCAGGAGCCGCTCAAGGCGGTCCCGTCGCACCGCATGCTGGCGATGCGGCGCGGCGAGAAGGAAGAGGTGCTCTATCTCTCGATCAGCGCGCCGGTCGAGCAGATTCTGGCCGGTTTGAAGTCGCGCCTGATCCTGCGGGAAAGCATTTTTTCCCCGCTGCTTGAACGGGTGGCGGAGGATGCCTGCAAACGGCTGATTGCTCCCTCCATCGAAGTGGAACTGCGCCTGGAGAGCAAGGAGAGTGCTGACGAAGCGGCCATCCGGATCTTTGCCCGGAATCTGAGGGAGCTTCTGCTGGCGCCGCCGGCCGGAGGGAAGCGGGTACTGGGGATCGACCCCGGTTTCCGCACCGGCTCGAAGCTGGCGGCAGTAGATGCCACCGGCCGTTTCCTGGAGCATGTGACGATCTACCCTCACATCGGTGAGGCGCGTGTCCCCCAGGCGCGCCAGGATCTGCTGCGGCTGGTCGAAACATACGCGGTCGAGATGATCGCCGTCGGCAATGGCACCGCCGGCCGCGAGATGGAAATCTTTGCCAGGGAGACCCTGTCCGGTACAGGGCGACAGCTGCCGGTGGTATCGGTGAGCGAGGCGGGAGCCAGTATCTACTCGGCTTCGGATATCGCCCGTGAAGAGTTTCCCGATCTGGACCTGACGGTGCGCGGTGCAATCTCCATCGCCCGCCGTCTTCAGGATCCGCTGGGGGAGCTGGTCAAGGTCGATCCGAAGAGCATCGGCGTCGGGCAGTATCAGCATGATGTCAATCAACCCATGCTGAAGAGATCACTGGACGGGGTTGTGGAGTCGTGTGTCAACTACGTGGGGGTCGATCTGAATACGGCGTCCTGGGCGCTGCTCGCCTACGTTTCCGGCGTGGGGCCGTCACTCGCCAAGTCCATTACCCGCTATCGCGACGAGAACGGTTCCTTTCTCTCCCGCAAGGCGCTCCTCAAGGTGCCGCGCTTCGGAGCCAAGGCCTTTGAGCAGGCGGCCGGATTCCTTCGTATCCGGAACGGAACGAATCCGCTGGACAACAGTGCCGTTCATCCCGAACGCTACCGGTTGGTTGAGGCGATGGCCGCCGATCTTGATGTTTCGCTGGCCGGTCTGGTCGCAGATACTGCCCTGGCAGGGAGAATCGATCTGAAACGTTATGTCTCGGAAAGTGTCGGTCTGCCGACGCTGACCGATATCGTCGAAGAACTCAAAAAACCGGGGCGCGACCCGCGCAGCCGGTTTCAGACAGCATCTTTCCGGGAGGATATTCGTGAGATCAGCGATCTGAAAGAGGGAATGATACTGCAGGGCGCCGTGACTAACGTGACCGCGTTCGGCGCGTTTGTTGACATCGGCGTGCACCAGGATGGCCTGGTGCATATCAGTCATCTGGCCAACCGTTATGTCAAGGACCCGCACGATGCCGTCAGGGCGGGGCAGGTCGTCAAAGTCAAGGTTCTGTCGGCCGATCCGCAGCGGAAGCGGATCGCGTTGTCGATCAAGGAGGCGGAACTTTTTTCTGAATCGTTCTAATTCGCCGCCAGTGCCCAAATCTGTCATTCCCGAAGCGTTTCTGATCGGGAATCAGGTTGTAACTGCCTGAAAAACCAGATCCCCGACAAAATCATTCGGGGATGACTATCTTCATAGCGTTAAATTAGAACGATTCAGAAACTTTTTTGGTTCTGGTTTGTGCCGCTATGAAGAGTGTCTCCCCTTTTTTTGATTCAGCTGTCCTACAAAGACGGCATGTCGGAGACCTCCCCGGCCGGGGCGATCGGTGGTTACCGTGAAGCCGGCACTCCGGAGGCGCCTGTCGAACCCCTCGTCGTAATTTTCCCCCCAGACCGCCACAGCTCCGCCGGGTTTGAGCGCGGCCTGCATATTGTCGATGGCCCGGCGGCCGTAGAGCGGGTCACCGCTCCCGTCTGTTTTTGCGTGAGGTCCGCGGTACAGGTCGAGGATGATGGCGTCGAAGCGCGATTCGCCTCCTTCCACGGAGGTCCGGCCGATCCGGCTGGCAACGTCGCAAATTTCCACGGTTACCCGCGGATCAGAGGCGGCGTTTTCCGTCAGAGCGGCAAGCGGCCCCCGGCACCAATCGACAACGGTTGGATTCAGTTCGGCCACGATAACCTTTGCCGCAGCGGGGAGGGTGTCAAGGACCGCTCTGAGCGTAAACCCCATTCCCAGACCCCCTACAAGCACCCGCGGACTTTTGCTCTCCTTCAGATGGCCGCAGCCGAGTTGTCCGAGCACTACCTCGGAACGGTTTGACAGGCTGTTCATGAGTATCTGGGAGCCGATGGTGATCAAAAAGTCCCGCTCACCGCGCTGACGCAGTTCGAGAGTCCCTTCGTCGGTGGCGATGCTTTCGATTGTTTTCCAGGGGTGGGCCAAGTTTCCGTGCCTCTTTCCGTGACAGTTACGTAGTATTCCAATTCCAGATCAAAGCGCTATCTTCGTTGGTTCGTCTTCGTCTCCTCAACATACTGTTTGTATGCCTTCGTCGCCTCAATCCTCTCCGCCTTGATTTCATCTTTGATTTGAAATTGGTATAATTTCATTCATTCCGGAAGAGATCAGGATCTGTTTTTCGGCACGAGCCAGTGACTTGATCTCCGCTTCTCTCCTGCCGGCCGTACTGCGCGTATGGCCGCTCTCCTGGTAAACCACTTGTACCGGCTTGCGGCCACGAAAGTATCTGGCTCCCCTGCCCGAGGCATGCTGACCGAAACGACGCCGAAGATCGGTTGTGATGCCGGTATAGAGAGAGTCGTCCGAACAAAGGATCATATAGACCAGCCAGTTCATGCGGGAACTGCGGAAACTGTTCTTATCAGTGGAAGGAGCGCGGGATCCAGGGACTCCATGCGCTCTTTGCCAAGCTCCTCCAGTGCAATCCTCATCCTGTCAGAATCAGCAATGAGAGCGGCAACATCAACCCACTGGCAGCGGTCGGCTACCGTGCGCAAATAGCCGGCGCCACCCTTCAACAGGCTGACAGCGCCGCCGAAATTCCCGTTTCGCCAGTGGTGCAGCGCCACTGCAATCTGGATGAGCCCCTGATAAAAGTTACGAACCTCACCCACCTCCCCAATCCAGAGATCTTCAACGGTTTCGTGACATTCGAACCAGTCGCGGCGATTAAACTCCTGTATGGCCTGGAGCAGCTGCCCCGGCGGGGCTTCGTTGCACTCTCTCTTCATGGGGTATCCACCTCAATCACCTGAACCATCGGTGCAACCGGTTTTTTCAATGCGGTTCATGGTTGAAAAAGCCGCATCTTCCGGATGCGCTCTTTTGGATATAGCACATTTCTTGACAACTCTGCCACAAGGCTGTTTACTTGGAGTAGCAGCAGGAAGGGGTTCAATATGAACAGGGCAGTTCGAATCATCGGTGTACCGATTGACCTGGGGCAGAACAAGCGTGGCGTGGATATGGGGCCGGCCGCCCTGCGCTATGCCGGCCTGGCTGCACATCTCACCGAACTTGGCTATGCTGTCCACGACAGCGGTAATATCGATGTACCGAGCCGGGGGACTGTTTCAAATGAGGAGGGGCAGCACTTTCTCCCCTCCATCCGGGCTGCCTGTCAGGACGTGTACGCGGCCGCGCGGCTGGCGGTGGAGCAGGGGAGGATTCCGCTCTTCATCGGAGGCGATCACACCCTGGCGATCGGTTCCATCGGCGGTTGCACCCACGCTGAACCTGCCGGGCTGCTCTGGATCGATGCCCACGGCGACTTCAATACCCCGCAGACGACGCTCACCAACAACATTCACGGCATGACGCTGGCCGTGCTGATGGGGGACGGTTATCCCGGATTGATCGATGTCGGTCGTCCCGGCCCCAAGCTGGTGGCTGAGGATGTCGTTATGATCGGCATCCGGGATCTTGATCCGGGAGAACGGGTCCGCCTGAAGGAGAGCGGCATCACGGTCTATACCATGCGTGATATCGACGAGCGCGGCATCGGCGCGATAACCCGTGAGGCGCTGGAGAGGCTCGAACACCGTGAACGGCTGCATGTCAGTCTTGACATGGACGTCGTCGACCCCCAGGCCGGGCCGGGTGTCGGTACCATCTCCCCCGGCGGCATCACCTGCCGCGAGGCCCAGCTGATGATGGAAATCATCTCCGACTCGCACCGCTGTTCCGCGCTGGATATCGTGGAGATCAACCCGATCTTCGATCACCGCAACCAGACCGCGCGACTGGCGGTGGAGCTGACCGCCTCGCTGTTTGGAAAAAGAATTCTCTGACGTCCGTCCGGAAGTAGGGAGGGGTATGCTGTCCTATAACGTAACCTGCAGCTCCTGCGGCACTACAAACAAGATTCCCACCGATAAACAGGGGAAATCAGGGCGGTGCGGCACATGTCACGCCCCCCTGTTGCCGATGTATTATCAGCCCCGGTCGCTCGACGAACGGACCTTCGACGACTTTATAAAAGGGTACCCGGGCCCGGTCCTGGTCGAATTTTGGGCACCCTGGTGCCCCCACTGCAATTCATACGCTCCGGCGGTGCGGAAGGCAGCGGAACTTCTTGCTGGAAAAGCGGCGATGGTTCAGGTCAATACCCAGGAAAACCCTGCTCTTGCAGGGCGATTTGGTGTGCGTGGCATTCCGGTTGTATATCTGCTTCGAAACGGCAGGATCGTCGATCAACTGGCAGGGGCTCAGACGGCGGAAGCCCTTCAGGCCTGGTTTAAGCGGCAGCTGTAACTGCCTCCGGGCTCGGCACCCGAAAATCCAACAACATTATCCTTCCAACGGCTTGAGGGTGACCAGCGGCGGTTTTTTTGCCGACCGGTGCTGCGCTTTGTTGAAACTTCGCTTTCAGTGCTTGATTTCCAATCTTGTCAATTTTTCGGGTCAATAGGGAGCATTTCAGCAAGTAGGGTTTCAGGCGCTATGTCTTGCTCGTTTGGCCAAGTTACTGCGCCAAACAGGATTCCGACACGATTGAAGTAGTGTATTTCCTTTAGTTCGCGAAAAACTCCTCGATCAAGATATGGCTTGAGGTCAAATATACCCTTGCGGCCATCCTCAACTTCAACATAGATACGATAGTCAGACATTGGTTTAACAGTTTTCACGTCCCAGTACATAACAACCTCACAGTGGGGTGATTTTGTAGGGGTTCTCACCGGCAACAGCCAGTTCCCAATCGGCCTGTAGCTCATCTCGGTGTAGTTCTATCCATGCCTGCACCAGTCGCAACTGTTTACGAGGCAATTCTCCGGCTAAAACCTCACCATCTTCAATGCTTACAGAAACCTCAAATTCAGCGTACTTAGCATGAAAATGTGGCAGGTTGTGGTGCTGATTGTCGATAAGATACATGCGAATAATTA
>JANNLB010000246.1:0-2616 GCA_031396605.1 Geobacter sp. | reverse complement strand
CAGAGACCGATTCTGAGCGGCTCCGTTTCCGTAACAATGCCGGGCGGCAACGGCCCCTCCGGAAGCTGTGCCTGCTCCAACCCGGCGCGCAGCAGGAGAGAAGATCCCGACAGAATTACCCAGAATCCCGGATTATGGTCCTGCTCCTGATCAGGTGGAAGCGGCGTGAACAGACCTTGGATCAGGGTTGAGTTAAACGGCAGATAGTTCGACATGGCGTGTATCCTCTTATAGTACTGACCGGACAACAGGACTATCATAAATCATGACAAAGAATCCAGCATGTTGTAATCTGGTGCGACGTATAGTGAGAAAAACTTTACCGGGAGAAACTCTCATGTTATTAGACGCACATTATATTATTTCCCCCTCAAAGGGTAACCTTCGCCCGGTCCTTTTTCTATCTGCAGCACTGTTCACTCTTCTTGTTTCTGCCTGTGCCACCAGACAGCGCAGCTATTCACCACAGGATCAAAGCCCGGCGACACGTCAGAAAGCAGGACAAAAACCGTACACCGTTGCCGGTAAACGCTATGAACCGCTTTCCAGTCATGAAGGGTTTGTGCAGGAGGGGATCGCCAGCAGTTACGGCCGCGATTTCCATGGCCGCAAAACCAGCAGCGGAGAGCCGTTTGATATGAATGCGATGACCGCTGCCCACAAAACGCTGCCGCTCGGCGTATATGTAAAAGTGCGCCACAAGCGCACCGGCAGGGAAATAGTTGTGCGTATCAATGATCGCGGTCCGTTTGTTCGCGAACGGATCATCGATCTTTCAGAGGGGGCGGCACGCAGACTGGATATGATTCAGGAGGGGGTGACCGCGGTCAGGGTAACGGCCCTCGGGTACAAAACCGATCAAAAGAGCGGCGAAGCTGAATACCGTGCCCCGGTCAGCTACGACACCGGAAGGTTTGCTCTTCAGGTTGCCGCGCTTAAAAACAGGGCGAACGCATATCGCCATGCCGATGAACTCAAAAGAAAACATGGCGCGGCGGACGTACAGGAAGCGACTCTGGAGGGGAACACTTTCTATCGGGTTCGTGTAGGACACTACTCATCTTTGCGGACAGCACAATCAGCTCAGGAATCGTTTGAGCGTAACGGCTTCCCCGGTAATTTTGTCGTTGCGGTTGAATAATCCTGAAAAAGTAAATCAGGTTACGGTTTCAGCAACGCAATTGCCGCTACAATTTTTTCACGGTCCATAACGACCGCTGCGGGTATAAACAGGTCGATCTCATTTCGCGCACTCCCGGTCAGGATGCGGAGCAGTTCCTGAAACAGGAGTAGCTCGCGGGAAAACAGCTCCGTGAAACCGAAGCGCAGATATGAAAGCCGCCTCGGGTCTTCTTCGACGAAATTCAGCGTACACCACTCATCGAACAGCTCTTCTCCGGAAACATCAATCAATGGGATTCCATTCAGGCGACAGGTCATCGGGCGATAATCATAGATCAGGCATCCCCCGGTTTCCGACAGCAGCAGACAGGGCGTCTCATCCTCTTCCGGCATGAGCGCATCCCATTCATCCTCAGGAATTCCGTTCAACAGCCATGGTTCGACAAATAAGGAATTCACACGCGACAACAGTTCCAGACGCCGGGAGGCCGCCTGCACCAGTTCTGTTTTCAGAGGTTCGGGCAGCGCGTCATAGCCACGCTTGAGGTACAATGAATCCAGCAGGGTAATATCAAAGAGCCCGCGGCAGCATTCCGAACAGCCGTTGCGACAGGTGATCAGGTTGGGATGCAGGTCAAGACAACGCTGAAACCAGGCGTCCACCTCGCGCAGTAATGCGCCGTATCGATCCAGCAGAGCGTCCATGGTGTTCAATTCCGTTCCAGCCCGGTTGGAATTGAAGCGGCTGAAGGCGTCACCCCGCCGGCACGATAACGGTCAGCAGGAGATCCGATTTCACTGAGCCTCCTTGTCTGCCGATCAATGAGAAGTTCGATATCGGCAATATCCTCAACTGACAGTTTCGGCCCCGGTTTTCGAATTGCCGCCGAAACGATCATTCCCCGTTTCGCAAGAATGTATTTCCGGACAGCAAGTCCGATTCCCGGCTGTTGCTCGTAACGTGCAAGCGGAAGATATGCGTCGAAAAGGTCGTGTGCTCTCGCCACATCTCCACCGGCATGGGCACTGCACACATCCACCATCATTTCAGGATAGGCGAAACCGGTCATGGCGCCGTCGGCGCCCCGTGTAAGCTCTTCAGGCAAAAAAAGCCCGCCGCCATTGCCGGTCAAAATAGAAACGCGACGTGCGTCACCGCGCAGGCTCGAGGCCCGGATTGCGAACAGTTTCGCCAGCCCCGGACAGTCTTCATGTTTTACCATGACGCAGCTTGGCACCGCTTTGATAATGCGCAGAATAACGGAAGTTGTCATTTGCACTCCGGTTGAAACCGGGTGATCCTGAAGTACGAACGGGACGGATGAACCGAGAGTCTCGCCTGCCATCTCGAAATAATTGTAGATCTGGTCGTCAGTTCTCAGAGATGATGGTGGTGCTAACATGACTCCGGCAGCACCCATATCCATGACGCTGACGGTAAGTTCGCGCATCGGCGCAAAGCCGGGCGACGATGCTCCGACTACGACAGGCACT
>JANNLB010000053.1:0-7851 GCA_031396605.1 Geobacter sp. | reverse complement strand
AAGAGTGAAGAGTGAAGAGTGAAGAGTGAAGAGTGAAGAGTGAAGAGTGAAGAGTGAAGAGTGAAGAGTGAAGAGTGAAGAGTGAAGAGTGAAGAGTGAAGAGGTAACTCAAGACGATATTAAGCTGTTCGGTTTGCAGCTGTTTCAGCCTCGGCAGGGCTATCGCTATTCGCTGGATGCCCTTCTGCTGGCGCGGTTCTGCGCGGAATTGAAGTCAGGAGGCAGAATCATTGACCTTGGCGCCGGATGCGGAATTATTGCGCTGGTGCTGGCTCGGGTCAACCCGGTGGCTTCGGTAGTGGCGGTCGAAAACAACCCCGAAATGGCAGCGCTTGTCGAACGGAATATTCAACTCAATGATCTTGCCGGAAGAGTTTCCGTGCATACTGATGACGTCATCAATCTGCGCAAGATTTATCCTGTTTCAACCTTTGATCTGGTCGTTTCAAATCCCCCTTTCCGGACAGCGGCGTCCGGTAAAGTCAGTCCCCGCGCCGGACGTGACAGTGCTCGCCATGAAACAACGGCCAGGTTGTCCGATTTTATGGCTGCTGCCAAATACCTGGTGAAGCCGGGTGGCAGAATATGTTTTATTCAGCACCCGTCACGACTGACTGACTTTATCGCTCATGCCGGGGAGATGAAACTGGCGCTGCACAGGTTGCGGATGGTTCATGACAGCGTCTCTGCATCTGCCACCATGTTTCTGGCTGAGCTGGCAAAGGGGAGCAGGTCACCCTTGAAGCTGCTTCCACCGCTTATTATCCGGGACGAATCCGGGGGGTACAGTTGCGAAGCAAAAGAGATCCTCGGCGAGGAATAAACAAAAGGGCATCCGGTTGATACACCGGATGCCCTTTGACGTCGCATGGTTTTTATCCTGCTCCGGATCAGTTCCTGATCAGCAGAATCATCTCCATCGTGTCACCGTCTACGATGTGAATCGGAAAACTGAGCGCTGTGTGGCCATCCGGTATTGGCAGACCTTTCGCCGGCGGGTGAATAGCAACCGGCGGGTTGATATTCATGATGACTCCCATCTGAGAGGCTTTGGCCGCCACGTTGCCGCAGACGACGTTGGCAAACTCCATGACGGTATCCTCCAGAATTTCAGCCGGTTCATGATCGACGGAATCTTCACCCAAAATCGCCCTGGCAATTGATTTTTGCAGTCCCTCGGAAACAGAGATAAGGTAGCGGGCTTCAACGTCACCGCTCAGATCAATGGCTGCCAGCATGAAGCTTGCGGGAATCGCTGTTGCCAGGGTGCAGGCGCCCGGTCGGAACTGCAGGTCAAGCACGCGTGTGATCATCTTGTAGGTCAGATCAGCGGTCATTTCCCAGATGTTGCTGTTAGTTGAGGTGATCGGCAGTTCGATGCCGTTCGATACATACTGGGCTTGATCAGCCTTGAATGCATCGAGGTGGTTCCGGAGTTCATCACTTGTCAGAGCTCCAATTTGGACCAGTGCTTCGCCGATGTACAGGTGGGTGTTCTTCTGGCGGGTGATGATATCGTTCAGCTGTATGAGTGTCAAAAATCCCATTTCAACCAGCAGATCACCAAGTTTCATGTCCTTCGACATCTGGGCGTTGTGTGCCCGTTGAATATCCGCCGGGGTAATCAGCCCCAATGCTTCCGCCATCTCGCCAAGTTTCAGGTTGTTTTTATCCTGCAGATGTATGGCATTCAGCAGCGCTTCACCGGTGACGATGCCCTGTTCTACAAGAAATTGTCCGAAAAATTTAACAGCCATATTCCGCCCCTTGTCTAGACATACATTGGATTTATTCAGAGTTCCCGCAGAATCCGCAGGACGTTGTCTGTTTCGAACGGCTTCGAAATGACATTTTTTGCACCAAGCTTAAGCGCCTCGGTAAACTTGTCACCAACTCCCCCGAGCGATGTCACCATGACGACCTTGACCTCTTTATCCATGACCGAGAGTGTGCGCAAAGCTGTCAGGCCATCCATGCCGGGCATGTTCATGTCCATGCAGATGATTTCCGGATCTTCGCTGTGATTCATCTTGATCGCTTCCGCACCGTTCTTGGCGTGCCCTACACAGGTGAAATCACCTGATTCGCTGATTATCTTCTCAAGCTGGCGGGCAACTGAGAGGCTGTCATCAACCACGAGAACTCTTTTCATTTCCACGTATCCTCCTGATGAGCTGCTGTCCGACTGTACCTGCGCAAGGTTTATTGGTACAGAAACTGCCGGTGAATGTACCTGAAAGAAAAACAAATGTCAAAAAAACATGTTTGGCTTTTCATGCTCATGCCAAATGTGCTAGAGTGTCAAAAATCTCATTTCAAGGAGTGTCCGGTACGATGCAGAACGTTCATTCATCAGTATGGTTTAAAGGATGTATAGTTGCCGCGCTTGTGTCATGCGGAAGTTTTGTCGCCGCTGCAGAACCTGAAGCGAAAAAAGAGATCGTTACTACCGCCGCTTCGACTGTCGCTGTCTCGCCTCAGGGTGCGATTGCACGCGTCAACGGGACCACCATCGACGCCATCGAACTCAGGCGTGCGAAAAAAGTCCTGCTGCGCGGTCAGACGGTGCCGGCAGAACAACAGGCGGCTGTTGATAAACAGGCTATTGAACAGCTGGTATCGGCAGAGCTCCTGTATCAGGCCGCTGCGAAGCTGGAGATCAAGGATCTGGATACACAGATTGTTGCCAAACTGGCTCAGGGGAAGGCTCGATTCAAGGATGAGCAGGATTTTAAAAACGCAATTAAAGATCTCGAAATGGATGAAAAGGAGCTGCGTGAATATACCCGTCGTGACCTGTTGATCTCTCATTTCGTTGAAACCGCTTTTGTGTTAAAAACTGCTGTTTCAGAGGCGGAAATTCGCGACTTTTATGAAAAAAATCCGGACAAGTTCAAACGGGACGAAACCGTTAAAGCCAGCCACATCCTGATCGGGACAGACAGCACAACATCTGTGGATGAAAGGAAAAAGGCTCGAGAGAAGGCTGAAAAGCTGCGCAAGGAACTGGCCGGCGGAGCCGACTTTGCTACATTGGCCAAAGGGGATTCAACCTGTCCCAGCAGTCAGCAGGGGGGCGATCTCGGCTTTTTCGGCAAGGGGCAAATGGTGCCGTCATTCGAAAAAGCAGCCTTCGCGCTCAAGCCCGGAGAGATCAGTGATGTTATCGAGACGCAGTTCGGGTATCACATCATCAAGCTGACGGAGAAAAAACCGGCCGAATCAGTTGACTTTAAGGATGCACGGGGCAAGATCGAAGAGTTTTTGAAGGGGCAGAAAGTTAACAGCTCCATCCAGACATACCTGGCAGACGCAAAAAAGAGTGCCAAGATTGAAATTCTCCTGAAATAGTCCGCCGGGACATTTCTTAAGCTGCAGAGACCAAACGGCTGTCAGTGTGTATCCTGGCAGCCGTTTTTATCGGCAGAGCGCCAAACGTTACTTCCCAAGTGAAATAACCCCGCTTCTCCCTGAAGAAAGTCCTTCAAATCTGAATCTGCCGATATATGATCCGTCCCGGAAAAGCCCCGAATCTCCCGGAGGGAAATATTGAGTGCTGCTGTTCGAAATCTTTCCGGAAAAGCTGTTAAAAATCCCTTCAAGGGAGCGCTCTTCCGTTATCGGAAGGCGATAAGTTGCCAGAACCGCACTGCCTGCCTGAGCCGGAAAGGTTACTGCACTGCCGCTTTCAGTCAATGATCCCAGGGAGACCTGTACCTGATACCCGCGCCCGCTTCCCGTTATCCGTGCGGAAAGCTGCACCTTGACGGTGCCGTCACCCGTCACGTGCAGATTGTACCGAGGCTGCCAGCCACGCTCTGATGTGGCATAACGGAGTGTTACCGTGCCACGGGGAGGAGTAACCGTTATCCGTAAAGAGTTTTCAGTCGAGCGGCCGTTTTTTCTGGCTGTGGCGAGGCGGGCATCTATTTTCTGGATCTCCTGCATCGTCTTACGGCGCGAGGTATAAACCGCTTCCAGCTGGGCAATGGCAAAGTCGGTACCCTGGCGGATTGCCTGCATCGGGTCGGGATTCGCCTTGGTCTTGCGCGGCGCTTTGCCGCTTTGTGTCTTGGCGGCGGAGGTGAAGATGGCTTCACGGGTTTCGAGCGCCTGCAGGCGATCCCCCAGTCGTCGCCGTTGTTCCGTCAGAGTTTCAATCTCATTGGCACCACTGCTTCCCGACCCGGTTTTGTGCGTTTCTACACCAAGTATCGTGGTGCCGGGAGTTGGAACAATCGTGAGTGTATGTTCAAGCAGGTCGGCAGCGAGAGGGATATCAATGGCGCCTTTCACGGCGCCGGCTTCCTGCCGGAGCAGGGTACCGTCCCGGTAGAAGGTGATTGTGTTCGCAGCAAAAACGGGGACGGCGGAAAAAACAATTAAGCCAAGGCAGAGTATTTGACAGCGCATACAATGATTCCTCCGGGGTGTGCACATTATTTTACTGCGTGACAGCGATGGTGTTGCGCATATCGGCTCTAACGGCTATAATCGAACAAAAATTTGGAAAGGCATCCGGCATGGAAAACGATATCGATATAGATGCGGAAGTATCTGTCAAAGACATAGTCAATTTTTATGTAAAAATCAATGACTCATCCAAGGCAAAGAAGGATATTGCCCGGCTCTCGGCAAAAGACAAGGCCGCGGCCCTTGAAATTATAGCAGCGTCCACAGCCGGCCGTGAGTTCCGTATCGAGGTGGCGCGCTATTTTATTTATGATCTGGATGCTGTCGTGCGAAGAAAAGCAGAGCACTTTATGGAGGATCTGGTGCCGGACTGGGTCACCGACCCGGCGGAAAGCATTCTGAAACTTCTGAAATCCGTCGATGGAAAGGGAACTTCAAAAAGAAATTCCGCCGTCAAATTTTTATTCGGTATTGTAGATTCGAGCAGCCTGCGCGATACGTTCACGACGCTTCTCAACAGCCACAACCGTGAACATATGGCTGAAATTCTGGCGATCGTCGAGGATTATATCGATTCATCCCGCGATGAGCGTGAACAGGTAAAAATATTTGATGCTTGCCTGGATATTGTTGTGTCGGATGAAATCGACCATAATATCAAACATCACGCGTCCAATCTGTTGAGTGTCTTTTTCAAAAAAGTGCAGTCTACCAATCTGGGTGAAACACTGCGCCGTAAATACATTGAAAAGCAGGTTGACAAGGCCGAGGGGGTGTACCGCTATCTCTGTAGCGGGGCATCCGGCTTGAACAACACTTTTCTGGATGATCTCCTCAGGCCCCTTCAGGAAAGTGGCAGCGGTTTTCAGATCAAGGTGCTGAACTACTTCAGGGACATACTGGAAAAGGCAAAGAATCCCGAAGAAACTGACACGGTTCTTGATACCTACCCGGATTACTGGAATCAGGAAGAGCCGGCCAAGGAAGAAAAAATCCGGTCCGTCTGCAGAAGGATTCTGCGGGCTGTGGATGAACTATGGGAGGTGACTGAAGACCAGCAGGTCCGTGCTCTGATCGTCCAGATTCGATTCGGTGAATATGCCGACAAGCGTGAACTTCTGGAACAGATTCGTTCGAAAGGGGAGGATGCGAACCTGACTTCTGCTGCCCGTGAAAAACTGTCAATGATGCTGCGCTGTTTTCTCCATCCGGATCAGCCGGACGTTCTGAAGTTACAGGCTGCGCAGCTGTTGTTGTTTAAAATCGGAGATCCGGCAAGTCGTCTGGCTGCTCTGGATTCCCTCGCCACCTACCTTGAAAACAGGAATCTGAATTATGCCGAACAGGGCAGCATCGCAACCGTTGTAGAGTCGCTTCTGGCTGAAAAACATCTGGGAGAGCCGGTCCGTAACAAGGCCCGGTATCTGCTGTTTATAGCTGATCCGAAGCGTGTGCGGAGTGGAGAAGAGCAGAAATCTCTCCTCGGTTATGTACGGAGCATTGTTGAAGGGGAGGGGTTTGCCAGTCAGAATGCTGAAAAACGGGTTCTTGAAGCTCTCGGCACGTTGTCCGATATGTCGATTTCCAATGAAAATCTGAAAAAAGCGGCGCAGTATCTGGAATTCAAGATAAAAAACCCCCGCAGCCCCGCGACATGGAATGCTATTTCAACCGCTTCCTGATAAGCAGGATATGTGCATTACTGTATTGAGTGCACAATCCGCCCCCCTCCCAGTACTTCATCTTCCCGGTAGAAGACCAGCGCCTGCCCTGGCGTGATTGCTTTCTGCGGCCGGTCAAAGCGCACTTCGCACCTGTCTCCTGCCAAGAGCAGAACCCGGCAGGCAACCGGCTGGTGACGGTAGCGGATTTTGCAGGTCGCGGCAAATTCTTCGCCCTCGGGAGCTCCGATCCAGCTGACCGCTTCCGCCAGTAAACCGTCTGCAAATACATGCTGCTGTTCGCCAACCATAACGATATTTCGTCCTGCATCAATCGCCGTCACATACAGAGGCTCGCTCCAGGCTACCCCCAGCCCCTTGCGCTGACCAATCGTGTAGCGGTGTGTGCCATGATGGCGTCCGACAGTCTGCCCGTTCAGATGAATGATGTCGCCGCCGGTAGCGTTCAACGATCCGCTCCCTTCCAGACAGGCCACGTAATCATCATTCGGAATGAAGCAGACCTCCTGGCTCTCACTCTTTTCCGCTACCGGAAGAGCGAATTCGCGCGCCATTCGGCGCACTTCATCCTTGCTTTCGATCATGCCGAGCGGAAATATGACTTGCCGTAACTGCTGCTGGGTCAGGGTATAGAGAAAATACGACTGATCCTTGCGGGCGTACTCCGCAACCCGCAGATGACAGGTACCGTCCGGCTCGACACTCTTTCTGACATAGTGTCCCGTGGCCAACTGGTCGGCACCCAATTCACGAGCCTTCTCCAGCAGCAGCCCGAATTTTATGTAACGGTTACAAAGGACACACGGGTTGGGTGTGTGTCCCGCCCGGTATTCTTCCATGAAGTCGCCGATTATCAGCCTGCTGAAATCCGGGGCAAAGTCGGCAACGTGGTGGGGGATCTCCAGATGCGCCGCAACGACGGCGGCATCGTGGACGGCCGAACCAATGCCACTGCTGTGCGGGGCAAAGAGGCGCATGGTGATGCCGATGACTTCGTGCCCCTGCTGTTTCAACAGGGCGGCGGTGACAGAGGAGTCGACTCCGCCGCTCATGGCGACTGCAATTTTCATTCTTCTTCTCCCAGTATCAACCGCACCACCTGGTTGGCCTGATGATGCGCTGCGATGCCGACGCGTGGCGCCATAAGGCCGTTGCCCGGAGCCGCTTCCGAAACGGCATCACCTGCCAGATAGAGGCGTTGCGACACTTTGCGCGTCGCAATACTGTTGTTAGAACCGTAACCGGCCAGTCCGGAAGCCGCAACAACAGTGGTCTGCGGCATCGATTCGAGGACTCTGTTTACCAGCATTGCCTTCATGACGGCGCGGTCAAAGGCTTCAACAACGATGGAACAAGCGGAGAAAATCGCCGGAATGTTCTCAGGTCCGAGCAGTATGCAGTGCGCTTCAACGGTTACGTACGGGTTGATGCGTTTCAGGTTTTCGACCAGAGCGTCAACTTTGAAACGGCCGAGCTGATCGATGAAATACTGCTGTCTATTAAGGTTTGAGGGCTCCACTACGTCAAAATCGGCGATCACCAGCCTACCGATACCGACCCGCGCCAGCGCAACCGCTACCGATGAACCAAGACCCCCGACACCGGCGATTCCAACCGACGCTTGTTTTAAGCGGGCATGAACGCCCGGTGTATGCCGGGCCGCCATCAGGCTCTCCAACTCCTCTCTCGTCGGGATTTCTCCGCGCCGGATCACAAACAGTTCGTCTCCCTCGTGCAGCAGCGTCTCCGCCGCCGC
>JANNLB010000041.1:0-5367 GCA_031396605.1 Geobacter sp. | reverse complement strand
GGGTTGAGTATCTTCCGCAACATACCATCCCTGCTACCCCGGAAGATTACACAGACCGGTTCCGTTATCTGAGTCTGTGACATCGGCCTTCCCCGAACGTCCACCGGGTCGGCATCTCCAAATGAGTTTAACGAGGCTACGTACAGGTTCACTTGCGTTACGGCCTGCTGCTTTGCCAATTGGGAACTTACGACCCTCTGTTACCAGAACGCCGCTCCCTTGAACTACCGGGGCGAATCGGATAATTCCCCGGACGGGACTTAAACCCGCTAGATATTCAACTGTTACTGCGTACGGACACCATATTTAATTATTGCACTTAATACGCCACGCTTCGTTTGAAAAGCCTGCTTGCCAATGATTTTGTTCTGGTGTATATCTTAACCATATACAAGGAGCCGTAATGGGGCCATTTGAAAAGATAACCGGTTTTGAATGGGACAAGGGCAACGAGCGGAAAAACGTCAAGCACGGCGTTACGCCAGCTGAAGCAGAGCAGGTCTTTCTGAATGAGCCGCTTGTTGTCCTGGATGACCTGAAGCATAGTGATACGGAGCAACGTTTTCACGCATTGGGACAAACCGGTGAAGGAAGGTTTTTGCATATCGCCTTTACCATTCGCACCAACATGATTCGGGTAATTTCTGTCCGGAATATGCACCGAAAGGAGCGAGCAATTTATGAGCAAGAAACTTAAAGAGATATCAAAGTTCGCCAACGAGGCTGAAGAACGGGAGTTCTGGCTGGCCCACGATTCTACCGATTATGTTGACTGGTCGAAAGCCAAAAGAGTCACGTTCCCAAGTCTGAAACTGACCACTCAATCTATCTCTCTACGTCTGCCGCTCTGGATGCTGGAATCCATCAAGACTACTGCCAACCGGCAGGATGTGCCGTATCAGTCACTCATCAAGGTTTGGTTGAACGAAAAGCTGGAGGAAGCACACCACGGGGCGAAGTAATGTCCAACTTCACCTATCTCCAGCAGGACTGGCCCGAACTCTACAAAACCGCCCGTGAAGCGGAGCCGAGGGGAAGTCGTCGGTGTCGAAGTCGTCGGTGTTCAGGCATGCAAAGTTGCAATCTCAACAGAATGAATTCCGGGGGCAGCATATTTAACATATGTCAACTATTTCCTACGCAGAACAGGGAAACCCTTGGGGTCGGAAAGTCTGATTCTATTGCTCCATAACAAAATATATGAAACTAACCTTCCTCCATACCGCCGACATCCACCTCGGCAAAACTTACCGCACCTCTGCCGATGCCGCCGAGCGCTACGAAGACTTCTTCCGTATGCTCGGCGGCATCGTTTCAGATGCCATCGCCGAACAGGTCGATTTTGTCCTGATCGGCGGTGACCTGTTCCACACCGGCCAGATCCTCCCGCGCACCTTTGCCCGCACCATCGAAACCCTGCAAACTCTGAAAGATGCCGGTATTCCCTGCATCGCCGTCGAAGGAAACCACGACTGGATTCACCGTCGCGACAGCATCTCGTGGATGGAGGCGCTGTCGCAGATGGGCTACATCCGTCTGCTACGGCCATCGCGCACGGAGAGCGGCGATTATCGCTTCGATCCGTTCGATGCAGAAACCGGTACAGGCGGGCATATCGAGATCAAGGGACTCAACATCTACGGTCTCGGCTACATCGGTACCCAGGCGGGCAATCATGTGGCGCGCATCTGCGAGGCGGTGACGACGGAGAATAACCTGCTGCTGTTCCATGTGGGAGTCTGGACCTACTCGCCGGTTGAGATCGGCAATATGCAGCCGGACGAGGCGCTGCCGCTGGCGGACAGGTTCTCATATGTGGCGCTGGGACATGGGCACAAACCGTACATTATTGCAACCCCCGAAGGGCGCAACTATGCCTTCAATCCCGGCGCTCCGGAACGGGTTAACTTCGGCGAAGAGAAGTACGACAAAGGATATTTAATCGTCCATGTGGAAAATGGTATTTATCGACATGAGTTCCGTACCACTTCACCCCGGCCGATGCTGGTAGCCACGGTCAACCTGGATGGTGCCGAGAATGCCGGGCAGGCACTGGAAAGTTTCCGCGACCAGATAACGATGAAACTTCCGCACACGGACGATCAACGTCGACCGCTGCTGGAAGTAAGACTCACCGGGCGGGTGGCCTTCCATCCTTTTGAACTGGGGCGTGAACGGCTGCGGCTGGCTTTGGAGGAGATCTGCAACCCGTTGCATGTGGAGATCAAGAACCACCTTTCACTGGTGACCCGCAGCGGGGAAGGGGATGATGTCACGCGCAGCCTGTCCGAGATCGAACGGGATGTGCTGGGCGAGCTGATCAGCGCCAACAGCAGCTACAAGGGGCGCAGGGATGAACTGGTCAGCCTTGCGCTGGCCATCCGCGGTCAGGTAATGAAAGGGGACGTTGAGGGGGAGGAACTTCTGGGCCTTCTCTCGCGTGAGCCATAGCCATGCAGATACTCTCGATACATCTCAAAAACATCAAGTCCCACCGTGACACGGAGCTCTCCTTCTCTGCCGGGATCAATGTACTCTCCGGACCGAACGGCGCCGGCAAGAGCACGGTCTTTGAGGCCATCGGCTATGCCCTGTTCGGCGTGGACGCCAAGGACTTCGTCTCCAATGTGGACCGATTTCTATCCATCGGTAGCAAGAAGGGGGAGATCAGCGTTGTCTTCCTGGCTGATGACGGGGATACCTACCGGGTGAGCCGTACTGTCGGGGCCGGCGCCAAGTGGCTGCTGGCCAAGGAGCTCGGCGGCAGCTTCGAGGTGGAGGATCATGCCCGCATGGAGGAGACCGAGGCGAGGGTGACAGAGATACTCGGCCTTGCCAATGGACGCCCGCTGGCCGAACAGTTCAAGCTGGTGATCGGTCCCTTCCAGAACGACTTCCTCGGGCCGTTTGTCATCAAGCAACCCACTAAACGACAGGAGGCCTTTGACGAAATTCTCGGCATCGATGCCTGGCGCAAAACCTACAAGGGGACTGCCGGTCTGCTCTCTGCAGTTCAGAAGCGAATTGAGATACTGGCGGCCGAAGCGGCGGGTAAGCAGGAACAGCTGTCGGTACTGCCCGGCAAGACAGCTGAACTGTCAGCCAACAGAAGTGATTTGTCCTCACGTCAACAGGCGCTGAAGGGGAAGGAAACAGAACTTGTCACTCTGGATACTCTACTGGGTGAATTGGAATCGCGGGAAAAGGCGATTGCAGCATTGAGCACTGAGGTGCAGTTGCTGGAGAACCGCATCAAGGACGGCAACGCCAAGACCGCCGAGCAAAGGTTGAGGGTGGAGGAAAGCCAAAAGGCCCTGAAGATCGTTGAAGAATCCAAGGCCGGCAAAGAGGTCTTCGATAAGATTGAGACACACCTGACCGGGCTGCGACAGAAGGAACAGCAACGGCGCGCTGTCGAACAGGAGATCGCAGGTCTGGAAAAGGAGGCGCTGCGCCTGTCTCAGTTGCTGGAGCATGAACGCACCGAGATCGGGAAGAGCGGCAAACAGCTGGATGCAGAGCAGGAGAAGATAACTGTTGTCCGTACCGAACTGCAGCCGGACGCGCCGCTTTCTACAACTGCTGCTCGTGTGCCGGCGCTGCGTAAAGAGCTTGAGATGCAACGGGGAGAGCGCGCCCTGCTGGAAGGACGCCGGGAAAGTCTGCAAGAAGGCAGGGAGAAGCTGGCCGAAGGCGTCTGTCCGTTCTTTCAGGAACAGTGTCGCAATATCGCCGGTTCTGCACCGCGCGATGTTTTCAGCAACCGCTTTGCAGATCTGGAGCGCCGTGCGTCTGGCCTGGACGAGAAGCTCAAGCAACTGAATGTTCAACTCAAAGAGGCCGAGGCGGCTGAAAACGAGCTGAACAGCCGAACGATACGTCTGCAGGAGTTGGAAAAGCAGTTGGCCGCTCTCGAAGAGCGCCGCAGTAAAAACAGCATGCGAGCTGCCGGGTTGGACGCGATTGTAACTCAACATGCCGGGGCCGCCAGTCGGGTGGAAGCCCGCAGAGTCGATCTGAAGGCATTTGCAAACCTTGATGCGGCCATCACACAGGGCGAGCAGGACCGTCTGCAGCATCAGCCAGCCAGGGATGCTTATACTGCTAACCAGAATGTAGCCCAGGACCTCGACAATCGTCTCCAGCACCAAAAGAAGATGGTGATTCTGCTGGAGGAATTGACGGTAGAGATCACCACCAGGCAGGCGGAGCTGGCCGGGAAAAAAGGTGGTTTCCAGACCGGACTGCTCCAGCAATCACGCCGGGACAAAGAAAAACTGCTTGCCGATGTCGCCACCATGCGCCAGCAGATCATCGACCTTGGCCGTAATGCCGAACGGCTGGGGACGGAGATAGCTCACCTCAACAAGATACATGTAGAGATTTTGGCCAAACAGGCTGAGATCGGGAGCTTTGAGGAGAAGGAAAAGCTGGTCAGGTTCCTGCGCAACCAGGTCTTCAAGAACGTGTCCACCCAGCTTTCGGAGCGTTTTCGTGAGGAGATCTCCCTGCGGGCCGACCGGATCTACCGGACGATTTCAGAAACGGACGAAGAGCTGTACTGGGGTGACAATTACCAGATCATCCTCAAGGATATGCAGGATGGTGTCATGCGTGAGCGGAGCGACGATCAACTCTCCGGTGGACAGATGATGAGTGCCGTGGTGGCTCTGAGGCTGGCCCTGCTGCAGACCATCGGGGCGCGGGTGGCATTCTTCGACGAGCCGACCTCCAACCTGGATGCCGCCCGGCGGGAGAACCTGGCTCATGCCTTCCGTGCGATCGACGTGGGGCGTGAAGAGGTGACCGAACACTGGTACGATCAGCTCTTCCTGGTCAGTCATGATGTGGCCTTTACGGAGATTACGGATAAAATTATTGAACTGTAGGGACATGAATCTGAAGTAAGAACCGCACAGACCATGTGCAAGGACCATGATCGAGACATCATTTCAACAAGGCCCGACGTATGTTTCGAATTAAAAATATACCCGTATCCGGCATTATAGCAGTAGTCCTGCTCGTCGTATCTGCCTGTTCACCTCTGGAACATCCCCCCGGGAAACAGATTGGAGAGCCGAAACTTGAAAAAGATCGTTATATCGCCGCTGACGGGTCGATGTTGCCGGTTCGCAGTTGGCTGCCGAAGAATAGCCCGAGCAGGGCGGTCCTCGTTGCTCTGCATGGCTTCAACGATTACAGCAACTTTTTTGCCTCCCCCGGAGAGTACCTGAGCGCGCACGGTATCGTCTGCTACTCCTACGACCAGCGAGGTTTCGGCGGCGCGCCGGGACGGGGATTCTGGTCAGGTATCGAAGCATACACGAACGATCTCTCCGGTTTTGTACAGGAGATCCGCACACGTCA
>JANNLB010000023.1:0-10258 GCA_031396605.1 Geobacter sp. | reverse complement strand
CTTTATGGAAGAGCAGTGCTGCGATTCCCTGGCAAAGCTGCTGTCTGGCGCGGCGCCTGAAGCGGCCGGTCATGCCGCCGAAGCGGCGACCTTGATAAAACGCGGTTCACTCGACTCTCTGGCTGTCGAACATGCCCGTCTATTCATCGGTCCCTTCCAGCTTGTTGCCCCCCCCTATGGTTCGATCTATCTCGACGAAGCTAAAACCGTCATGGGGGATTCCACCGCCAGGGTCGCGGCGTTCTACCACGCCAGCGGCCTGCATCTGGCCGACGACTTTCATGAGTTGCCGGACCATTTTGCCGTTGAGCTGGAGTTCATCTCCTGGCTGGCCTTCAAGCAACGGGAGGCAGAACTCACCGGTGATAACGATGTGGTGACATGTTTTGTGGGACTTCAACAGGAGTTTCTCGGCAGGTTTCTGATGCCGTGGCTGGAGCCGTTTACCTCAGCCATCATCACTGACGGCGAAGCCCCGTTCTATCAGGCAATCGCACGCTGTACCGCCGCTTTCATCAATGCAGATGTTGCCACATTGACCAATGTGAACAATGGCTGACACCAAAACGCTTACCGGCAGCAGAGATGATCTGGTGGTGGATGTTTCACGCTGCTTAAAGATGCGCTACAGCGAAAGCAGCTGTCGGCACTGCGTCGATATTTGCCCTCATGGAGCGGTATCTCTGGGTGGATTTCTTGCTATCAATCCGAACCACTGCAGTGGCTGCCTGCTCTGTACTGCTGTCTGTCCGTCAGGCGCTCTGGAACAGGGCAGCGATTTTTCCGCCTGTCTGGCGCGATTATCACGAGTCCCGGAACCGGTCCTGGGTTGCATCTGCAATAAAGATCACTCTAATGCTTCTTTGGCTTGTCTGGGGGGGCTCTCGGAAGAGCATCTTCTAACACTCTGTCACTCTCTAACGGGAACATTGACCCTCCATCTGACTGCCTGCAGCGACTGTCAAAATAACACTATGATTCCTCATCTGCGTCAACGTATTGAAGTGCTTTCCGAGGCAGGATTGCTGGAAGGTGGTTGCAGCATTGTCCCGGCAGAATCTGCACAAGATATCAATTACCGCGATGAATCAGTAGATCGGAGGAGTTTCTTCAAGTCTTTTCGTACTTCTCTATTTCAGAGTGCAGCCGTCATACTCTCTACCAATAATGAACAGACCGGACGGCGCACCGAATATGCTGTAAAGCGGTTGCCGATCAGAAGAGGCTTGTTGAACAAGTACAGGAACAGAATCTCCCGGGAGTTGGAAGAACAGGTAAAAAAATACTTCGACTCATGCGGCTCATTTGACACCAACTGTATAAAATGTCAGGGGTGCGCAGCCATCTGCCCGACTGGTGCCTTGCAGACGGAGACCTACGGCATGCCGCCGACTTTTGAGCAACGGCTTTGTACCGGATGCGGGCTATGCAGTGAATTTTGTTTGGACGGAGCATTACGGATTTATAAATTAAATGACAGAACTTTCTGACCTTTTATACGGTGAGCGTCGACATGCCGTTCCTGGTGTTATTTTTCAATCGACCTGCAATAGTGTCGGCGATCTTGACGCCGTCTACGGCGGAGCTCATGATGCCGCCGGCGTAGCCGGCGCCTTCGCCGGCCGGATACAAACCTTTGACACCGACTGACTCAAAACCGGCGTCGCGCGGGATGCGCACCGGCGATGATGTGCGGGACTCGATACCGATCAGGTTTGCCTCGGCGGTTATAAAGCCCTTCAGCTTACGGCCGAAATCAACAATCCCTTCCCGCAGCGTGTCGATGATAAAGGATGGCAGTACCGAATCCAGTTCCGTCTCGCAGATTCCCGGGCGGTACGTCGTACTGGCCGCGCCTTTCCCCGGGAGCCGTAAAAAGTCGAGCAGGTTCTGGGCGGGCGCCCGGTACCCTCCTCCCCCGAGCTCAAAAGCCCGCTGCTCCCACCTCCGCTGCAGCCGAATTCCCGCCAGCGGTCCGCGGCCGTCAAAATCATCCTCCCGAACATTAACTACAAGCGCGCTGTTGGCGTAAGGAGAGTTGCGCAACTGGCCGCTCATGCCATTTGTAACCACTCCCCCCGCTTCGGATGCCCCTCCGACAACCACCCCGCCAGGACACATGCAGAAGGAATACGCACTGCGACCGCTGACACTGTTGTTCCAGGCAATTGCGTAGTCAGCGGCCGGAAGGTTTGACTGTTTCCGGCTGCCGTACTGGATTCGGTTTATCAACTCCTGCGGGTGTTCAACCCTGAGCCCCATTGCGAACGGTTTCCGCAACAGAGGCACCTTCCGTCGTTCAAGCAGTTCATACGTGTCCCGCGCGCTATGTCCGCCGGCCAGAATCAGATGGTCACACGGGATTTCCTCACTGTCATTCAGAGTCACTGCTGCAATACAACCATCATTGATGCCCATATCTGTCATACGGCAGCCGAAGCGAATCGAAAAGTTCCTCTCAAGGAGCTCACGCCGTATGGCGCTTATTACCATCCGCAATCGATCAGTTCCGATGTGCGGTTTGGCCAGGTACCGCACTTCAGGCTGGGCACCGAAAGCGACCAACTGTTGCAGCACCCACGACATCAAGGGATCTTTGGAGCGGCAGGTCAGCTTGCCGTCTGAAAACGTTCCGGCACCCCCCTCGCCGAACTGGACATTGGATTCTGGATTGAGAACACCCTCTTTCCAGAAGCGCTGGACGGACAGTGCCCTCTGTTCTACCGGTTCACCGCGTTCGACGATGGTTGCTGCCAGTCCATACTGAGCCAGGCGCAGAGCGGCAAACAGCCCGGCTGGCCCGCTTCCGACTATGACGATGCGCGCGGCGGAATGAATCATCACCGGAGACGGCTCCGATTTTTCATTCTGCCATTCCAGAGAAGGATGGACGGCAAGGAGCCTGCAGGTCGCCTCATCTGCTAAAAACGAGAGTGTGTAGACTATTTTGATCTGCGGCTTTTTACGGGCATCTATCCCTTTTCGGAGGATGCGAATATCGTACAGGGATGAGGGCGACACGGAAAGTTTCGCCGCAAGCAGCGCTGGCAGAGTTTCTTCACGATCTTGGGTAGTGAGGGAAAGATTACGATAGATAAAAGGCATGAATTCAGTTCTGCAGATATTTTCCGCGATCCAGGAGTTGTTCTACGATGATAACGATATCAACCGGGCGTGTGGACTTCGGGATATGGATCTTGGAGCCCATTTCAGGTGCGTCGTGCTCATGGGGCGTTTCCTGAAACATGGAGGTCAAAAGCACAATGACAGGGGGGGTATCACCTGCCAGTCGCCCGATCTCCATGCAGGTGCTGACCCCCCCCATGCGGGGCATTACCAGATCAGAGATGACGACGTCGGGCAACGTTTCAAGATAGGCCTTTACCCCTTCAATGCCGTCATTGGCGGTGAACACGGCAAATCCGTTCTCACTGAAATTGTCGGTCAGCACTTTCAGGAAAAACGGGTCATCATCAATGATAAGTATTTTTCTAAGCGGTTCGGTCATGACAGCCATGGCATGGGAAGGGTATATACAGCTGCGGCATAGTACACCACCTCATTCAAAAAAAGAAAGCGGGAATTTCTCAGGAGGATACCGGAAACTCCAGGCGGAATGTGGTTCCCACCGGCGAGGAATGTTCAACCTCCATACTTCCTTCGTACATGCGGGCAATACGTTGGGCAACCGGCAGTCCCATTCCGGTGCCTCGACTTTTTGTACTGAAAAAAGGCTCAAATATGCTGGAGAGAACATCTTCGGCAATGCCGGCGCCATTGTCACTCACCCTGATAATCACACGGCGGTCTTTTTCAAAAATCTCAACAACCAGGCGTCCACCGCGGCTCATGGCATCCAATGCGTTCAGAAACAGATTGGTGAATATCTGCTCTAACTCTGAAGGGTCAGCGGTAATGGGGGAAGGTATGCAGTGATACAGCCGATCAACATCAATTTTTCTGGTCTCAATCTGAGGCGAAAAAGCTTCTATTACGTTATCGATCACCTGATTGATCTGCACATTGGACGAGATGACCCGTGTTCGCCTGGAAGCATCCAGTAATTTCCGGATAATCGAATCTATCCGGTCGACTTCTTTGAGAATTTTTGCCTGGTGCTCAAGTTGGTCAGGTTCTGTCGTTGTCTGGCGCATGAGTTGTACAAACAGAGATATGGAGTTGAGCGGATTACGAATTTCGTGAGCCATGCCTGCAGAAAGATAGCCCAGAGCCGCGAGTTTTTCAGACTGGGCAATCTCGTCCTGGGCATTCTGAAGAGACTCCGATTTTTCGCGTACCCGTTTCTGGAGCTCCAGATTCCACTGCTCAATTTCAAAAAGCAGATGCTCCTGCTGCTTTTGCAACTCCCGGTTGTGAAGTTCAATCTCTCGGATTCTCAACACGTTTTTAAGTCGTTCGACCAGATTACGATTTATAAACGGTTTGAGTATATACTCTGAAGCGCCGTTTTTCATCAATTCAACGGCGACCTCTTCACTCCCTTTGCCGGTAAACATCACGACGTATGTATCCGGAAAACGGGATTTTATCTGCTGTAGCGCAGACAGGCCATCCATCTCCGGCATCATGTAGTCGAGCAGAACCAATTCCGGAGTATGGCGTGAAATAAGCTCCAATCCTGTGGCAGCACGATCAGCAACATATGGCAGAAAACCGTTCTTTGAGAGTATCAGCGAAGTCAGTTCGAGGATACTCCTGTCGTCATCGATGATGACAACAGAGATTTTTTTGTCGCGTGATCCCGGTTCTGTCAGCATTGGGGATTCCGCTTTATTCATACCTGTTGCCGGGTTCACCGTTAAACGGCCGGGAGTCTCACCGTCAGAACAGGGCAGCTGGCAGAGCGCACAACCCGTTCAGCGGTGCTGCCGAAAAGGATACGGTCCAGGCCGGTTCTGCCATGAGTACCGAGCACAATCAGCGACGCATCGATTCTGGCGGCAGCAGCCGTAATTTCGTCATACGGGATACCGGTCACGATAGCTGACTTGTAATTCAGAAAAGTCCCCAGTTTTGAACTGCAGAATGTATCCATCATCTTGACGGCACTTTCTTCGATCTCTTTTTCAAGCTGCTCAAAAGAGATGTGCGGTACATAAAAACCCCGTAAATCTACCGGTTCATTGATGACGTGAATAATTGTAAGTTCGGCATTGAATTGAGTTGCCAGTGTCAGAGCATAGTCAAAAGCACATTCAGAACTTTCCGAAAAATCGACGGCGACCAATATTTTTGTAAACGGTTTCATATAAGCTCTCCTCAATTATTGCTGTTTATTCGGATGGTTTTGAAAATCTTGTTGATGATTTTTTTAAGATCGTCATATTTGACCGGTTTGTTGATATATTCAAAAGCGCCCAGCGTCATCGCTTCGAGATACGACTCGACTTCGCCGTAAGCGGTGATCATGATAACATTGCTGGCAGGATGGCTGCGGTTAAGCTCGCGCAAAAACATCAATCCGTTCATCTCCGGCATATTAAGATCCGTAATGATCAGCTCTACGTCTTTGCTGCGCAGACAATTGAGAGCCTCCACTCCGTTTTTTGCTGACAGGACATCATAACCATCGTGGGTAAGTATCTTGGAAAGCGCAACCCGCGCGTTTTCCTCATCATCAACAACCAGTATCCTTTTATATCCATGACCCACGATGATTCTCCTGCACAATCCGAAGTACAGGAAGTCTAGCATGGAGGAGCGGGCTGTCAAGACCCTGAAATTATTTTTTGTTTGAATTTACTGTTTGACGCCGTCGGCATCAAGTTCTACGTAAACCGGTTCGCCGGGAGGCCCGAGCGACTTGTAAGGTGTACCGTTCAACTCCACATTGACCCCGCCGGCATTGCTCAATTCAAGGGTGACTTTTTTTTCTGCCTTCCACTCGATGACATCTCCGATGGTAAGATCATAACGCTGTGACCCCGAGCCGTCAACAGTAGCTGTCAGTGAGCCGTTCTGGGTAACCTTGATTTTCAGGATGAACCCCCTGGTCACACCTGCCGGATGTTTCTCTGTCATCTTTTTTTCAGCCTCTGGTGCCTCCGTTAGAGGTATTTCAGTTTTTTTGGGGATGACATCCTGTCCGGGCTTCCGAACTCGCGCGGAGCTTTGAGCCATCTGGACAGCAGCATTCAGCCCTGACGGGACATCAGCCGGAACCGGTTGCGGTTCTCGAACAAGCGGGGGAGGAGGGCGTTTGAAGAAGGTCGCGGTAATCAGAATTACTGCAAGTAAAATAGCCGGTAGCAGCAGTTTTTTGAGAGAAATGAGACGGCGCAGAGGCCGAGCGGGAGTAGTCGAAGTCCCGGCAGGATAAGGTTTCCCAACTTGAACTCCGAAAAGCTTGTCATACATCCGGGCGACATCGTCAGAATTCAGACCGAGATAGGTGGCGTAGATACGGAGAAAACCTTTGAGGTAGGCCTGATTGGCAAATTCTCGAATCTGGTCTTCTTCCAATGCCTTCAGGTGAGAAATGCCGATTTTTGTGGTTTCCGAAGCTTCTTCAAGCGTAATGCCGTGAAATTCGCGGCAGCGGCGAAGAATTGACCCGGGTGAACCGCCTGGTGATTCCGGTGAAGACGAACCCGAAACTGGCACCCTCTCCTCACTCACTTGACAAGATCCAGATATTCAAGAGCTGCGCGACCAAGTTCGCTCTCCGGAATAAGCCGTACCGCCTCTTTAAATGACGCGCGGGCAGCATTGATCCTGTTCAGCTTGAGCTGTACCTGACCCAGATAATAATGAGCCGCACCATAGTCCCGATAAATTTCAAGCGCTTTGGTATATTCGGCTACTGCCTGATCGCTTTTGTCCATGGCAAACCAGACCCGACCAAGAGAAAGCCGTACGACAGGATTACGCGGATTCAGGGCGATGACACCCTGCAGTTCCTTCAACGCATTCTGGTAATCGCCTTTTCCAAGATAGGCCAGCCCCAAATTGATGGTAGCATTTTCGTTGCTGTCGTAAAAAAGATCGTCTTTTACAATTTTGAACTGATGAATAGCGCTGTCCCAACGTTTCAAATCAAGGTAGGCAACTCCCAGATCGTTACGGGCTACAGAAAAGTTCGCTTTCAGTTGGATCGCTTTCAGCAGTTTTGCTTCAGCGAGATCAGGGCGCTTTTTCCCGATATAGGCCATACCGAGATTATAGAGGACATCCGGATTCTCCGGGTCAAGCTTCTCAGCCTCAGTCAAATCAAACAGGGCCGAGGAATAATTGCGTTCACCAAGATAGGAAAGCCCCATTTGATAATGATAGGAAGCCGGATTCGGATTGGTATTGCCCTGCCCGCGACCGGATACGCACCCGGAAACGAGCAGAAACAGAAGCAGTGGGGCAATGGAGTATAAAATACTTTTCATCAGAAAGAAATATCCCTGAAGCTTGTCAGAGCTTTGAAACTGGCGAATCGGGATTGTATTTCTTTATATTGGAGGCGCTTCATACGGTTAAGGCTGAAATCCTCCACATTGAAAGAGGCCATAACACTCCCGAAAACTAGCGCCTGACGAACCCCTGCCTCCGACAGATCTCCCGTATTTGCCAGATAGCCCATAAAACCTCCGGCAAACGTGTCTCCCGCGCCGGTCGGATCGAACACCTCCTCCAGCGGATAGGCCGGCGCAGCAAAAACCGAGTCGGCGGTGAACATCAGCACACCGTATTCTCCGCGCTTGACAACCAACCGCTTGCAGCCGAGGGCAATGATCTGCCGGGCGGCCTTGACCAGGTTGGCTTCTCCGGTGAACTGTCGCGCTTCACCTTCGTTGATGACGACAATATCAACCTTCTGAAGGACCTTCTTCAGAGCTTCCGGCTTGGAGGAGATCCAGAAGTTCATCGTGTCACACGCCACAAGTTTTGGTTTCCGAACCTGTTCCAGCACTTTCATCTGCAGGTCGGGGTCGATATTGGCCAGAAAGAGATATTCCGCATCGCGGTAGGATTCCGGCAGTTCCGGTTGAAAATCCATCAGTACGTTAAGCTGGGTATCAAGCGTCTGGGCCTCGTTCAGATCAAAGCCATAGCGACCACTCCAGTGGAACGTTTTACCGGGGATGCGCTGCAAACCGGCGGTATCGATGTTACGACTCCGTAGAAAGCTGACATGCTCTTCCGGAAAATCTTCTCCGACAACTGCAACCAGTGATACATCGGCAAAGAAACTGGCCGAAGTAGAAAAATAGGTAGCCGAGCCCCCAAGAACGTTCTCTCCCCGTCCGAAAGGGGTTTCAACTGTGTCAAATGCCACGGTGCCGACAACGACAATGCTCATAGGTTTCTCCCGCCGGAAAATAATGCTGCAAAGTACCACGCGGCTCAAAATGAGTCAAAAGGATTGTAGATAATACCAATTTCAAAATTCCGGCACTATTCCCCAACCACCCCCATCGACCAGAGATAATTGACCTGCGCCACGCGGTAGTCGCGTTGAGCCCTGGCCAGATTGCTCCTGGCCTGGAGCAGGTTCAGCTGGGCATCATCAACTTCAAGCCTGATTTTGACGCCCAGTTCATACCCCTTTTCCGCCATCTGAACCAGACGCTCTGCCTGCTTGACAGTCCCTGAGAGTGCCTTGAGTATCTCGGCTGCCTCGCGGTATGCGAATTCCGCCTGACGGACTTCGAGTTTGATCGAATCCAGCAGTTTGGTCTCTTCGATTTGTTTTGTTCGCAGGTCGCTTCTGGCCTGAGCAACCTTGCCGCTCGTCTTCAGTCCGTCAAAAAACGGAAAGGTCACGTGGAGACCGACATTCCACGCCGCACCACCTAGATCCCGCGTCGGGCCAGGATCGTTCAGGCTTGCCCAATGCCAGCCGGCTCCGCCTTTCAGGTCAAGGCGCGGTTTGTTGTCCGCATTGGCTATGGTCACCAGCTCGTCATAGATGCCGATGCGCAGACGCAGGTCGTTAAGCTCCGGGCGGCGCTTTCCGGCGATCCGTACCGCTTCGTCATAACTGGCGGGGAGGGGGCGAATATCTGGCGGCGCTTCCAGGGTTCCGGCGACATCAACCTCTTCGTCTCTCATGGCGAGGAGAAAGCGGAGCCGTTCGCGGGCCATGCGGACACCGTTTTCGGAGCGAATAACTTCCGGTTGCGTATTTTCAGCCGCTACTTCAGCAGCCAGCACATCATAATCAGTCGCAACCCCGGCGCTGAACTTGCGCGTGGCTTCATCCAGATGCCGCTGTTTTTGTGAGCGGTTTTCCTGCGCCAGCCGGGACAACTCACCGGCCAGCAGAATGTCGTGATAGGCCGCCACGACATCACGGAATGCCGCCTGCCGATACAGCCGCAACTGCTCATCGGCGGTTTTCAGCCCAACCTCTGCGGCACGAATACCGGCAGTCAATTTGCCCCAGGTAAAGAGCGGCTGCGAGAGAGTCAGATCAACCGTTCTGCCAAACAGGCGCTGTGCGGGAAATCCGGCTATTTGCTGGCTGGCATCCTTTGAGACCAGCGCTGAACCGTTAAGAGACAATTGCGGCAGCGCGGCAGCACGCTCCTCAACATATTTTCCCTGGACATAGTATGCATACTCGCGCGCCTTTTCGACATCGTGGTTTTTCTCCATCGCAATCGAGATCGCCTGGTCAAGTGTCAGTACCCTGGTTTCAGCAGCACAGACTGCCGGCAGGATCCCAATAAGAATCATCAATGCTATTTTCACTCCAGCACGTCTCCTTTCAGATAACGACACAACTCTGCCGAATGAAATCGAAAAGAATCTCGGGAGAATCAGACATTCTGCCCCCGCCATCTCCGTTTCAACCAGCTCTGCAGGTCGTCCATCAACGTGTACATGACCGGCACCACCAGCAGTGTCAGCAGGGTTGAAGTCAATAGACCGCCTACCACGGCGCGGGCCATCGGAGCTCGCATCTCGGCTCCGGCGCCGAGCGCCAGAAATAGCGGCATCATGCCGAAAATCATCGCCAGAGTCGTCATGATGATCGGCCGCAGGCGGGTGCGGCCGGCCAGAATAACGGCATCGCGCCTGTTCATGCCGTCCCGCCGCTGGAGCACCTTGGCATAATCGACCAGCAAAATGGCATTCTTGGTCACCAGCCCCATCAGCATTATCAGTCCGATCAGCGACATGATGTTGATCGTGTCACCGGTAATTTTAAGCATTCCGGCCATGCCGACGATTGAAAGCGGCAGCGAGAACATGATGGCGAGCGGTTCAAAAAATGATTCAAACTGGGCGGCCAGGATCAGGT
>JANNLB010000320.1:0-26666 GCA_031396605.1 Geobacter sp. | reverse complement strand
CTCGCCATGATCATGATTATTGCTGTTGATCCTGGTTTAGCCGGCCCTCAGGCCGTATGCTCCGTGGATCGAAGAGATACCCTTCATCACCGGGACAAAAATAAAGGCCGCATCCAAAGACGCCGCCTTTATAGTCCTGTTCTTATTAGGTTTTAAGTTACCGCGAAGCGGTTTAGTTCAACATCTTATTATGCAGTTAGAATCTGTCATCTACCTGTATATGCTTGCATCTACAGGTAGATACTTGCATCTACAGATAGATGCCTCTCAGACATATACATATAGATGCTTTTTAGGTTTTAAGCTCTTATCTTTTTCATCTACCTGTATATGCTTTTCCAATGGGGTGCCGACTATTTTGCCATATTTTACGAACCAGATTTGCTTGTCTGGATTCCATCTTGCACCCGCTGCTTTGGCTTGAGTTCGCAATGCCAAATTCGAGGCTTCAATACGGAGTGAAACAATGGTGTCCGCTGCATAACGGGAGGGCGGAGGCGTCCAGTCACTCTTCTCGACAATCAACTCGACCGTCTTCAACCGCAACCCGCGGCTCTCATCGTAACGATACCGTACACAAAGGAGAGAATCGCCAAACCTCTACCAGTCCCTTCGTCCCCATCTGCCCCGGTTTCAGATGAGTTTGTGTTTTCATATCCTTCGGCACAGGCTGTCCTCTCACAGCCGTATTAGTAGGACAATAATCAAGCTGGCGGATGTATATCACGGATCAATATGAAAAGAAATTTTTATTGACCGTCTCAAATGACCGAAATTTTAACGTTATGTCGCTGCACATCAGACTGTCATGAGGATCATTTTCTGTTTCGCAAAGTAGCTTCATACTGAAACCGATTTGTGGTATATATCAATGTCACTTTGCGACTGAAGGATTCATCATGGCACACGACAAAATAATCATCAAAGGCGCCTGCGAACACAATCTCAAGCGCATCGATGTGGAAATCCTCCGCGAGGCATTGAAAAGATGAATACCTCGGAAATACTCATTTATCAGGCGCCGGACGGGACGATCAGGATCGACGTTCGACTGGAGGACGAGACAGTCTGGTTGTCGCAGGACCATATGGCGCAGTTATTCGGCAAAAGCAAAAAAACCATCTCGGAGCATATCCGGAATATCTTCGACGATGGTGAACTGGACGAGCGGGTGGTTGTCCGGAAATTCCGGACAACCACCCGACACGGCGCTATAGAGGGGAAAACTCAGTCGAAAGAGGTCAATTTTTACAACCTGGATGTGGTCATCTCGGTCGGATACCGGGTTAAATCCCAACAGGGTGTTCGGTTCCGCATCTGGGCCACACAGCGACTCAAGGAGTATATCGTCAAGGGCTTTGCCCTGAACGACGAGCGCTTCAAGAGCGGCAGCTCCATGAACTATTTCAGCGAGTTGCAGGAACGCATCCGTGAAATTCGACTTTCGGAGCGCTTCTTCTACCAGAAAATCAAGGATATCTACGCAACCAGTATCGACTACGACCTCAGGGACGAAAAGACGATCGAGTTCTTCAAGGTGGTGCAGAACAAACTGCTCTGGGCCAGCAGACAGCGGCGGAACTGGTATACCGCCGGGCCGATGCCGCGCTGCCGCTCATGGGGATGCAATCCTGTGACAAAAAGGGTGAACTGGCGGTGCGCAAAAGCGATGTGAGCATTGCCAAGAACTATCTGACTGAGGATGAAATGAAGCTGCTGGGACTGCTGGTTGAACAGTACCTGGCCTTTGCAGAAACCATGGCGCTGCAGCGAACCCCCATGTACATGAATGACTGGATTGCCCGGTTGGACGCGATAATTCAGCTAAATGGCCGCGATTTGCTCACCCATGCCGGCAGGATCAGCCACCAGATGGCGTTGGAAAAGTCGGCACAGGAATACAACAAGTACCGGGAGACGCAACGTCAAATTCAACATGAACAAAGCCTTAAAGAGCTGGAGCATGACATAGTGCAACTTCAAGTCCCGGCAAGCAGACAAATCAAGAATGTTGCCAGGAAACAACGGTAGAAAAAAATCGAACGTGATTTTGATTGATGTTTAATTGATAGAGAGGGCTTCCCCTTGACGCACAGACAGCCAATTATCCATGTTTTCAATAGGTTGTCAGTAAGTATTTTGATTGATGGTTGTTTGATGGAGTGTGCCTGGTGACTACGCAATATCGCGACCTGGTCATGAACGCATTCACTCATTACAATACAGAGAAATATGAAATCGGCACAGAATTGGCGTCAGCTATCCAGGCTTTTAAAACGCTTAAAGCGGAGTTGATTATACTACAGTAAAAATGAAAAACCATGCCCTCCTTGCAATCAACAGATAACTGGATAATCTTTTAACTGACCAGCACTAAAATTTTAATTATAACGGAATACCATGGCACACGACAAAATCATCATCAAAGGCGCCTGCGAGCACAACCTCAAGTGCATCGACGTCGAAATCCCCCGCGACCGGTTGGTCGTCATTACCGGCCTCTCCGGCTCCGGCAAGTCCACCCTGGCGTTTGATACGATTTATGCCGAGGGGCAGCGCCGCTATGTCGAGTCTCTCTCATCCTACGCCCGCCAGTTCCTGGAACAGATGGAAAAGCCGGACGTCGAGTCGATCGAGGGGCTGTCACCGGCCATCTCCATCGAGCAGAAAACCACCAGCAAAAACCCCCGCTCGACCGTCGGCACCGTCACCGAGATTTACGACTATCTGCGCCTCCTCTTTGCACGGGTCGGACGTCCGCACTGTCCCTCCTGCAACAAGGAGATCACCTCCCAGACCGTTTCCCAGATGGTGGATCAGATCATGGCCTTGCCTGCCGGGACGAAGCTGACCCTGCTCTCCCCGATGATCCGCGGGCGCAAGGGGGAGTACAAAAAAGAGCTCAATCATCTGCGCAAGGAGGGCTTTACCCGTGTCGTGGTCGACGGAACAGTCCGGGAGCTGGCTGATGACATCGAGATGGACAAGAAGAAAAAGCACGATATCGATATCGTAGTTGACCGGATTGTCGTCAAGGATGGCATTCAGCGCCGCCTGGCCGATTCGCTGGAGACGGCCCTGCACCATGCCGAGGGGGTCGTCAAGGTTGAGGTGGTCAGTCCCCAAACCTCCGAGGTTTTGGAAACCTCGGAGGTTGCCAGTAAACGTCCCAAAAAAGCACAGTCTATGCTCTTCTCCGAAAAACTGGCCTGCGTAGATTGCGGCCTGTCTTACCAGGAAATCACACCACGACTGTTCTCCTTCAACAATCCGCATGGTGCCTGCCCGGAATGTACCGGCCTCGGCACGCGCATGTACTTCGACGCCGATCTGGTGATTCCCAACCCGGATCTTTCCCTGCGCGAAGGGGCCATCGCGCCGTGGGAAAAACGCCTGTCCGGCTGGTTTCACCTGATTCTGGACGCGCTTGCCAAGGCCTACAAGTTCGACATCCGCACGCCGTTCAAGGAGCTGTCTGAATCTGTTCGAGATGTGATCCTGAACGGTTCAAAGGGGGAGAAGATCGAGTTCTGGTGGGAGGAGGATGGTGAACGCCGCCATACCTACCAGAAAGAGTTCGAGGGGGTCCTGAACAATCTGCAACGACGCTGGCGCGAGACCGAATCGGATACGTCCCGTGAAGAGCTGGAAAAATATATGAATATCATGCCCTGTCCGACCTGCCAGGGTGCCCGTCTCCGCCCCGAAGCGCTGCATGTGCTTGTGGGGGATCGCACCATCCGCGACGTGACCGCGTTCTCGATCCGCGACTGCCTCCGCTTTTTCGAGGAGCTGTCGTTAAGCGACAAGGAGCAGGAGATCGGGCGCCGGATACTCAAGGAGATTCGCGAACGGCTCTCGTTCCTGGTCAACGTCGGCCTTGACTACCTCTCGCTTGACCGGACCTCCGGCACCCTCTCGGGTGGCGAGGGGCAGCGCATCCGCCTGGCAACCCAGATCGGCTCAAGCCTGGTCGGGGTGCTCTACATCCTGGACGAACCCTCCATCGGCCTGCATCAGCGGGACAACGCCCGACTGCTCGGCACCCTCAAGCGGCTGCGGGACATCGGCAACACCGTTCTGGTGGTGGAGCATGATGAAGAAACCATTCTTGAGGCCGATCACCTGATCGACATGGGACCTGGAGCCGGAGTGCATGGCGGCGAAGTTGTTGCACAGGGGACACCGGCGGAGGTCATGGCAAATCCTGCGTCATTGACCGGGCGCTACCTGTCGGGGGAACTCTCTATTGCGGTGCCGAAGAAGCGGCGCACGGGCGATAAGTCGCTGCGTATTATCGGCGCCTCCGAGAATAACCTGAAAGATGTCACCGTCGATATCCCGCTCGGCATCATGACCTGCGTGACCGGCGTTTCCGGCTCCGGCAAGTCGACGCTGATCATCGACACCCTGCACAAGGTGCTGGGACAGCGACTGTACCGCAGCCGCGAAAAGGCAGGAGCATTCCGGGATGTGCGGGGACTGGAGCATCTCGACAAGGTCATAAACATCGACCAATCGCCGATCGGGCGCACCCCGCGTTCAAACCCGGCTACCTACACCGCCGTCTTCGGCGACATCCGCGATCTGTTCTCCAATCTCCCCGAATCCAAGCTGCGCGGTTACAAGCCCGGTCGGTACTCGTTTAATGTCAAGGGGGGACGCTGCGAGGCCTGCTCCGGTGACGGCATCATCAAGATCGAGATGCACTTCCTGCCGGATGTCTATGTCGAGTGTGAAGTATGCAAGGGGGCGCGCTACAACCGCGAGACGCTGGAGGTCCATTTCAAGGGGAAGTCGATCGCCGACGTGCTGGACATGACCGTGTCGCAGGCGCTCGACTTCATGGGGGCGATCCCGCGGATCAGGAACAAGCTGGCGACGCTGGACGAGGTCGGTCTCGGCTACATCACCCTCGGCCAATCGGCAACGACCCTCTCGGGGGGAGAGGCGCAGCGGGTCAAGCTGGCCAAGGAGCTATCGAAACGCGCCACCGGCCGGACGATCTACATCCTGGATGAGCCGACCACCGGCCTGCATTTCCACGACATCGCCAAGCTCCTGGAGGTTATCCAGCGGCTGGTCGAGGCCGGTAACACGATCGTGATCATCGAACATAACCTGGATGTGATCAAGACGGCCGACTGGGTCATAGACCTGGGGCCGGAAGGGGGGGACCGGGGAGGCGAAATCATCGCCGTCGGCACACCGGAGCAGGTGGCGAAGGTTACGAAGTCATATACGGGACAGTATCTGAGGAAGATGCTATAAAAGCTAACCCCTCCAAACCTCCCCTTATCAAGGGAGGCTTAAAAACTTCCCCCTTTATGCCCCAGAGGGTACTTATCAGTACCCTCTGGGGCATAAAGGGGGATCGAGGGGGGTTGGTTGTTAAGGAATGATAAAATGAATTCAACCGAGGAAATAGAAGGGCAGTATCCCGCATTCGACCATGCAAAACTGCTGGAGCTGGCGGCGACCCGCATGCCTTTCGGTAAATACCGGGGACGCCGTCTGGTCGATCTGCCGGAACCTTATGTGGTCTGGTTTGCCGGACAGGGTTTTCCGCCGGGAAAACTTGGGGACATGCTGCGAACTGTCTACGAAATAAAGGTCAACGGGCTGGAATACCTGTTTGACAAGTTATAAGCGGCAGTCTCAATCGACCAACCCCCGCAGCACCCCGAGATTTACCGCATCCATCTCGTCGTTGTCTCCCTTGGGGGTTTCCAGTATCTTCGGCACGGCGGCAAAACGGGAATCGTTCAGGATGAAGCGGAACGGGTTCAGTCCCAGCGTTCCCTGTCCGATATGCTCGTGCCGGTCAACCCGCGAGCCGAGCCCTTTTTTCGAGTCGTTGAGGTGAAAGCAGTGCAGCCGCTCCAGACCTATCAGACGGTCGAACTGCCCAATCGTATCGCGATACCCTTCTTCGCTGGCAGTATCATACCCGGCGGCGAAGGTATGGCAGGTATCGAAACAGACCCCGAACTTCTCCGGAAAACGTGAACCGTTGATGATCGCCCCCAGCTCTTCAAAAGTCCTCCCGAGATTGCTCCCCTGACCAGCCGTAGTCTCAATCAGCACCCTTCCTTCAAACTGTGGAACCAGGCTGAAAAGCTGATCAAACGCTTCAATTACCCGGGTCAATCCGGTTTGAGGGGAGTCCGCCAGGTGTGATCCCGGATGCATGACGATCTTGTTGATGCCGAGGCGGACACAAGTTTCCAACTCATCGCGGAAGGCCGCGAGGCTTTTATCCCGCGTTTCACCCGGCGGAGAGGCAAGGTTGATCAGGTAGATATCGTGGGATACCACCTCATGCAGTCCGGAGGCGGCAAATTTGCTGCGGAACAGGGCCACATCGGCATCACTGACCGGCTTCCCCCGCCACTGGTTGGAGTTGCGGGTAAAAATTTGCAGGACATTGCAGCCGGAAGCAACGGCCCGGTCGATGGCCAGATGCAGCCCACCCGAGATGGACATGTGCGCACCAAGATAATCTTTCATTTCGGCTCCAGTTCGATATGATTTCCGTAATAGTGAACGTACACCTCGTCGCCGGCGGCAGCACCGCTGCTCTCGGCGGGCAGCAGGGCAATTGCCTGCGCATCGACCATTGTTTTGAGGATGGCTGTCTGCTGGTTTCCGGCAGAGGTCGCATACCAGCGGTCGTTTTTCTTTTCCAGGCGCACCCGTACTATCTGCACCTTACCCGGCTTTTTCTTCAGCCCCTCGCGCAGTACCGCCTTGAAGGGTGCCCGCAGAACCCGCTCATTTCCCAGCATTCTGAGCAGAGCCGGGCGAACAAACTCCTCGAAGGTTATCATGGTTGAAACCGGATTACCCGGTAGGGAAAAGACCGGTGTCAAGCCATACATGGCAAACGCGGTCGGTCCGCCCGGCTTGACGGCCACTTTCCAGAACATCTGTTGTGCACCCAGTTCCTCCAGAATATCCCGTACCAGATCACAGTCACCGGCCGACACACCGGCCGATGTGATCAGAACATCCGCTTTCAGCCCTTCGCGAAGTTTCTCCAGGTGGCTCTCCCGATTATCCCGGGCAATCCCGATTATGCGGGGGATGCAGTCGGCTTCCAGCACAGCAGCTGATAATGAAAGCGTATTGCTGTTGATAATTTCCCCCGGCCCCGGTGTTCGCCCCAGCTCCACAAGTTCGTCACCGGTGGAAAGTATCGCCACCGTCGGCCGGCGATACACCGGCACCAGTGCGATGCCGAATCCGGCCAGCATGTTGACTTCCGGTGGCCGGATGCGCGTCCCGCTCCGGACAAAAAGTTCGCCGGCAGCCACATCTTCCGCACGCAAGCGGAGATGCTGCCCTTTTTGCACCGGCTCCAGAATGGTCACTTCCTGCTGGCCATCATCGGTCTCCTCCACCGGAACAACCGCATCGCAGCCGTCAGGCGTCGGCGCACCGGTCATAATCCGCACGGCGCACCCCGCCTCGACCGTTACCCCGTCTGCCTTGGCGCCGGCCGGCAGAAAACCGGTAACCCGCAGACGGCAGGGGATGACAAGACAATCTCCGGCACGCACGGCGTAGCCGTCCATGGCCGAATTGTCCCATAACGGCATATCCCACGGCGCGGCCACATCTTCGGCGAGGACTCTTCCGGTCGCTTCCAGCAGATGAATCCGTTCCGTGCCGATGGGCCGTACGGAACTCAGAATAATCGAGCGGGCCTCTTCAAATGTTACCATTTTACCCCCACACCCCGTTAAAAAGGGTTAGTGCATTAATAAACTCATACTGAACATGCCCGTATAGAATAGCGGGAAGTGTGCAATAACACAATACCGATTGCCAATGAAATGACGACAGGTATAATACTGCCGTTACATTTCTGCGAAGCGGAGCAATCTGTACCGGGAGGAACAACCCTGATGACTGAAACCACACGACTCGATCGATTACCGCTTTTCGACAGTCATTTTCATATCATAGACAGCCGCTTTCCGTTGGTCCCCAACAAAGGCTATCTGCCTGATGATCTGACCTGCGGCGAGTATCTGTCGCAGGTTTCCGGCTATGATTTGCGGGGCGGCGCGATTGTTTCGGGTTCGTTCCAGGCTTTTGATCAGAGTTATCTGCTTGATGCCCTGTACACACTCGGCCCGCTTTTCGTCGGGGTGACGCAGCTGCCGGCAACGGCCTCTGATCAGGAAATCATGGATCTTGACAGTGCCGGAGTGCGGGCGGTGCGCTTCAATCTTAAACGGGGCGGTTCGGAGGACGTGCGCAATCTAGAGGCCATGGCGCGTCGGGTGCATGATCTGGTCGGCTGGCATGTGGAGCTGTATCTGAATCCGCACGAACTGAACGATTTGTTTGATACGCTGGCGGCTCTTCCGTCCGTCAGCATCGATCATCTGGGTCTGGCGCGGGAAGGCTTTGGAACGTTGCTGAAACTGGCGGAGCGGGGTGTTCGGGTCAAGGCCACCGGCTTCGGGCGGGTGGATTTTGACGTGCCGGCCGCTCTGCGTGAGCTGTACGCTGCCAACCCTCATGCCCTGATGTTTGGTACCGACCTGCCCTCCACCCGCGCACCGCGCTCCTACGCGGACAGTGATTTTCTGCTGGTGGCGGAAACGCTGGGGGAAGAGGCGTCACGTGCGGTTTTTTTAGATAATGCCGTAGAGTTTTACAAGGTAAAAATATAATTCCTGGACTTTAGACTTCTGTAGCGATCTTTGAAAAAGTAATGCTATTCCCCAGTTGTTCGCGCTGCTCAATGATGCAAAGGTGGCATACTTGGCTTCGTTTGCCCCGTGGCGTCAGAAACAGCCCATCACAGCAGGCAGAGTCAGACAGGGACTGCAACGGTTTTTTGGGCATGTCAACATTCGGGCCTTATGGAACTTGAAGTCCGGTAAATTCGGACCGCAAAAATGGCCGGTTGAAGATAAATATCCACCGGACCGGGCTAAGGACGCGTAAATTCAAGTTGGTTTGACAATCAAAGAGCTGCTCCGCAACCCACCTTGACGGTGGGAAAGGGGCGCTGTAAGTCTAAAGTCCAGAATAGCTGGTATCTACGGACGTTTAAATATTATGTCTTTCGATTAGTCACGTATAGACCTGTTTTGCCGTGTTTTTTTCAGATGGCTGTGATATGGTTTTGTACACTGCTGAAACAATAGAAAGTGATAAGGAGCCTGGACCATTAACCGATATGTTCAAATAAATCCCCGTATCTGTAACGGCAAACCGATAATTACCGGGACGCGTATCCCGGTGTCGGTGATCCTTGACCAAATGGCGGAATTGGGTTCGGTTGAGAATATCCTTGATCTCTATCCTGAATTGAGTCGTGAACAGGTTGTCGGTGCCCTTCAATACTGTCATTCCCTTATCGAGCACACAGTGTACAAATCCTTGGCGGCATGAACCTTTCCAACTGTTATCTGCTTGATCAAATGTTTGACCGCCATGTCCTTGCAGAATTGCGCGGACAGGGATTCGATGTCGTATCAGTTTCTGAAATTGGCATTTCGACCGCGGACGATGCGGAAATAATGCAATGGGACATTGAGCATGATCGAATAGTTATAACCCTGGATGAACATTTTGGCGATTGGTCAGTTCTCCCCCTTACAAACAATCCCGGCGTTATCCGCCTGAAGATAAATCCAGCCACAACAGAGTATACCCTCTCCCTGCTGGCATTTCTGAAGCATCATTCCGATAATGATTTCAGTAAATACCTTGTCATTGTTAGACCAACGGGAATCCGGTGGATCAAGACTGTTTGAATTCCTGTTCTCCCTTTTATCTCATGTAATTTAAAATAAATTCAAAAGTACGGTGATTTATCGTGTCATTACCAGCATTATTTCAAAAACCCGAACTCCTCGCTCCGGCCGGCTCGCTCGAATCCTTCTTTGCCGCTATAGAGAAAGGAGCCGATGCCGTTTATGCAGGGCTGCAAGAATTCTCGGCCCGAGCCCGAGCCAAAAACTTCACGCTGGTTCAGATGGAGCGGATGCTGGCCTATGCCCACGGCCAAAACCGGCGAATTTACGTTACCCTCAATACCCTGGTGAAGGAGAAGGAGCTGCCGCAGCTGGTGGATACCCTGGCCGCCCTGGCGGGAATGCGGGTCGATGGCGTGATTTTACAGGATCTGGCGGTGGCGCGGCTGATTCGCAATCACTTCCCCTCTATACCGATGCACGCTTCAACCCAGATGACGATTCACAACACCCCTGGTGTCAAGATGCTGGAGGAGCTCGGTTTCCAACGGGCCGTGCTGGCGCGTGAACTGGCTATTGATGAAATTGCCGCCATCGCCGCTTCCACACCGGTAGAGATCGAATGTTTCGTCCATGGCGCCCTCTGTTTTTCCATCTCCGGTCAATGTTTCTTCTCCTCGCTGCTTGGTGGCCACAGCGGCAATCGCGGCCGCTGCGCCCAGCCCTGTCGCCGACTGTACAGCCATCGCGGCAATGAGGGGCACTATTTTTCCACCAGTGACCTGTCGGCTATCGACCTGCTCCCGGAGCTGATCAAGGCAGGGGTAAAATCGCTCAAGATCGAGGGGCGGATGAAATCGGCCGAGTACGTTGCCTCCGTGGTCGAAGCCTACCGCACGGTGCTGGATGCCCCGGAAAAGTCGCACAAGGAGGCGCTGACTGCTGCCAAGGAGATCCTGAAATATTCCTTTGGACGCACTCCGACCAAGGGGTTTCTGGCATCACAGCAGCCGGATGACATCGCTAATCCGTGGCAGAAGGGGGGCACCGGGCGTTTTATCGGCCAGATAAAGAGCATCAAAGGGAAGAGTCTGATCTTTGAAACCAGAGATGCATTACATGTAGGGGACCGTCTGCGGGTTCAACCCAAAAGTGACATGGCCGGTCAGGCCTGGACTCTGCGCGAAATGGTTTTCAATCGAAAGAAGGCTATGGAGGCCCAGGCAGGAAGCCTGGTGGAGGTTGAAACGCCATTCAGCTTCTCAGTCGGGGATTCAATCTATAAGGTTTCATCCAAAGAGGCGTATACCATGAGTGACAGCGCCTGTCAGCGCAGACTTGAGGGGGGGCAGGGTGACAAACTCCCGTGCCGGCTGGTCGTTTCGCTGCAAGACGAGCAGCTCCTTATCTCTGCCTCCGTAGCGGGATATCACCATGAGTTCAGCTTTCCGCTTGGTCAACTGGAGCCGGCTCGAAGTGGTGACATGCAGACGGTTCTGTTCGGCCAGTTCTCGAAATGCGGTGAGACATCGTTCAGGCTCGAATCGCTTGAAGCGCCTGATTTCCCCGCCGTGCTGATTCCGTCGGCTCTGTTCAAGGATCTGCGCCGCCGTTTTTACCAGCAGTTACGCGAAGCGACCACGGCTGTTTTCCGCGAGCAGCTCGCATCTGCCCGCAGGGGCGCACTACGGGAGTTGGAGATGAAGCAGGCAGCAAAGCGTCAACCTGCACCACACGAGACAGTGACGGTTGTCGTGGCTGAACTGAAAGAGTGGCGTTTCCCGCTCCAGAACGGAGCCGACGCTGCGCTGTTGCCGCTCTCAAAGGCGGCCATCCACCAGATTTCCACGGCAGTTCCGCGCATGCGCGGTTCGGAAGAGCGCATTATCTGGCAGTTCCCTTTCATGCTCTTCGATCGTGACGTCCCACTGTATCGCGACACGCTTCGCACCTTGTACAACGCCGGCTTCCGCCGTTTCGAGGCGGCCAATCTGTCCCATTTTGAACTTTTTCGTGGCCTTGAAGGTCTTCACATCTCGACCTGGCACCGCTGCTTTTCGCTCAACAGCCAGGCGCTGGCCGCCTGGCGAGAACTTGGCGCCGAAGCGGCAACGCTCTATCTGGAGGATGACAGCGGCAATCTTGCCGAACTGCTCACGGCTGGAATCGACATCAAACAACGGATGCTGGTCTATTCACCACTACCGGTTATGACTACCAAGATCCGCATCAAAGACGTGCATGCCAATACTCCGCTCCGTTCAGACCGGGGAGAGACCTACCGTGTCACCAGTCATGACGGTTTGCAGACGATCAGTTCTGCGCTGCAATTCTCGCTGACGGTACGACATGGTGAATTACGGCAAAAAGGGTGCAGCTCGTTTGTGATCGATCTGAGTGAAGAGCCGCGAGAGAGGTGGGGTGAAATCATGGCCGCCTTCAAATCGGGGAGGGAACTTCCCGGCACCACCGAGTTCAATTATGCCGCGGAACTGATCTGAATGTACATATATCTCGCAGCCATTCTGCAGATCCTGCTCCTGACGGTGGCAGCCCATGCCGGAAGAACCGTGGAAGGCATGGTAAAGGCGGTCTATGATGGCGATACAGTACTGCTGAACACCCGTGAGGAGAGTCGGCTGAAGGTGAGACTGTACGGCATTGATGCCCCTGAAACGAAGAAGCCGGACGTTGCGGGGCAACCTTACGGTGATTTATCGAAGCGGACGCTGATGAACAAGATCATGGGGCGGCGGGTCACTGCGGAGATTATTGACATCGATCAGTACAAAAGGACAGTAGTGGTTATCCGCTATGCGGGCAGAAATATCAATAGCGAGATGGTGTCAGAAGGGATGGCGTGGGCGTACCGCCAGTATCTGCATGGGGCATACGCATCAGAGTATATCGGAGCGGAAAGCCTGGCCCGCTCACGCCGTGCCGGGCTCTGGAGAGAGTCGAACCCGCAGCCACCCTGGGAGTTCAGAAACGGGCGCAAAGGTCGGGGGGAAAATTCATATCGCTGATGATTGCATGGAGTATTGACCGGTACATCATCGCCGGTATTTTTTTGTCATATCCAGAATATGTTTGACGCGGGAAACGATCCGCACCGGTTGAACAGGTTTGGGGATAAAATCGCTGAAACCGAACTCCAGCGCTTTCTGTTCATCTTCGGTCGATGCCTTGGAGGTCAGCATGATAACCGGAATTTCGGAGGTCATCGGATTGGCTTTAATGGCACGCAGCAGGCCGAAGCCATCCATACGCGGCATCACGGAATCGGTTATAATAAGCTTCGGGCGCTCTGAAATGGCGATTTTCAGCGCCTCCAGGCCATCTCCGGCCAGCAGCACCTTATAACCTTCCTTCACAAGTGCCGCCTGGATGATCGTTGCAAGCGGGATTGAGTCCTCCACCACCAGAATCGCCTCTCCCCCCCCGGTACTGCTTTTCAGATAATGAACTGAAATCGCATCCAGAATCTCTTTACGAGTGGCAAGCACGGGAATTACCTGAAGCCCGGTAATGCGACTCAGCGATTCCAATGTTTCCAGATCAAAAGGGTCAGTGATTGCAACCGCAAGCATGGCGTCTTTTCGTTTAAGCGGGAAGACCAGCTTCTTCATGGCTAAATCGGACGGAAGCAAGTCCAGCAGTTCCTGAGAATAGGCGTGCCCGACAAAGTTTTTGATGGTCTTGAAGTTAAACTGTTTGGAAAGTGCGTCTACCAGTTCCTCTTCGGTAATAACCCCCATTTCTTCAAGCACAGCGCCCAACCGTTTTTTTTCAGATTTCTGCCGTACCAGCGCCCGCTCGAGCGTTTTGTTGCTGATGATATCAGCTTCAACCAGTATATTGCCCAAATGCTTCATACAGCCCCACCCTCAATTTCCATTTGATAATAGCAAGACTGCTTGTATCACACACCTGAGTAAAATATATAGCAAATACAAGTGACTGTCGCCATAAATGCCGGTCCATCCTAAGTCTGGGCGCAATTTTGATCAGATTAATCGTTTACAACTCCAATGTCCAGGTTCTTCAGCGACACTTAAACTTATAAAAAAAGGCCCGGTGGAATAATCCTCCGGGCCTTTGCATGAACTGTTAATGAGGCGGTGCTTTAGTTCGGATACACCGAAACCTTTTTGCGATCTTTACCGAGACGCTCGAATGCGACAACACCTTCGATCAGGGCGAACAGGGTGTAATCCTTGCCGCAGCCGACGTTGTTGCCGGGGTGGATCTGGGTGCCGCGCTGACGATAAATGATGTTGCCGGCCTTGACGCTTTCGCCGCCGAATTTTTTGCAGCCAAGACGCTGTCCGCCTGAATCTCTGCCGTTCCTTGAACTACCACCAGCTTTCTTATGCGCCATTTCCGTATCTCCCGGGAAAAATATTTATGCTGTTTTGTTTATGCAGTAATCTTTTCGATCTTGAGCACAGTCAGGTGCTGACGATGACCGCGCAGTTTCCGTGAGTCTTTGCGTTTTTTTGATTTGAACACCAGAACTTTCTTGCCTTTGCCCTGTACAGCAATTTTGGCTGTTACGGAGGCCCCGGCAACGATCGGCGCGCCCACAACCGTTTTTTCACCACCTACCATAAGTATTTCAGCGAATTCTATGCTGTCGCCGATTTCGCCCTCAAGTTTTTCAACTTTGAGAAATTCGCCTTCGGTAACCTTGTACTGCTTTCCACCTGTTTTAATTACTGCGTACATATGCCATCTCCATCCGCTTCTGATTTTTAAAGAGTTTTGGAATATAGATACATGGGTTTAACAAGTCAAGCAGAAAATAACACCCGCAGATGAATATCTGCTCTGCCTGACTGGATGCCCTGTCTTGAGCCAGTTCTATGCCCCCGGTACGTCACCAAAAAGCTCTTCAAAGATGGCCTTTACGGTCGTGATACGTTCGGATTTCCAGGCGTTGGTTCCGCAGAAAACCAGGCCGGTCTCAACATCACCGCGCTGCGCACGATCAAGGGCGGTGACGATGCAGAAGCGCTCCCCCGACTCCTTGTAGGAACATTTTTTCAGGCAGCCCAAGTTGCAGGTGACAGCATTATCCAGGTCATATTGACGAATATTATCCTGATTGGTCAGAATGACCCGCCCCGGAAGGCCGGCCGGGCTCATGATCAGGCCGATGTCGTCCGGAGTGCAATCGATATATTTCTGTTTAAAGGCGTCATCGGCATCACATTCTTCCGTGCAGACGAAGCGACTGGCCATTTGTACGCCATCGGCACCTTCGGCCAGAGCATGTTCCAGATCAGCCCGGTCCCAGATGCCGCCAGCGGCGATAACCGGCACATCGACGCCATACTCAGTACGGAAGAGGTTTTTGACCTGACGGACCGTCTCATACTGATCGTATTCCCCGGTGCCGATGTTCTCCATTTTCTCACCCAGGTGACCACCGGCAGTGTCCGGATCTTCCACCACCACAGCATCAGGCAGCCGGTGATAGGCTTTTTGCCACTTACGTGCGATAAGCTGGGCCGCCCGCAGAGACGACACTATCGGAACCAGTGCCACGTCAGGAGCATGGGCGGTTATTTCCGGCAGACTCATCGGCATGCCGGCACCACATACTATGACCTTGGCACCACCATCTATGGCAGCATTTACCAACTGTTCATAGTCGGACAGGGCCACCATCACGTTGACACCGATAATGCCTTCCGGAGCAATTTCATAGGCTTTGCGTAACTCGGCCTTGAAGGCATCGGAATCGGCCTGAAAATAATTACGACCATTGAAGAGTCCGCTATTGAGGGCTATACCTGGAGCAGCGACCAGTCCGACGCCGCCATTTTTCGCGATAGCACCGGCCAGTCGTCCGGCTGATATTCGAACACCCATACCGCCCTGGATAAGCGGATAACGAACTGTATGCTTTCCAATTTTCAGTGGCTGTGCCATAATTCTCCCCATGGTAATTTGCTTTTTACATCATAGCAAGGCATCGACCGGAGAGAATGTAATAGTTTTGTAAAATGAACCGGCACATCAGAATTATGTTGAGCACTTTTTTCTGGACTTGTTGTTCCATTCTCACTAGAATTCAATAGTTTATTTATACAATTGGGAGTCGCTCATGGATCAGAAAAAGCTGGATTTTTTCAAAAACATACTGAATGAAGAAATGAAGGCGCTGCGGGGTGAGGCGGGCAAGACCGTAACGGAGATGACTACGGATGCGCTGAGTTTCCCCGACCCGACTGATCGTGCTACACAGGAATCTGATCGAAACTTCGAGTTGCGTATCAGGGACCGCGAGCGGAAGCTGATCAATAAAATTAAAGATGCTCTCGACCGCATTGAGTCAAAAGAATTTGGTATTTGTGACGACTGCGGGGAGGAAATCGGCGAGGCTCGCCTTAAGGCGCGGCCAGTAACAACCCAGTGCATCGATTGCAAGATGGCTGCCGAGGAAAGAGAACTACGGGTTTAATTTCCACTATTCACGCATGACGGTATGCAGGATCAGGCATGACTATTCATGATTCCCTTCAATATTCTGAACACAATAATCGCCTGTCTGAACTGACCCTTCTGTACCAGTTCAGCAACACAATGCTATCCACCATCCGCCTCAACAAGCTGACGCACCTGATTCTTACCGCGATTACCGCACCGTCATCCAATCTCTTTGAACGAGCTATTCTGTTTCTGCGTAACGAGAAATCAGACGTCCTGCAAGGTATGGTGGCGGTTACCCGCCAACTATCTGAAGGGCTACAGATTGTTGGTGGCCATGATGCCCCCGGAAGCCGCTGGGATCTAAGCGATCAAGTAATTTTGCGACAGCGATCTGCCGAATTCTGCTTGCAGGTGCGTTTGACACGCATTGAAATTGACGGAGTCTGCCCGCTCATAAATAAAATTGTTTCCGAGCGGAGTCTCTGTCGCTCCGAGGATGCCCACTGCCATCAATGCACAACCTGCCGCTTTATCAAGCCGTTATGCTGCGGAGAATTTGCTGCGGTGCCGCTCGTGTCCCGCGAAATGACCATCGGCATGATCGTGATCGACAATCCCGATTCTGCTCGAAAGATATCAAGTGGTAATCTGCATTTCCTTCAGCTTTTCGCAAATCAGGCCGGTATGGCGATTGAAAATTCAATGCTGTATTCTCGCATTGAGGATGTCCATTTAAACCTGCGAGATGCCAGAGAACGCCTGCTTCATGGCGAGCGTCTGGCGGCCATTGGCGAGATGGCAGCAAGCTTGGCCCATGAGCTGAAAAACCCGCTTATCTCCATCGGAGGTTTTGCCCGGAGACTGCTCAAGTCACTGCCTGCGGAGACAAGGGAACATCACTATGCCGATACCATTGTCTCGGAAGTCAGCCGACTGGAGAAAATGCTGGCTGAAATTCTGGCGTATTCCCGCAAACCGACCATCTGTTTCAGTTCCTGCAATCTGGAGGAAATTATCCGGGATTGCCTTGCAAACGGCGTTACCGCTTTTGAGGACCATAATATCAAGATATCGCTTTCAAGCACTTCCGGCCCCTGGACCGTTTCAGGTGATGCGTGCCAGCTGAAACAGGTTTTTCTCAACCTGATACTGAACTCCTGTGATGCCATGCCGGAGGGGGGGGAACTGACTCTCACTCTGGGAAAATCAGTCCATAACGAAAAATCTGTTATTATAGCTGTTGAGGACACTGGCGGCGGGATTCCGAAAAAGATGCTGCCGCAAATATTCAACCCGTTTTTCACAACCAAACATCATGGCACCGGTCTCGGTCTTGCTATTGCGAACCGTATTGTCCTTAATCACTTCGGATCGATAGAAGCGAAGAATACGGAACAAGGTGCCGTATTCACAATAACATTGCCGCTGGCAGAATATGCCGGAACCTGAAGAACCGGGATACGTTTTAACTTACTAATAGTCTCGTGGGGCTGTAGCTCAGCTGGGAGAGCGATGCGTTCGCAACGCATAGGTCGACGGTTCGATCCCGTTCAGCTCCACCAATAATATAGTCGCGAGGAACGTTTTCCTTGTGTGAGATGTTTATATATATCCCCTTCTGCCTGAGGCCTCCTGATGGACCCCTGCCGTACCGCCCTGATATATTCTCCGCTTTTCGGTAATTTTAATTATGGCGACGATCATCCGTTCAAGCTGCAGCGTAACCACCTTGCCTATGATCTGCTTGATGCATATGGTCTGCTGGAACTCCCGAATATGCAGATCCGCGACTGCAAGCCGGTATCTGAAGAGCTGCTGCTGTCGTTCCATGATCCTGCCTACATTGCCCGTCTCAAGGAATTCAGCAGCTCGGAAGAGCCGCGGGCCGATTTCAAATTTGGCCTGGGTGACGCGGAGTGCCCGGTATTCAAGGGGTTGTATGATTGTGCCGCTCTGGGTGCGGGAGCCACGTTTGAAGCCGTGCGGTTGGTGGAAGAAGAACAATTTGACATCGCCTTTAATTTGACCGGGGGGTGGCACCATGCCCACCGCGCTAAAGCTTCCGGTTTTTCGTACTTGAATGATGCAGTGATTGCCATTAACTGGCTGGTCGCACGTGGGCGGCGGGTGCTCTATCTGGATCTTGACGCCCATCATGGCGATGGAGTTCAGGAAGCGTATTATGACACGGATCAGGTGCTGACGATCTCCATTCACGAGAGCGGCATATATTTTTATCCCGGCACCGGCTTTGAGGACGAAATCGGTGAAGGTCGCGGAAAGGGGTTCTCCGTCAATGTGCCGTTGCTGGCCCACACGGATGACGCCATTTATATGAAAGCTTTTGATGAGGTCGCGTATCCGTTGATCGCCGCTTTCAATCCGGACATCATAATCACCCAGATCGGCGCCGATACCTTTCGCACCGACCCGCTCACCAATCTTGAAATTACCACCCGCAGTTACTGCGAGATGCTGGTAAAAATTAAGCGGCTCAAGATTCCCTGGGTGGCTCTGGGCGGCGGGGGGTACGATCTGATGAATACCGCCCGGGCATGGACACTGGCCTGGTCGATCATGAACAGTGTGGAGCTTAACCCGCGCCTCCCCCCCCGATTTATAGAAAAGATAAAGCCGATGGGCTTTCAGAACCGGGTTCTGCTTGATGCCATACATTGGTCCGAAGAGGGAGAACGGACGCAGGCTCTTGCAGCGGTGGAAAAAAGCATTGCCCGGATAAAAAAAACCATTTTCCCTGGTATACTCGGAAACTATGGCGCCACTTCCTCATAACAGCCAACTGTCGGATGCCGCCGGCCGTCCGCTTTCTTCGCTTCAGGCGATCAACCGTCTTGATGAGCCCGAAAAAGAGCGCATCTATTCCCGCCTGCTGCCGCAGCGCCTGCGCGATGTACTGGGATTTCAAAAAGATTCACTCTGCAACTCTGCGGGAGAGCGTCTGGTTACAATTATCGCCCCGAAAGGGTTGTCGCTGATGCGGATTGAAGCACGCTCGAAACCGGGCGGCGGAGTAATGGCTTTCTTTCTGGAGCTGTCCGATACCCAGTTTCACCAGATGGAGCTCAGTTTCTGTATCATCCGTGATCCTTCCGCTCCGCGCTATGCGGTTGATGTTGACGAAAAAGGCGAAAACAACTGGTTTGCATCCCACGGGCGCAATATCCCGGAAGAATTGCGCGCCATGCGGGCCGGTCTGTTCCCCAATCAGACCCACCACGGTCTGCAGCTGTTTGTCACTTTTTTCCCTTTGCTGGAGCGTTTCACCGATTCACTCGGGATGCAGATCATTGTCGCCGAACCGCTATCATATGATAACGCCATCCGGTATGAAAAATATGGCTTCGACTATTTGCGAGGCAAACAGTTGATGCTGGAGATAGATCGTGAGTTTCAGCCCGGTGGGCGGTATTTTTCACGGCTGGACGGCTCTACACCTTTTCGGATGCCGGGAATGGAGCGTACCGTGATCGGGAGAAGCTGGGCGATACATGACGGCATTATGGATAAACCGTGGGACGAGGTGCAGATTTACCGGATGATCGGCGTCCACGCCGGTATCAACACCTTTCCGGGTCGAGAGGAAGAGAAACGATGAACCATAGGCTGCAGTTTCAACCAACCCCGTTGGCCGGAATCAAATATTACACTCCCCCTGACGGTTATCAGCTAAGCGGCAGGGACGGTCTGGTCGCAATTTTGTGGGCAGATCGGCCCCCCATCCCGCTGCTGAATGAGGATTTTATAGCTTTGAAGGGAAACAGTGTCCCTGATTATGACATGGTCGGGCGCGGCATTTACCAGGCTCTGCGGCTCAACCCTGACTGTTCCGGTGCTGCGGCGTATGCCGCCGTGCTGAGAGAAGCCTACCCGCATATTGTCTCCGATCTCGGCGGCCAGATTATCATGCTCGAAGCTCGCGAAGTCGATTCACCCTACCTTGATCGCAAGATCAATTTCCTCAAGATCATGGCACTGCTTGATCCGGACAATGCCGCCCTGCCGCTGGAAATCGCCAGAACCTATGTTGACAAAGGTTCCCGGTTATCCTGTATGCACCATGCGGTGACCTGCTGGTATGCCGCTGAAAAACAGTTGAAAACGGCCCGGAACCGTAATCCTCATGATAACCATGCCGCATATGAGTATGGAGAAGCCCTGTACATGCTGGGACGCTACGGCCAGGCGGCTGAAATCTGGAGCGAGCTGATCACTGCTCTCGCACCGTCTGAGCGGGCGCGGGTTGAATCGCGTGTTGCCGCGATACTGGCAGGCAAAATCCCGATGGTACCTCCGATCGATTATCTCACCGCTCTCTCGGTTGCAGTGGAACAGCATCACGGCGGCTTCAATGACGAGGCTGCAGCGATAATTAAAGATGTGCTTGCCGATCCGATTTTTGCAGAGCAGTTTCCGTTAAATGAGGTATACTACCTGCTTGGAACCTGCTATCGGGAAATAGGTCTGATAGCCGAAGCGGCCGAAGCTTTCAAGAGGAGTTGACCATGTTTGGTTTCAGTACGGCAGACTGGATTTTCTGCGGATTTGTCCTTCTGGTTATCTTTGTGTGCATAGCCATCAGTGGTATGCGCAAGTCTGGCAATACATGATGTGAACCGGTTTTAGGCGGGTACTGCGTGGAAGAGAGCGGCGCCAATAACGAGCATGAACTGCGCCGACCGCTTGCTATGACTATGCTTGGCGGACTGTATCTGTTCTTTTTTATGCTGACAGTCTCCGGTTACGGCCAACCGGTGCCCTTTTTTGGGACCATATATCAAGGCACAACTGCTGGAGTACTGGTCTTTTTTGACAGCTTGATATGTCTCTACCTGTTTCTGGGACTCATGAAGCGCCAAAGTCTGACGTGGTATCTTCTTCTCGGTTACAACACGTTTGAACTGGTGAATACACTGACAAACCTGTTGTTCATGACCTCCGCTGAACTGGTGAAAGTTGGTGGCGAAAAGGTTGATGCCCCCGGATTGCTTGCCGGTAATATAAGCGTTATAGTTGCCGTTATACTGCTATCCGGGGTTATTTACCGCCATCGGAACTATTTCACCAACCGCTCAAAGTATCTGTTCTAAAATTAGACGGCATGAATAATGCAGCTCCTCCCACATATACGAGCCCTTTCAGCACTAATTTCATAGCTGATAAGAATTCGCTCCAACACACGGCGGCGAAAGCGCCCGTTCTGCCGCGTAAATGGTGAAGATAACCATGAAGTGTTGTCTATTCATAATAACCCTGCTGGTCAGTATTAGCGTATCTCTGGCTTCGCCTGCGCACTCCCCGGCTGTCTCGATTGCAGCAATCATGAGCAGCGACCAGCCCCGCTACCGTGAGGCGCATCGCGCCTTTGTCAAGTCAATTGCCGCTCATGGCTATATATATCCTTCTACGGAAATCATCCTGCATACACCAAATTCTGATCCGCTTTCCTGGGCTGCTGAGGTTCGCAAATTAAACAGTTCCCGACCTGACCTGATTGTTACCTATGGCGCTCCCGCTTCATTGTCGGCAACCCGCGAATCCGCCGGTATACCGGTAATCTCGGTCGACGTATTCGCGTCGGAACAGCCGATGAAAGGGGTCTGCGGCGTCAGTTCACGGGTATCGATGGTAACCCTGCTAAAAACTCTGCTGGACATCCATCCCTATCAGCGTATCGGAGTGCTCTACTCGCCGCGCGAATTCGGCTCGCAGCAGCAGTTGGACGATGTGAGAAAGTTTGCCTTAAAGCTCGGGATCACCGTGCTGGAAGGGAGTGTCTCCTCTGCAGCTGCCCTCGACATGGAACTGAACAGGCTGCTGGACAGATGTGAGGCGATGGTCGTTACGGAAGGAGGACTTTTCGGCCAGCAGTTCGAGCAGATTATTTCCAGGTCAAAAGCCAGGAAAATTCCGGTCGTATCCACCATGCCGGATGCAGCGGTACAAGGTGCCATAGTGTCACTTGAAATCAACCCTCAGGAGCAGGGATATCTGGCGGCAGAGATGGCAGTGCGGGTTTTCGAGGGTGCAAAAACAGAGTTTCTTCCTTTGGTTCGACCACAGAGAATCGATCTGGTTATCAACATGCGCCGGGCCCGTGAAATCGGCATTGAAGTGCCGTTCTCCGTTCTTCGCAGCGCCACTCGCCTTATAAAGTGAAAAGGGCTCTTTTCCGCCCTGGCGGCGGCAATCTGCAGAATTCCTTGTGCGGCATACAGTAGTACTCCTCCGCGCAATTCCTTGATGTCCTTGCGAGGACAAAAAAACTTCCTTTCCGAATCGGAATAAGTATTTTTCATTGAGATCATTTTTATTTCCCCGCACCTTCTTATCAGCTATAGTGACACTCCATGGGAAGAATACTGTTAATAGATGATGATCCGGTTTTTACCCGCTTTCTGGCCGCTTATATAGCTGACAATTTCCCGCTGCTGCAAGTAGAGATCTGCAACAATCCGGTGTCGGCACTTCATTCAATTAAAGTCGGCAGCTATGATCTGATGCTGATTGACCTTGAAATGCCGGCAATGGACGGCCTCAAGCTCCTCAAGTTTGCGGTGAGTGCCGGAATGGACAAAAACCGGATTGTAATACTCTCGGGCAGAGAGGCCGATTTTCTGCATGATATCTGTCCGATGGGCACCTGTCTGGCGGTGCTGAACAAATTTGAAGCGCGGCAGAAGAGTGTTCTTGACATGGTATTCAACTCTCTCAACCGGAAAGCGGCAGTGACTGATCCACCATGACCGATCTGCTGAAAACAGCCGCGGTTCTGATATTGATCATTGTGCTCCTGCGCCGCAAGGTGTCCATGTCGGCGGTTATGCCGATCGGAGCAGCCGTTCTGGGGATTATCTACCTGACTCCGCCTGCCGAACTCCTCAAGGCTGCTGTAACCGCCATTTTTGCCCCGAAATCCCTTGAAATGACCCTGACCCTGATGCTGACTATGGTGATGGAAAATATTCTGCGTACCACCGGCATGCTCAAACGCATGGTCAGTTCCCTCTCGACAGCTGTCCCCGATCGACGCTTTGTCATGGCCGCCATGCCGGCGATGATCGGCATGCTTCCATCACCGGGCGGCGCGGTTTTTTCGGCGCCCATGGTTAATGAAGCGGCCGGGGATGCCGACATTGCACCTGAACAGAAGGCGCTGATCAATTACTGGTACCGCCATATCTGGGAGTACATCTCACCACTGTATCCCGGCATAATTCTGGCTGCCGGAATCACCGGTCTTTCCACCCAGACCCTGTTCGTCGCCAACCTCCCCTTTGCGCTCTCCGTGGTTGGCTGGGGGGTACTGTTCTGTTTTCGCGGTATCGGTCGCCAGGAAACCCAACCATCGTCAGCAGGACGAAAACGGGAGTTTTTGACCTTTCTCACTATGATCTCCCCGATCATTCTGGCACTGCTGCTGGTAGTACTGTTCCGGGTTAATGCCGCACTGGCACTGGGGGGAGCAGTTGTTGCTCTCTATTGTGTCCATCGCTATACTCCTGCCATGATTGTAAAAAATCTGCGGGAAAGTGTCTCGGTAAAAGCACTTTTTCTGGTGATCGGCATCATGATCTTTCAGGAGGTGCTGCGGACGACCGGCGCTCTGGGGGGCATTTCCAGCTTCTTCGCCGCATCCCGGATGCCGGTGTATCTGCTGCTGTTTTTGATACCATTCATCGCCGGGGTCATGACCGGGCTGACTGTCGGCTTTATCGGCATAACCTTTCCGCTGCTGCTCCCTCTGATGGGCGCTCCGGCCCCCTCCCCGGCCCTGGTGGCACTGGCCTTTGGTTCGGGCTTTGCCGGTGTAATGCTCTCGCCGATACATCTCTGTTACGTGCTGACCTGCGAATATTTCCAGGCCGATATCGCCAAGGTTTACCACCGCCTGTTTCTCCCCTCCGCCTGCGTTTTGGCCGCAGTTTTAATCCCGCTGTGTGTCTGGTAGATCCAATTCCAAATCGAGTTTTACAAGGATACACCCGATGAAGCTTACCCTGTTCTGTCTCTTCGCCGCAATCACCGCCTTCACCTACTGGCTGCGCCACATCAATCTGCGGCACCTCAAATTGCATGGCGACACGATGCCGGAGGGTTTTGAGGGTGCAATCGACGAGGAAAAATTGAGTCGCAGCTCTGCCTACACCTTCGACTCCAGCCGTCTCGGGCTGTGGGATTCGCTACTCGACAACGCTCTGCTGATACTCTTCCTGTTCGGCGGGCTGATCGCAACGTATGATGGTTTCGTCAGCTCGTTAAGCAGTTCACCGATCCTTTCGGCCATCCTTTTCTTTCTGCTGCTGACCTGGATATCGACGCTGCTCGGCATCCCCTTTGATCTCTACGGCACGTTTCAAATCGAGGCGCGCTACGGCTTTAATACGACTACCCCCCGCATCTGGATAACTGATTTTGTTAAATCACAGGCAATCGGCGCGGTCCTGCTGGCATTCCTGATCGCCGTTGTCTTCCTGCTGATACAGTGGAGTCCAGGGAGCTGGTGGCTCTGGGTATGGGGCTTCATGGCGCTCTTCAGCCTGTTCATGATGTTCATCTCTCCCTACGTGATCGAGCCGCTCTTCAATAAATATGGGCCGGTCACCGAGGAGGGGCTGGAGGAGGACATCCGAACCATGATGGAAAAGGCGGGGCTGAAGGTGGGGAAGGTGCAGCAGATGGATGCGTCAAGAAGGAGCAGGCACTCCAATGCCTATTTCACCGGCATCGGCAGGGTCAAGCGCATCGTGCTGTATGACACACTGATAAAACAGATGAGTCACAGAGAGATTGTTGCCGTGCTGGCTCACGAAATCGGACACTGGAAAAAGGGGCACATCTGGAAACGTTTATTGTGGGCGGAAATTATGGCACTCGCGGGGTCGTGGATCAGTTTCAAACTCCTGATGTGGCAGGGGCTGCCGGGGTTGCTTGGCTTACCGGCCGATATCTCGCTTCCTGCTAAAATGGTGGTTCTCGGCTTTGTCGCCTCACTGGCCCTGTTTCCGCTCGGGCCGCTTTCTGCCTGGCGCTCGCGCTGCCACGAACAGGAGGCCGACCGCTTTGCCGCCGAACTGACCGGGAGGCCGGAGGATCTGGCCTCGGCTCTGGTCAAGATGTCGGCCGAAAACCTCTCCAACCTGTTCCCGCATCCATTATACGCTGCTTTTTACTACTCCCACCCACCGGCGGTGGAGCGGGTGCGGACGCTGCGGGAATGGGGCATGCACAAAGATGGAGCATAAACTCTTCGTCCATATGGCAAAGAACCTCGTTGTATCCGCGCCAACGCTGTACCGCTTCCCCGCAGCCTGATGCGATGAGAAAAATAGCTTTTCTCATAAACCCTGAGCTTGTCGTGGAGAGGTTCATAAGAGAAATTACCAACTGCCCTGCTTGACTATTGGAAATCCGCAGGTAAGCTTTAGAATCTGGCCATTGTATGCGGAATTTGCGTCGACAATCTTCCTGATGTATTCCATTTTACCGACAACGGCAAGGCAGAATGCTTTGATCCGAACGGGGCCTCTGAAGGGGAGCATATCGACCTGATCGAGGCCCAGATTGATCAGATCGCACAGATGGGCATACAAAATTATCTGGTTGAACAGATTGATTGAGCTGTCTTAAAACAAACATCTCGGAAGGAGGTAACCGCAATGACTTATATTGCCCAGGATTTTTCGAAGCTGCTTGAAATGAAAGGCTTTAGCGAAACGCTGCTACAAAACCATTTTACGCTGTATCAAGGGTATGTAACCAACGTCAACAAGTTGCTGGAATTATTGGATACGATGCTGAAGGAAGGGAATTCCTCCCGCCCCGAATACGCTGAGATGAAGCGTCGTCTTGGGTGGGAATTCAACGGTATGCGCCTGCATGAACTCTATTTCGAAAATCTGGGCGGTACAGGAACTCCACTCTCGGGGAGCAGACTTTCCGGAAAGTTGGCAACCGCCTTTGGCAGCAGAGAGGCGTGGGAGACCGATTTCAGGGCCACCGGAGCCATGCGCGGTATCGGCTGGGCCGGGCTTTACCAGGACAAGACAAACGGTCGCCTGCTGAATTTCTGGATCAATGAGCACGATGCCGGACACCCGTCCGGCTGCACGCCGATCCTGATCATGGACGTATTCGAACACGCCTTCATGCTGGATTACGGGCTGAAACGCGCAGTATATATCGACGCCTTTTTTGCCAACATCAATTGGACAACGGTCGAGTCCAGGCTGATCTGAGGGTAAACAACTTAAACCGGACCCGGCAGGTTTTCAAAACCTGCCGGGTCTTCGACACTGATCAGGCTTCGCTACGGATCTGCCGTACTATCTCGCCTGTCGTGCAGAAGGAAGCACCGGCCAACCGCATCTCTTTCAAGGCCTTTACTGAATCGCCCTGTTTAATATCTACACCCGCAATCGCATCCACCAGCACTGTAACCTCATAACCCGCACTCAAGGCGTCCAGGACCGATGAGCGAACACAATAGTC
>JANNLB010000298.1:0-3983 GCA_031396605.1 Geobacter sp. | reverse complement strand
AGCGCCAGCAGGCTGATACCGCGTGTCAGGGCGAACAATCCCCCTTTTTTCAGGTCCAGTTTGCCGCTCTGCTCACCCTTTTTTTCAACCAGAAATCTCCCGAACATGCCGAGCGGCGCCTTGAAACCGGCGATAGTGCGTGCCATGTTCGGAAAAAAGATGGTGTTGCTCCGGGTGCATTCACAGAGATGAGTCTGCAGCTCAGCTTCAAAAGCAACGTCACCATGCAGTACCCGCAGATCCTGAAAAACCCCGAAAAAAACGGTATGGTCCGGGCTGGGCATTGTTATCCACCGTTCTGTCAGATGTTTCCATTCCGACAGGCTGTGGCACCATTCGGGATTGCTGGCCATCATGTTGCCGGGGCAGAGCGGTACACCGAGACTCTCCAGAGCGATAGCGATCCGTTCCGCAAATCGATGCACCTCGGCCAGCTTATCGGTGGGCAGATCATCCCGGTACACGATGGCACTGTCCTGATCTGTGCGCAGTGTCTGTTCCTCGCGACCTTCGCTCCCAAGCACGAGATAGGCGGCGCCTGCCGGCAATCGGATATCCTCGCGGCAATCCAGAATAAAAATCAAACGCCGGGTCAGAGCGTCATTAAAGTGGGCGATCAGCTGGATCAGACTTTGCACGTCCGCGTTAGTTTTAACCGCATACTGCAGCATGTCGGTCATCTTCTGCCCGAGAAGGGCCAGCTGCTCGATAGTAGTGGCGGATTCAATCTCCTGGATCAGATACAGCGGGCTGCGAGTCTGAATGCGGAACAGGTCGGTATCGGTCATCACTCCGACCAGTTGGTCACGCTCATCTAGCACTACCAACCGGTGAATGTTGTGTCTTGCCATCAGAAAAATCGCCTTGAAGAGATAGTCACTGCTGCGGATGGTGATCAGGCCGACTTTCATTATGTCGCGCACGGTCAGTTTGGCACAATCTCCGACACCATCGGCGATCAGGTTGCGCAGGTCGCGCAGGGAAACGACCCCGATCGGTTTTTCCCCATCAACGACGACGATGCCGGAGATGTTATCCTTCTTCATGACGCCGGCCATTTCAACCAGGCCCAGATCAGGCGGACAGGTGATCGCCGGGCGATGGCAGATCGCATCGACCGTAATAAAGAAAAAACTGTCCTCGCTGATTCCAGGCATGAACCCCTCCAAATGCTGTCTCGGAAGGCATAGTTACGTAGTTAAGGCGATGATGCAACGAATATTTTTCAAGCGGTGTTTTGTTTCAAGTCTGGCGGTAATGTCATTATAATAAAATACATTTATTGAATTTAAGCGAAAATGTTTGATCTCAAGCCGGTATCAATGCGCTTGATATGTTGGATTAGTGATTTGCAAAACGAAGGGTTCCAATAATAATTCTACCGGATATAATTTTTAATAATACTGTAACAAGCTTGAATAAAAGGAAATAATTTAAAATTGATATTTCTGATAAAAAATAATATTGACAATTTTAAAACGCCGTACTAATAGAAACATATATTTTTTAAAAATAGTTTTTAAAACGAACATTATCAGCAGATTTTCTTATTGTCTGGGGTATAAATAATGAGGGATAAAGGACAGTATTCAGTTGAGTCCGTGGTCAAGGCGATAGACCTGCTTGAAGTGCTTGCGCAAGACGGCGCCAGCCCGACCATTCAGGTTCTGTCTTCCAGGCTGGGGCTCAGCAGCAACAAGGCCTTTCGATTGCTGGCTACGCTGGAAGACAAAGGTCTTGTAGAAAAGTGTGCCCATACCGGCACGTATAGTCTCGGCCTGCAGGCCTTCGAGATGGCGCAGCACATCCTCAAAAGCGACAACCTGATTCGTCTGGCGCACCCGATCATGGAAGAGCTGGCTCGCAAGCTTGACGAAGCGGTCTACCTGACCGTAGCCAATAATGATGAAATACTGTTTCTTGACATGGTCGATTCCTTCCAGAAAGTCAAAGCGGTTGACTTGGTCGGCAAGCGTTTTCCATTTTTCACCAACGCCGCCGGCAAAGTTATCAGGTCAGTCAGTTCGATAGATCTTTTTGGTCGCTTCTCCAAAAAAAGCGCTATTCCAAATCCGAAAGAGCTTGAACTGGAACTGGATGAAATTCGTAAAAAAGGGGTTGCGGTTGATTTTAACGGACTTGGCGAGGGGATTTGTGCCGTTGCGGTCGTTATTCGCGATTATGCCGGCAAGGTGGTCGGTGCGCTGACACTGCTGGCACCGTCCTTCCGCATGTTGCAGGAGCGGCTGGAGCAGGTGATTATTCCATGTATGCTGGAGGGCGGCGAGCAGCTTTCCATGAAATTTGGTTATTCAAGGACGTAGCAACGTTTTTTACACATCTCAACGAAAGGAGAGTAACACACGAAAACTGAAGGATGAATTCTCTGTCCATTAGTTTTTCGGGCAAAGAATGCTTGTTTCAGACAGCGGACAAAACGTATTAACAGATCAGAACTCTAAACTCGCAAAGGGAGGATTACCACATGGCAGTTGAAACTGAAGTGCTCGTAGCAAAAGAAGAGATAACCCAGGAGCAGAAACTGGTTATCGTCGCTTCATCGGTCGGAACGGTATTCGAGTGGTACGACTTTTATCTGTACGCAACACTGGCTCCATTTTTTGCGGCACTTTTCTTTCCGAAAGGAAACGAGACTGCGGCGCTCCTTTCGGCCTTTGCAACCTATGCGGCCGGTTTCCTCGTCCGTCCTTTCGGCGCCCTCGTGTTCGGTCGCATCGGTGATATCGTCGGCCGCAAGTATACTTTCCTCATTACGATCATTGTCATGGGTCTTGCCACTTTCTTTGTCGGCCTGCTGCCGAACTTCGAATCAATCGGCTGGTGGGCTCCGCTGATCCTGGTAACCCTGCGTCTGGCCCAGGGCCTTGCACTTGGCGGTGAGTACGGGGGCGCAGCGACATACGTCGCCGAGCACTCCTCACATTCCAAGCGCGGCCTGAATACCGCCTGGATCCAGACTACCGCCACGGTCGGTTTCTTCCTGGCGCTGCTGATCATCGGCGTCTGCCGCACTCAGATGGATGCTAAAATGTTCGCTGAATGGGGCTGGAGAATTCCGTTCTGGATGTCGATCTTCCTGCTGGGAATTTCCATTTACATCCGTCTCAAGCTGAATGAGTCACCGGTTTTCGCGAAGATGAAAGAAGAGGGGAAGGGCTCAAAGTCCCCTCTTTCCGACAGCTTCCTGAAATATCCGAACAACAAGTATGCGTTTCTGGCACTCTTTGGCGCCACAGCCGGACAGGGTGTTGTCTGGTACACCGGCCAGTTCTACGCACTGTTCTTCCTGCAGATCACGTTGAAACTTGACTTCCTGACTACCTATACACTGATCGGTATCTCGTTGATCCTTGGCACGCCGCTCTTCATCTTCTTCGGCTGGCTGTCTGACAAGATCGGCCGCCTGAAGATCATCCTGATCAGCTGTCTGATTGCCGCACTTACATACTTCCCGTTGTTTGCGGCCCTTACCCACTATGTAAACCCTGACCTGGAAGCGTTCCAGAAAAAGGTTCCTATTACGGTTGCTGCAAATCCGGCCAATGAAACCTTCAATCTTTTTGTCGGTCCCTGGACCAAGTTCTCTGACGTTGACCGGGTAAACGACCTGTTGACCAAGTCCGGTCTCAGCTTCAAGAAAATTGCTGAAGTTCCCGGCAAGACCGTTGTCACCACCATCGGCACAACTGTAATCGAAGGTCTGGATGCAAAGGCTATTAATGAAGCGTTGAAAGCCCAGGGTTACCCGGCCAAGGCTGATCCGAACAAGGTCAACTATCCGATGACCATCCTCATCCTGTTCATCTTCATGGTTTATGTAACCGGAGCGTACGGCCCGATCGCCGCTTTCCTGGTCGAACTGTTCCCGACCCGTATCCGCTACACCTCCATGTCGCTGCCGTATCATATCGGTAACGGCTGGTTCGGCGGGATGCTGCCGCTGACGGCTACCGCGATAGTTG
>JANNLB010000080.1:0-4780 GCA_031396605.1 Geobacter sp. | reverse complement strand
TTGCCCAGTCCCGTGCCGATCTTGCTGAAGGGCGCTTTGTCAAAGGGAGCGCCGAAGATCACCTGGCCCGCCTGAAGGCCGCTTGATGAGCTGGTCTCTGGTTTTTACCGAGCAGTACGAAAAACGTGCGTTGCGTTTTCTGAAACGCCACCCGGAGCTTGAAAAACAGTATCTGAAAACTCTGCAACTGCTGGAGGCCAACCCACACCATCCCTCGTTGCGTCTGCATCCGCTGACAGGACGACTTTCCGGTTTGCACTCGGTTTCAATCAATCTATCCTATCGTATCACTCTTGAGTTTCTGCTTAAAGACCAGGAAATTATTCCGGTAAACGTTGGCGACCACGATACGGTGTATTGATTTATAAAACGAAAAAAGTCCACTGGGATACTTCCCTGTTTTCTGTAAAACTCAATGAGTTTGTCATTCAAGCCGGTTTACACCGGTCAGGAGGAAACCATGCCGCAGTTCATATATTTCCCCATACCCGCCTTTACCACCAAGATGGCGAAGATCGAGAAGCACGACCCGCAAGGTCATACCCGCATCCTCGGCGTGATAGACCGGCTCCTCAATAACCCCTCCGACGCCGACGGCTGGATGCACGGCGGTCACCATGGCCGGCTCAAGAAGTACGTCGGCCGGCGCGACTACCGCCTCATATATCACTGGTGCGAACTCTGCCGAAAGGAAGGGATGAAGCTGGAGGTGCAGTGCGGCTTCTGTCATGAGGTCGAGGATAACAGCGTGATCTTCTTCGACGTTTACCATAAGAACGAGGCCAGCCGGATCTGAATCAAGGAAGAAATACTGGGGACCATACTAAACTCACGAGAGGATGATATATGACCAAAACCACCGTTCGTTCCGTCTGTCCCTACGACTGTCCCGATGCCTGCGGTCTTTTGGTGACCGTCGAAAACGGCCGGGCCGTCAGTATTGTCGGCGACCCGGATCATCCGGTTACTCGCGGCCTGCTCTGCACCAAGATGAATCATTATGAGCAGACGGCTCACTCTCCCCGGCGACTGACAGCGCCACTGCGAAGGGTCGGGAAGAAAGGGGCGGGGAAATTCGAACCGATCTCCTGGGACGAAGCGATTTCATTAATCTGCACCCACTGGCGGAACATAATCTCCAGCCACGGGGCGGAAGCAATCCTCCCCTATTCCTATGCCGGAACTATGGGGATGGTGCAACGCAATGCCGGCCATGCTTTTTTCAACAAGCTGGGCGCATCGAGGCTGGAGCGGACGATCTGTTCACCGGCCAAGGATGCCGGCTGGAAGGCGCTGATGGGGGATACGCCCGCCATGGAACCTGCCGAAGTCGAAGGGAGCGACCTGGTAATCCTCTGGGGGATCAATGCAGCCGCAACCAGTATCCATGCAATGCGGGATGCCCGGTCGGCCCGGCGAAACGGGGCGAGGTTATGGGCCATTGACACCTACCGGACTCCGACCTGCGAGGCGGTCGATGAAGCGTTTCTGGTCCGACCAGGGGGTGATGGCGCTCTGGCTTTGGCAATGCTGCATGTAATTGAACGTGAGGGGCTGCTGGACCGGGCGTTTATCTCCGCCAATGTTCTCGGATTTGATGAGTTGACCGCACGGATTCTGCCGGACTGTTCCCCCGCACAGATGTCGGAACTCTGCGGCCTTTCAACTGACGTCATCGAGCGGATGGCACGTGAATATGCCGGGGCAAAGGCTCCTTTCATCCGCCTGGGAAGCGGTCTGACCCGCTACGGTAACGGCGCCATGACCGTACGGACAATAAGCTGTCTGCCGGCCGCTATCGGCGCCTGGGCAAAACCGGGAGGAGGCATCTTCATCGGCACATCGACCGGTGGAGCGATCCCGCTCCGGTCAGTGACTCGGGAGGATTTCATGGAAAGCGTGCCGCGACTGGTCAGCATGAACCAGCTTGGCGGTGCGCTGACCGAACTGGCAGATCCACCGGTGATGTCGCTGTATGTCTATCACTCCAACCCGGCCGCAATTGCTCCCGACCAGAATGCCGTCATTCGGGGTCTGGAGCGGGAAGAGCTGTTCACGGTTGTCCACGAACGTTTCCTGACCGACACCGCCCGTTATGCCGACATCGTCCTGCCGGCCACCACCTCGCTGGAACATTCCGATCTGTATCGCAGCTACGGCAGTTACCACGCCCAGCGCTGCGGCGCCGCCATCGCGCCGGTCGGTGAAGCAAAAAACAACTGGGAGGTATTCAGCCTGCTGGCGGCGGGAATGGGGTGGCATGAATCTTTTTTCCGTTTGTCGGCAGATGAGCTGATAGAGCTGCTGCTGGTTGAGGAAAACCCCTGGCGGAGCGGGGTCGTCACGGAACGTCTGCGTCAGGGGGAGCCGGTTACGCTCACTCCGCCAACGGAGCTGAAAAAAGAATGGCTGACGGCTTCGGGGAAGATTGAAATTATGAACGTGCGGGAGGTGGAACCGCTGCCGCGCCTGCTTCCGACTCATGCCGAGCGGGATGGGTATCCATTGCGCCTGCAGCCGGCGGCCACGCCGTTCGCCCTCAATTCGAGTTTTTATGAACAGGACGATCTGCGTTTGAAACAGAACTGCATGGAACTGCTGATGAATCGGGTCGATGCCGAGGCGCGTGGACTGGCTGACGGGCAGACCGTGACCGCCTCGAATGACCGGGGAGAAGTCCGTTTTACTCTGCTGATTTCGGAGCGGGTTCCGGCCGGAACGGTCGTTACCGAAGGGGTCTGGTGGCGGGAATTCATTCCCGGTGATCGAGGGGTCAATGCCCTGACATCGCAGCGACTGACCGATGGAGGGCGGGGGAGTACTTTGTATGATGTAACGGTGGAGGTCAGGGGGGCGTAGCGGTTTTGGCTTCGACTCCGCTCAGCCAACGCTCGTTCCCTGAGCGGAGTCGAAGGGCGTTGGCTGAGAGGAGTCGAAGCCCACCTCATGCCAGGCCAGCGCCGCCGCACCCAAAAGTGCGCCGATCCCCTCCGGAAGCTCTGACCGGAGCAGCCGGACCTTCCCTTTGTACGGGGTGAACAGAAACTCCTCCATATATCGCCGTGTCGGCGCGATCAGCAGATCTCCTGAGGCGGCCAGTCCTCCGGTCAGAAAGATCGCTTCGGGGCTCGTGTGGGCTACGGCGTCGGCAAGCTTCATGCCGAGAGTTCTGGCCATCGCATCAAAGGCGGCCAGCGCACATGCATCGCCTTCGCGGGCCGCATCATAGATCTGTTTTGAGGTCAGGTGGCTGAAGCAGACTTCCCGCAGGGGACTGGGATCAGACCTCTGCGCCAGTAGTTCGTACAAGGTTCTACAGAGACCGGGAGCAGAAACGTATGTTTCCAGACACCCCTGTTTCCCGCAGGCACAGTGCCGCCCCTCAGGATCAACGGTCGTATGGCCGAGTTCTCCGGCACAGCCGTCTGCACCGTACAATATCTCGCCATTGGCGATAATTCCGCTCCCCAGTCCGGTTCCCAGAGTGATGACAATGGCATGTTTCATCCCGCGAGCACCGCCGAACATCAGTTCTCCGATTGCGGCGGCGTTGGCGTCATTGGTGACAGCAACCGGCAGATGGTACTGCTGCCGAAACAGTTCCACCAGATTGACCGACGCCCCCCAGTTGAGGTTTACCGGATGCTCGACCGTTCCCCGAAGATAGCTGGCATTGGGAGCTCCGATGCCTATTCCCGAGATGCTCGCCAGCGGCGGGAGAGTCTTTCGCAGCTTCCCGATGGAGTCATGCAGGCGGGAAACCAGTGTTTGGGCCGGCTGGTCTGCCTGCGTGGCCAGAGACCCCTCGCACGTCAGCTTGCCGGTGCGATCAACAAAACCGAAGGAAGAGGTCGTGCCGCCGATATCTATTCCGATTACAAAATCGTTTCTCCGCATTCCTGCTCCTCAAGAAGGCTACACAACTGTCAGGTTGTAGCCCCTTCCTTCCAGATAACCGACAATCTCCTTGATGTGTTCGTAGCCGCGTGTCTCCAATTCCAGAGAGACATCCGTTCTGCCGATGGACAATGATTTCGAGTGCCGGTCATGGGTAATGTGAAAAATATTAGCGCGGGTAGCAGCGATATTCTCAGCCAGGGCTGCCAGCGCGCCCGGATGATCATCGAGCTCGACAACCAGCTTGAGGTAGCGCCCCCCGGCAATAAGACCCCGCTCAACCACCTGCGCAATGGTCTTGACATCAATATTGCCTCCGGACAGCAGGCATACGGTCTTGCCTTGAAGATCGGGAATTTTATGATGTAAGACCGCAGCCAGCGTAACCGCTCCGGCCCCTTCAACCAGCATCTTGGTTTTCTCCAGCAGCGCGACGATAGCCAGAGCGATATCCTCTTCTTCCACCCGGACTATTTCATCGACCAGTTCGCAAATTACCGGAACCGTTTTTGATCCGGGCAGCTTGACGGCAATGCCGTCCGCCAGTGTGACCCGCACCTGCTGTTCAGTCGGAGTTCCGGCCTCAAAAGAGGCTGACATGGAAGGTGCCGCGATCGATTCGACCCCGATAATCCGGACGTGGGGAGACCGCTCGCGCAGTGCCGCGGCCATGCCGGCAATCAGCCCGCCGCCACCGACCGGAATGATAATGTTGCGAAGGTCGGGCAGATCCTCCAGAATTTCCAGAGCGATGGTTCCCTGTCCCGCCATGACCAGCTCGTCATCAAAGGGATGCACGAACAGTGCTCCGCTGTTCTGCTGTGCAACTATCGCCGCTGCACAGGCCTCGTCAAAGTTTCGGCCGGTCAGTACAACTTCGGCG
>JANNLB010000260.1:0-10832 GCA_031396605.1 Geobacter sp. | reverse complement strand
ATTAAGAAAAGAATTGCCTTGCCTGGACATGGCAAGCGCGGCAGTACCAGAACTCTGTTGGCGACAAACAGAAACGATAGGTGGGTGTTTGTATTCGGGTTTGAAAAGAATGAGCGGGCAAACATATCTGACAATGAATTGGAAGCCCTGAAGCATTTGGCCGATGATTTACTCGCCCTGACGGAAACACAGATTACAGAAGCTGTCAATAAAGGCTCCCTCTTGGAGGTGCAATATGAAACATAAAAGTCGTCTTCTTGAGGCAATTCACGAGACAGCGCGGGATTTAAACGAACTCGGCTTTATCGATAAACGTGCCATGAATCGCTATGATGCGCTGTGCATGGAGCCGGTGCCGTCATATTCACCCGAGCAGATTCGCACTCTGCGCGACCGTTACCGCATCAGCCAGGCAGTAATGGCTTCCATCTTCAATACAAGTCTGTCAACAATCCAGAAGTGGGAGATAGGCGAGAAGCACCCAGGCGGGCCATCTCTGAAACTATTGAGCATTCTTGATCGCAAGGGAATTGAGGTTTTGATTTAACGCCAGAGTGGGTGAGATAAGCCTGGGACCACCTCTGGGGTCGGGTTTGACTTTCGGACATTCTTGAAAGGGCAGCCGGGTCAAGCTTCCAAAATGCCAAGTTGAAATGAGTTGAGTATTCCGAACCGCCTCCACATCGACCGCGACAAAGGCGAAGCCTGTAAACCCTGCACCACACCACTCTCGTCCCCCAATCACAAATCAACATCCGGGAAAGTAAACCGAATTATATTCAATGCAAATCGAAACTTTTTGACATAAGTTACGATTTGACATCTTATCGCCAATCTGCTGGAGGATATTCTTTCTCGTGACCTGATGCGGCTCTTCCCGATCAAAAAACCTGCAGTGCTGAAGGATCTTGGGGAGTGTCAAAGGGTCGCGTTTCAACTGCTGACATTGTCACAAGTTGAGACGCGACCCCTAAGCTGGCCCTCAGTCTCCGCCAGACTGAAACCCTACGATCAGCTTAAAGTCTGGAAGTCCCCATATAATCAGTGTTTGGAGTGACCTGACTCTTTTTTGTGTTTGTTCTGCTTTTCGCCCTTGCCATGTTCAGCGTGTTCACCATGTGCGCCTTTACCGGTTGCATCCTGATGAAGCCGCTCAACATAATGGGTGTACACAACATAGGCTTCTACAAATTCCCGACCCTGCGCAACACTCTCATCCTTGTGCTTGTATGCAGATGTAGCAAGCTCGTAACGAGTCTTGATCCCTGCTGCAATATCGTCGGTGATCAGTTTCACCAGTGCGTCGGAAGAACCACTCGCCAAAGCCTTGTCTGCTTCGGCAACGGCTGGTTCTACGGCGCCGGCAGGCTTCAGGCCGGTAAACGGAGCCCCTTCGCCAGCGCGATGAATTTTGACAAGAGTTGCGAAAAATGAATGCTCGGCAGCTTCCGGGTTCTTTGCTTTGCCTGCAAGCACCTTGTTAAAGGCGTCTCGAACAGCTTTTTCATCCTTCGGTTTTACCCATTTGAGAATTGGTGTAATATCCTTGGCTTCGATGGCCTTTCTGGCATCCTGAATAACCGGTCCATCAAAGGTGTCACAATGTGCATCAGCATCGCGAGGGATGGCAAAAAAAAGTGTTGTAAATGCTGCAATTCCTAACAGGCTTATTTTAAAAAGGTTTGTTTGCCTCATGATTAATTCTCCTGTGTATGTATAGTTTTGTCTGTCGATTCAATATCAATGGGGGAATCTGCACTGTAGTGCCAAGACCGCTTTGCAATGAAAGAGACCCACCCTGCAGATATAAGTCAAACGTGACTTTTAGGAGGGATTTCAAGGGGAGCGCCGTAGCCTGGCAGAAAGGCGCCTTTGTATAAAGCAGTGAGTGGTGAAATGAGCGGAGAGTGCTTAACAAAAGTACCGGATACAGTGTCGTACGGTGAATCCAGTTCATGGCAGTGGGGGATATGCTCGTGTCTATCCTGGGATTCGTGGTAGATGTCTGCGTCCGTATGGACGCACATCATTTCCGTGTGACTGGCTTCGCCCGTGCTCACAATCGTTGAAATGTAGAGCGACCCGAAAAGCGGCAGACTGAGCTGAACCAGCAGTAGTAGTACTATTAGAAACCTAGTATGTCTGTCAGTGAGAGTCATAAGCATCATTCCGTTGCTGAATCGGCCCAAAGTTGTAAATCAATGTTCAACGTATCCCATGTTATGGATGCAAAAACTTTGATGCAGGTCAATATGTAGCAATTATACCGGGAGATTCTTCTGGCTGCATACATAAATTCAATGGGAACAGGATTGCGGAGGAGCCACACCAAAAGATTGCCAGAGGGGTTTTTGCCGATTAAACTTACCTGCCCAGATCATCATCCGCTGAAATTGCACCTGAATCCACGGCCTCCTGAAAAGTACTCTTGAATCCGGCGAGAATCTGAAAATATCCGGTTTCGGGAGTTTGAGGCACTAAAATCTATGCCGCGAGCGGAACTGATCCCCGAGAAACCATCCCCTGAAAAAATCAAAATTGTTCAACAGAACCTTCAGAAGGCCCTTCTCTCTTTTTCTGACAAAATAGTTCCCCTTGAACATTGCCGGGCTGAAAAAAATCTTGATGTTTTCCCAATTCATGAGGCAATTGAGCTGCCGGTTAGTCAGGTTGCGGGTTCTGACGTTGCAGATGAAACCGGTATATCTGCTCAGGTCGTCGGGGTTGGTAACAAGGCCGGCTTCGAGCAATTCTTCGCGAATCCGGGTCCCCGGATAGGGAGTGACACACTGGACATAGGGAAGGTCGATCCGCAGCCTTCTGGCGGCACGGAAAACTTCCCGGATATCCTCGCGGCTGTCATCGGGATTGCCGATTATAAACCCCCCCATGACAGCGATCTCATGTGTGCGCAACCGGCTTACAGCCTGCTCCGTTTTCTCCCGGATGTCCCCTTTTTGAAAAAGCTGGAGGTTTTTCATCTGTACGGCTTCTATGCCGAGGAAAACCATGCTGAAGTTGGCCCGTGCCAGCGCCGGGATAAGTCGCGGATCGCTGACGATACCGGCAACCGAGGCCTGGACCAGATATTCCATGCTGTTCAGGCCATTTTCTACGATGGCTTCCGCGAGTTTCCTGAAGCGGGTGGCGTCCAGGGTAATATTGTCATCCACCAGCAGCACCGTTTCCGTCCCGCGTCTCTGCAACTCCTTCAGGTCGGCGATTACCCGGTCGATGGCATAGCAGCGAAAGTTTGAGCCGTACATTCCGGTAATGGAGCAAAAGGTGCAGGGCATGGTACAGCCGCGCGACGTTTCAATACAGTCCATCTTTTTGTTGAAATAGGTAAAATGGTCCAGAATGCGGGCGCTTCGGTCCGGCAGCGGCAGTTGTTGAATATCCAGAAGTGCGCCGGCCGGGTTGTGAATGAAGACCCCTTTCCGGAGCCAGGACAATCCCGGCACGGCAGCGAATTTCCGCGCACCCTCCAGTGCTTCCACCAGGGCGGGTAAAGCCTGCTCCCCTTCGCCCCGCACAAGAAAATCGAAAGGCGCTGCATTTCCTTCGGTCAGCTCTGCACATGCCAGGCTGGCATGGTAGCCGCCCAATACGATTCGCGCCCCCGGAACTGACGCCCTGCAGATCGACATCACTTCCAGGGCGCTTTTGTACTGGAAACTCATGCTGCTGATGCCGATCAGCCCTGGGCGGAATTCTGTCAATAATTCCTTCAGCCAGGAGCGGATATTCTTATGAACCAGCACCAGATCGGCAATCTTGACCTCGTGGTTCGTGAGATGAGCGGCAATGGAGCAGAGGCCCAGGTTGGGCACCTTTATTATCCGGTGAAAGTTATTAGCCGCATCAGGCATGGCTAGGAGCAGTATTTTCACGATTCAATCCTTCACAATCCCGGTTATGAAGTCTCCTGTTCAGCGTCCGGCACGTCACTGTGGCGATTATACCAGCAGACTCCCCGCATCGATAATAACAGACTCATCGCCATCCGCCATAATCGCGGTCAGAGTCGGCTGATAAAATACATAATCCTCATGAAACGGTGCGCTGACCGTGCCTCCGAAGCCGCTATTATCGCCCAGGGCGATGTGGATCGTGCCGAGGATCTTCTCCGCCTCCAGCACATTATCGGGACGGCTCGCCTTGTCGTTGGTGCCGATCCCGAGTTCGGCGATGTTCCGGCAGTTGGCATTTTCGGCAAATCGGGCCTCCAGCCGAGCGCGGTGGCTGTCGTTCCCCTCTATCCGCACAACTGCGCCGTTCTCCACCGTCAGACGCAGCGGTTCGTCCAGCTTGCGGGTCGGCCCCCACTCTAACACCATGATCCCGTGACTTTTCCCCTCCAGCGGCGCCAGATAGGCCTCACCGGCCGGCAGATTGCCAAAGCTTCCCGGCGCTGCCAGCATGCCGTCATCCCCCGCAGCGTGCCGTCCCTGTTTGCATATGGTCATGTCGGTACCGTTCGGTGTCGTAACACGGATCCATTCTGCTCTGTTGACCGCCTCCACCAGGCGGGCGGTACGGGAGGCCAGGGCGCTCCAGTCCACGGTCATCGACGAGTAGAACATATCCGGATCAAAATGCGGCAGGCTGGCAAACCGGCATCCGGCGGCGCAGGCCAGCGCTCGATAGCGGGTGTGACTGGTGGAGTTGTTTGACAGGGCGATGATGACTCCGGCAACGTCCTCCCGGTGCGCCAGGACAATCTGTCCGGCGCAGGCGATCTCGTCTGGCGAAGCAGCCTTGGCGAGCAGTTTTGCCATCAACCCCTCTGATTGCAATGCCGCTATGATGCTGCCCCCGAAGGTCGCGTGCCAGAGTTCCACCGGCGGCTCGGCCCCCGAGGCGGGAGTGGCGGGAAATTCCACAAAACCGCCGCTGCCGTATTCCCGCCCGGCAAATACGGCTGCTGCTCGTGCAGTGGCGTTCAGTCGCGTCCGCCGGTCGAGATCAGAGGCAGAAGGAGTCTCATCGGGCCGGATGATGTCGCTGAATACCAGTACCCGTTCTCCCGGTTTTATTCCCATATTGGTTACAAAGAGCGATCGGAATGCTTCGTCAGAATTTTGGTGATTTGCCATTTGAATGGTCACTCCCATATTTTGAGGATATAAAACAACATGTGCTTATGCTGTATAGCACATCGAGCATTCTGATTATAGCTTGGGGAAGCGGGTCCTTATAGCCCTCTGGATGAGATGCCCTCATATCAGGAGGGTACTGGGTTTGTTATCGGTCTTCCCGCGTATGCCAGAGACGCAGAGCTTTACGGCACCGGCAATGGTTTATCGGTATCGAGGCTGCTGGCCCATGCTTTTACTGCCTGGTGGTCAATAAAAAGCCCTGCATCTACATTTGCCAATGATTCCAATGTTAGCCGTCTGCGTTCTTCCTCCTGTCCAGCAAACGACAATGGGACATGTGCAGTCAAAACTTTGGTGCTCATGGTGTTCATATGAATGCCTCCTTTTATCAATCTAGTCATAGTTTTAACTCTGATTTTATCAATTGCAAATAGTAACGCCGAAATAATGGTTACGTTATCGGCTTTTGGAACCTATCAGTCTTTCGTCGCTTGAAAGCGTTGCATCGTTGCGTTTGTTTTTGATGTGATCCGTTTACAGGCGGATGTCGCCGGAATAAGGTGAGAACATTTTTATGGCAAGGGGTACATGATGGGGTGCATGAGGGGACAGGGAAAATTATAATAGCCCCTTTACCGGCAGGATGCCGGTGGGGTGGCTTTTTTTGTGCTTGGATTTGATTTGTCCCGGATTTACGAATTTACGAAGAGCAACAAGTTTACAGATGTGTACTGAGAGAAGAATCTGCTCCTTACAACGCCGATTTTGACCCTCAAAGGGTGTGTTTAAGCCCAGTAAACAGCTATTATTGGGATGATTTGCCCACAGATTCAATATGTTAGCTTACTCCGACCCCAAGGGCAAAGCCCAAGGTTGCTATGATCCTGAAAAATCGAACAATCCTTTTATGGTTATGCCTCAACCTCTTGCATCGGTTGTATGGTAATGGTCAACCCCATACCATGGAGAACGTTAAATAGGCTGGTGAGTTCCGGATTACCTCGCTTGGAAAGCATCTGGTAGAGACTCTCGCGTTTTACGTGTGATCTTTCAGCAATTGCCGCCATGCCACCGTTAGCCTGCGCCACTTCCCGCAATGCTAGCAGCATGGCTGACTTATCACCCTCTTCCAGAACTGCGTTTAGATATGCAGCTGCATTTACGGGGGATTTCAGCCATTCGTGAAGATCGGATTCATAGTCGGTCATGTGTTTCATTTTCTTTGCTCCTGATGGTTTTTCCAAAACCTCTGGGCGATTTCGATATCGCGCTGTTGAGTCCGTTTGTCGCCGCCGCACAAAAGAAGAACAATTGTTCCGGCATCAATCGTGTAATAAACTCTGTAACCGGGACCATGGTCAATCTTCAACTCCACAACACCTTCGCCGACATTGCGGACTGTACCAAAGTTTCCTGCTTTCACCCGTGTCAGGCGAGCGCGGATGCGTACCGCCGCTATTTGGTCACGCAAGCCCAGTAGCCATTCTCGGAATGGCTTGTTCCCGAGTTCGTCGGTGTAATACGCTATTCGGTATGGTTCTGTATGCATTGTTAATACTGTAAGTTATATCTTACACCAAGTCAAATAATAAATAGAAGAGGTTTCCAACCTGGGTTTGGCAAGCGCATAGACGATGCCCTGACCCTGATCGAGACAGAAAACCCCAAGCTCAAAGGCATTCTTGACAAACGCTGTGCCCGCGTTCAACTCCCCGATGGCAAGTTGGGCGAACTGGTGGATATGGTCTCCACCATCGGCTTTGGCACCACCGGGCAGAGCGCCAGCGACCTGCTCGGTCAGGTGTATGAATATTTCCTTTGTCAGTTTGCCAGTGCCGAAGGCAAACGCGGCGGCAAGATCGGCGATGTCTCTATCTACGGCCAGGAATCCAAATCCCACCACCTGGCGGCTGGCGGCGATGAACCTTGCCATTCGCGGAATCGACTTCAACCTGGGGAAAGAACCTGCCGACACCTTTGTCCGCAACCAGCACCCCGACCTGCGCGCCGACTTCGTGCTGGCCAATCCGCCCCTCAACATCTCCGAGTTGTTAGCAAGCCTGCTGTGCACTACCCGTAAATTGGTAAAATCGGTTGGTGGCGCGGAAAATATCAATCAGTTTTTTCCTTGATTTATAGGGTGTTATTGTGATAATCATGCATACTGTATACAATTCTGTAAAGTATTTTTATTCAATAATTGCGAGTACTTAACCCTGTTGCCAGGGTTGGTTGGTGGAGGTTTTTGTGGCACAGGTCGTTTTTTCCACGTGGGGCGGAAATACAGTAGATAACAGGAATGTTTCCGGGGAACCGCAGGAGGTCAGCTTCCGTTTGCCGGTAGCGTTTGATGGTCAGCGTCCGCTAAGAGCGTTTATGGGATGGGACGGAATCATCCTGTTCGACAAGTATGTGGACGTTCCGGCCATGACCGCCGAATACATGAAGCGGGTACAGACCCTGTACTGCTGTGGTCGCTGCACACCCGGCAAAAAGGGCACCAAGGTTTTGATGGACCTGTTCCGGAATGTGCTGGCCGGTAAGGCCACCGAGTCCGATCTGGATACGGTCGGCGATCTGGCCGAACTGCTGAAGAATTGCAAGTGCACCCTCTGTCAAAGTGCTACGGTGCCCGTTTTTGATGCGGTTTCACACTATCGTGCCGATTTTCTGGCCTATATCAACAGCGCCTGCGGGCCGAATACGGAGAAGGCAGAATATATCCACAAGATCACCGCGCCCTGCATGGACAAGTGCCCATCTCACATCGATATTCCCAAATACATAGAAGAAATCAAGAACTACCAGTACGGCGAAGCACTTGCCACCATCCGCGAAAACATGCCGATGCCGGCTGTCTGCGGCCGGGTTTGCCCGCACCCCTGTGAAACCGCCTGTCGCCGCAAAAATGTGGACGATGCCATCAATATCATGGTGCTCAAACGTACCGCATCGGATTATGAGCGACAGCACAACATCACCCCACCGATGCAGCCCAAGCCGGCAAAAAACAAGAAGGTCGCAATTGTCGGCGCAGGTCCTGCCGGGCTGGCCTGCGCCTACTATCTGGGGCTGGAAGGGTACAAATCAACCATTTTTGAGGCACTGCCCGAAGGGTACGGCGGCGGCATGATTGCGGTCGGTATCCCGGCTTATCGTATGCCGCGCCATGTCCTCCAGCGCGATGTGGACATCATCGCGTCGGTCGGCTCTGAGATCAGGTACAACATGCGCGTCGGCAAGGACATCACCCTGCCGGAATTGAAACAGCAATATGACGCCGTGTTCCTGGCGCCGGGCGCACACCGCTCCAAGCCGATGGGTGTAGAAGGGGAGGACAAGGGGTATAAGGGTTTTCTCGCCGGAGGTATCGATTTCCTGCGTGAGGCCTATCTGGGCAATCCGACCGGCATGGGCAAAAAAGTATGCGTAGTCGGCGGCGGCAACACCGCCATCGACTGTGTCCGGGTCGCCCTGCGTGAAGGCGCCGAAGAATCCATTCTGCTATATCGCCGCTCCCGCAAGGAGATGCCGGCTGATGTGTGGGAGGTTGACGGCGCCGATGAGGAGGGGGTCAAATTCGAGTTACAGGTACTCCCGACCAAGATCATCGTGGATGCCAATGAGCAGGTAACCGGTGTGGAATGCGTCCGCATGGCGATGGGCGAGCCGGATGCCTCCGGCCGTCGTCGTCCCGAACCGATGCCTGGCAGCGAATTCATCGTCGAGTGCGACACGGTCATCCCGGCGATCGGCCAGGATCCCGACCTGAGCTTCATCCCGCCTGATATGGGCATCGACATCACCAAGTGGAATACGGTCGTCACCAAATACCTGCCGCTGAAGGATTCCTCCGGCAAAGATCTGAAGGATGGCATGGGCAACATGCTCTCCCGCTCTCTGATCACTGACTGTGACGGTGTTTTTGCCGGCGGTGATGCCGAGATCGGGCCACTGACGGTTGTTGCCTGCATCGGCAATGCTCACCGCGCCGCTCTGGTCATCCAGCGCTGGCTGGAAGAAGGTAAAGCCTATCTTTCGGCCCAGGATATCTTCGATGACCTGCTGACCTATCTGGGTGTGTACGACAAGGGTGAGAATGTCTCCTGGCTGGATTCCGGCAACCGCGCCAACCAGAAAGAGGTGCATGGCCGGGAGCGCGCCGCCAAGGGGAACTACCGTGAGGTTGAGCTCGGTTTCAGCGACACCACCGCACAGATCGAAGCTGACCGGTGTCTGCGGTGCTACCGCATGGCGATGGTGGCTCTGTAGGAACGGTTTCTCTTATTACATCATTAACGCAGTATGGAGATAGCATAGCATGGCACATACAGAGTCCAGCGACAAGAAAACTACGGCAACACTGACCATCGACGGCAAACAGGTGACAGTGCCTGTCGGTGCCACCATCCTGGAGGCAGCTGCGGAATTAGGGATCAAAATTCCGACTCTCTGCTGGCTGAAAAAGGTTTCCACTACCGGAGCCTGTCGCGTCTGTGTGGTAGATGTTGAAGGGGTTGAACGACCCATGACCGCCTGCAATACGCCGGTCAAGGACGGTATTGCCGTAATCACTACCACGCCGAAACTGGAAGCCATCCGCAAAAAGACGCTGGAGTTGATGCTCGTCAATCATCCGCTGGACTGTCCGGTCTGCGACGCAGGAGGAGAGTGCAACCTGCAGGATAGCTGCTATTCCCTCAAGGTTGTCAAAAACAGTTACGGCGCCGATCTGGAACGCCTGCCGATCCGCTATGACTGGAAGCTGCTTGAGAGTGACCCGAACCGCTGCATCCTCTGTGAAAAATGTGTCAAGGTCTGCCGTGAGGTTGTCGGGCGTGAGGCCATTGAGGTTGTCGATCGCGGCGATAATACTATTATCGATACCATTACCCGTCAGCCGCTTGACTGCGATTTCTGCGGCAACTGCATCGGTGCCTGCCCGACCGGCACCCTGATCAGCAAACCGTTCAAATTCCGTGGCCGTCCCTGGACCTTCGAGGTGACCAAAAGCATTTGTGCATTCTGTTCTTCCGGTTGCGAGATCGAATACCATGCCTTTAATGGCCGTGTGGAGCGTGTTACCAGCTCCGATGACGGTTACAACAAGGGCAATCTCTGTATCAACGGCCGCTTTGGGTATGCCGCATTCAACTCTCCGTATCGCATAACAACACCCATGATGAAAGATGGCTCGGGCCATCTTTCAATGGTTTCCTGGGACCATGCGCTCGGAGCCGTTGCCGCGGGGATTAAAGGTATAGCCTCTGTTTCCGGTGGGGATGCCGTTGCCGGTATCGGCTCGCCGCGTGTGACCAACGAAGAAAGCTATCTCTTCCAGAAGTTCCTGCGCGGGGCGCTGGGGAGCAACAATATCGACTCTGAGGCTCGTCTCGGCTATCTTCCCGCGCAGATGGTCCAGTGGAAGATGCTCGGCTACAGCGGCGGCACATTCGATATCGATGCCATCGAAAAAGCCACCGCTATTATTGTGATAGGGGCCGACCTCAAGGCCGAATCGGCCGGGTTTGCCTATCGTGTCATTCAGGCAGCCACGAAAAATGATGCCAAACTGGTGCTGGCAGGCAGTCGCGCCAGTTCCATGAACAAGTATGCCAACGCGTTCCTCCAGTGTCGTCCCGGCAGCGAAGCCTGGCTGGTTGCCGGTCTTAACAAGGCTGTACTGGCCGAAGAGCTTGCTTCTGCAGGGAACCTGGCGGAGCTTGAGGG
>JANNLB010000257.1:0-3102 GCA_031396605.1 Geobacter sp. | reverse complement strand
CCGACCGTGGCGATCATCATTTTGCCGACCACATCACCGGCCGCCCAGATACCATCCACCGAGCTGCGCATCTGCCGGTCGGTTATGATAAATCCTTTGTCATCCAGCGCCACTCCCGTCGTATCCAGTCCGATGCCTGCCGTAGCCGGGACGGTGCCGACCGCCAGAAGCAGCGCCTCGCATGTGTATTCGTGGCGCTGCTCGCCGACGTCGGCATATACAACGTTCAGCTCCCCGAGTCTGTCCAGAGAGCAGAAGCTGACATTCGTGACGACCTTGATCCCTTCTTTCTCCAAAATATCCAGTACCGACACGGAAAGTTCAGCTTCAACCGTCGGCAGCAGGCGGGGACCATGTTCAAGAATCGTCACCCGGCATCCAAGGCGGTGGTACATCTGCCCCATCTCAACCGCGATTACTCCCCCGCCGATTATGACGAGAGAGGCCGGAAGTTTCTTGAGCAGCAGGGCGCTGCGGCTGGTGTAATAGGTGCACTTCTCAAGGCCGGACAGAGCGGGTATGCGCGGATTACCACCCACGGCAACGAGAAAGCGCCCGGACCGGTAAGATCGGCCGTCGCACTCAACGGTGCGGGGATCGCTGAAGCGGGCGGTCCCCTTGACCAGATCCAGCCCCTTCATATTGCCGAGAACATCGAGGTAGCGCTTCTGGCGGAGTCCGGCTACAACCGAATCCCGATGCTTGAAGAGCCGCTCCGTGTCAATATCACGGACGTCATCCACGCTATTGAGACCGATCCGGCTCCCCAGATAAGCTTCATGCTTGAAAAGGGCGGCATGGATAAGCGTCTTGCTCGGTATACAACCCCAGTTGATGCAGGTGCCTCCCAGCACACTCTTCTCGAACATCATAACCCGTGCTCCGTAGCCTGTGGCGCGAAGCGCAGCGGCAAAAGCGGTTGAACCGGATCCGAGTATTATCAGGTCGTATGTGGAGATCATGTTATCACCTTCCGGTTTTGTCCGCGCGCCCGCTCCCCTTTGCAGACTCACACACAACAGACTCCGGGTATATCATGAATCAACCGGATTGCCTTTTGTCTCAACATCATAAATCTCCATCAATGTTTCAGGAGTAAAGGCGCACACGTTCGTCCGCAGACCCGCTTTGCCTTCGTGCACCCACCTGACTTTGTCGCCATCCTGATCATGCAGCAGAGTCACCCGCGTGCCGCCGACCCGTCTGACCTCGTCCCACATGTCATCCATGGTCAGCAGATCGACCCCTCCGATCTCATCGCTTCCGCCGGTATTCTCAACAAACCGGTCGATCAGGTCATAGTCAAGGAAATCTTCCTCTTTTCTCCACCACTTGACGAAACAGTGCCCCTCGTTTCGCCGTTCCTTAAGCGCAGTGATAATTTCGCGTCCTCTCACGGCACACCTCCCTTGCCCGCCACACACGCCGGACAGTTTGCTTGCTCATTGTATTTTTATTATACTCCATGGCAAAAATCAGTGTAACACTTTATCACTTGATTCATCCGGCAGGTTTGATTTACTGTCAGGCGACTCCGGGACACAATGAATCAATATCAGGAGATATCCCATGACTATCTCGAAAATCGGCATCCTCACCGGCGGCGGCGACTGCCCCGGCCTGAACGCCGTCATCCGCGGCGTGGTAAAATCCGCCATCATCCGTCATGGCTGGCAGGTGATCGGTATCGAGGACGGCTTTGACGGCCTGCTGGACCTGGACAAGTGCCGGCCGCTGACGCTGGAAAGCGTGCGTGGCATCCTCCCCCGAGGCGGCACCATCCTGGGCACCACCAACCGGGGTAATCCGTTTGATTACCCGGTGGAACGGGACGGAAAGGTCACCCGTATCGATATTTCCGACCGGGTCGTGGAAAACATCCGCGCCTTGGGAATAGAGGCGCTGATCGCCGTGGGGGGTGAAGGGTCGCTCAAGATCGCCCTGGACCTGGCGAAGAAGGGTGTGCCGGTGGTGGGTGTGCCCAAGACAATCGATAATGACCTGCGCGAGACGGACTTTACCTTCGGCTATAATACCGCCCTGGAAACCGCCACCGATGCGCTTGACAAGCTGCACACGACCGCCGAGAGTCATCACCGGGTGATGATTCTTGAAGTAATGGGGCGCTATGCGGGCTGGATCGCCCTGGAATCGGGTATCGCCGGCGGTGCTGACGTGATTCTTATCCCGGAGATACCTTTCCACCTGGAACAGATCTGTGCCGCCATCAAGAAACGGTCCGCACGGGGGAGCCGCTTCAGCATCGTAGTGGCCGCCGAAGGGGCGTTCCCGGCCGGAGGCGACCGGGTGGTCGCCAAAGAGGCCGACGAGCGCCACAGCATCGAACGGCTGGGCGGGATCGGCCAGTACGTGGCCCGGCAGATTGAAAAATGCCTGGAGATGGACGTTCGGGTGACCGTGCTGGGACATCTGCAGCGAGGCGGTTCCCCCACCACCTTTGACCGCGCCCTGGGCAGCCGCTTCGGTACGAAAGCGGTTCAGATGGTCGCGGATGGAGAATTCGACCGGATGGCCTGTCTGAAAGGGCGCAGGATCACTTCAGTCCCGATCGAGGAAGCCACCCGCGAGTTGAAGCTGGTTGATCCGGATGGCGAGATTGTTCGCACAGCAGAGGATCTCGGCATCATGATGGGGCGTTGAAGCGGCAGCGGCCCGCGGGGTGTTGCTTTTTTTGAGGGATTACGAGGGAACTTCAAAACTTTCTTTGCAAACGGGATGACTCTTGCTTTCCGGATCAATTTTACCGACCAGACGGGTAAAAAAATCGGGGATGCCGGTTTCAAAGGAGAGCCGTTTGCCGCTGACCGGGTGGGTGAAGGAGATCGATCTTGCGTGCAGCGCCAGGGTGCCGCAGGGGTCGTTCCCCTTCCCGTATTTTTTGTCCCCCACGACCGGGTGCCCCTTTTCCGACAGATGCACACGTATCTGGTGTTTGCGGCCGGTAAGCAGGTGGATTTCCAGCAGGCTGAACCCTTTGATCTCCTTCAGGGTCGTATATTCCGTATGGGACAGCTTCCCGGCTGCCGGGTCGGGAGTGGAATAGACCGTAAAGGCGCTATTCTCGGCCAGGTAGCTGCTGAT
>JANNLB010000252.1:0-16683 GCA_031396605.1 Geobacter sp. | reverse complement strand
ACTATTGCGGCTGAATGAATCAACCGATTAGGAAATGATGAGTGCAAACACGAGGAATATTTCGGGGACATCCATGATATTTCAGGCCGTTTTTGCTCGATATTTAAGGGTGTCTCTTGGAACAGTCAGCAAGTGGGAACGTGGCGAGAAGCACCCAAGCGGCCCGGCCATAACATTACTTAATATAGTCAAGAGGAAAGGCTTGGAGTCTATCTACACTTGAACCTGCCCCCGGAAAGGTGTTGCAGTGCGTCCCACCCGAAGTTCATTCCGCTGCAATCATGGCCGCCGAGAGCGAAGGCAAAAACCTTAACCAGTGGGCGACTCACGTTTTAGAGGAGGCTGTACACTATGGTTGATATTGATAGTTTTCAGGCTTGAAGCGGCGGTATAACGGACTACTCAAGCTTTTTCATCTTGCCGCAATTAACCGAATATGGTAGTTACAGCAATCGTTCATACAGATAAATGAGGTGAATCATGGATATTCAAATTGTTCCGTTACCGGCCGAGAAGATGAAGGTAAAAATCACTGACCAGTCCAAACTCGGTTTTGGCAAATACTTTACCGATCGGATGCTGTTAATAGAGTGGAAAGCCGGCCAGGGGTGGTGTGACGCCCGAATTGAACCGTACGCTCCTTTTGTGCTCGACCCCGCCTGTCTCGTTTTTCATTATGCGCAGGAAATTTTCGAGGGGCTCAAAGCCTACAAATGGGACGACGGACGGGTAGCCCTGTTCCGTCCCGAGATGAATGCGCGACGCTTCAATCAATCCGGTGACCGGATCTGTCTTCCGCCTGTCCCTGAGGAACTGTTCCTGAAGGGGATCGAACAGCTTGTTTCGCTTGAGCGCGACTGGATACCGACCGCTTCCGGCACATCGCTCTATATCCGCCCGACCCTGATTGCCGTTGAACCGGTTCTTGGTGTCAAGCCTTCCGATCACTATTACTTTTATGTCATCCTCTCACCGGTGGGCGCTTATTATGCGGCCGGGTTCAATCCGATAAACATCATGGTGGAAGATTATTATGTACGAGCCGTGCCGGGGGGAACCGGCGAGGCCAAGACCGGCGGCAACTATGCAAGCTCGCTTAAAGCGGGGCTGGAGGCCAAGAAAAAAGGGTTTGACCAGGTGCTCTGGCTGGATGGCAGGGAGCGGCGCTACATCGAGGAAGTCGGCGCCATGAATATGTTTTTTGCCTACGGCACTCATATTGTTACCCCCCCGTTGACCGGATCGATCCTGTCCGGCGTAACCCGCGATTCGGTACTGAAACTGGCGCCCACCCTTGGTTATACTGCGGAGGAACGCCAGATCGACATACATGATTTGATGGCCGATATCAGGTCCGGCAAAGTTACCGAAGCTTTCGGCAGTGGAACTGCAGCGGTCATCACTCCGGTTGGAAAGCTCTGCTACAAGGATGAGTGCCTGCAGCTGACCGGCGGTAAGGTCGGGAAAGTCACCCAGCAGCTGTATGACACCCTGACCGGCATCCAGACAGGAAAGCTGAAAGATGAATTCGGCTGGGTCAGGTTTGTAGAATAAATGTTTAGTTGTAAGTTGCGTAAAACCATTCAATTTAACAGGGATAAAGGGGATACAAGGGATAACGGCAAAAGTAAAATAAATATTTAGTTGCAACTAAAAACGTCTTTAAATCGCTAGGTTATTAAGGTATTATCCCCCTACATCCCTTGTATCCCTGTAAAAAGTTTTTGAGTCCCATTTATGAAAACTAAACAAAAAAATAACTCATATCGCCCAACCACAAACAAGCTCTGCACCTCCTGTCGCCGCACCTGCAAGCAGGCGGCGAATGCCGTTGTTGCCAAATGCCCCCGCTATTACCCCTTTAACCGCAAGCAGATAAAGCGCGAGTTCACATGGAAACAGATGGAACTGGGACTGTAAAGAGCGTTCCTGTTGTACCGGCAATCAACCCGGCGTCCTGTAGCGGTTGCGGCCGGTGCGTCTCTGCCTGCCCGGAAAAAATAATCACACTTGAAACGGAAAAGTTTCACAAAAACGCAGTGATTCTACATCCTGTACGGTGTAACAACTGTGGACGCTGCGTGGATGCCTGCCCGATTGCAGCAGTGGTGCGGAAGACTGCCGGACTCCGGATCAACATCGTATTTTCCCTTGATTTTGCCGAAATTACTGTGCTATAAAGTTCCGCTGTTCAATTCACACGCCCCGGTAGATCCGGTGGTGTCCCTAGATAATTAAGATGTCGGGGATTCGACGGGGCGGAGGAAAACCAAAGGAGAAGCACATGTCGAGTATCAGTATGAAGGAGCTGCTGGAAGCCGGTGTCCACTTCGGTCACCAGACAAAACGCTGGAACCCCAAGATGAAACCCTACATTTTCGGGGCCCGTAACGGGATCTACATCATCGATCTGCAAAAAACCGTCCGCTACTTCAAAACAGCCTACAGCTTTGTCAAGGAATCCGCTCAGGATGGCTGCACCGTTTTGTTTGTCGGCACGAAGAAACAGGCTCAGGATTCTGTGGCCGAAGAAGCAGCCCGCTGCGGCATGCATTACGTCAATCAGCGCTGGCTGGGCGGTATGCTGACCAACTTTTCCACCGTCAAACAGAGTATCGATCGTCTCAAAAAGATTGACGCCATGTTTGAAGACGGCACCATCGAAGCCTACACCAAAAAAGAGGCGCTCCAGTTTACCCGCGACCGCGAAAAACTTCAGAAGACACTGGGCGGTATCAAAACTATGAACAAACTCCCCGGCGTCATGTTCGTCATAGATCCTAAAAACGAAGAGATCGCCGTTCAGGAAGCCAACAAACTCGGCATTCCGGTTGTTGCTGTCGTCGACACCAATTGCGATCCCGACCCGATAGATTATGTCATCCCGGGCAATGACGATGCGATTCGTGCCATTCGGTTGCTTTCGGCGAAAATGGCCGATGCGGTTCTCGAAGGGATTCTGGCGCGCAAGACAGCATTGCAGACTGATACCGAGGGTACGGAAGAATATGCGCCTGAAGAGACAGCAGCAGCAGAAGAAACAGCCGTAACGGGCGAATAAATCACATTTAAAAATTTCTGTTGCATCAGGATAGGAGAATAACAGATGGCCGTAACAGCAGCGCAGATATCAGAATTGAGAAAATCAACCGGAGCCGGAATGCTGGATTGCAAAAAGGCGCTTGAACAGACTGACGGTAATTTTGATCAGGCGGTAGATTTCCTGCGTACGAAAGGCCTTGCGGCTGCTTCAAAAAAAGCCGGGCGCGCCGCCACTGAGGGTATGGTTGCTGCTGCAGTCTCCGCGGAAGGTGATAAGGGCATTTTGCTTGAGATCAACAGTGAAACCGACTTCGTCGCAAAAAATGAGAAGTTCCAGGGTTTTGTAAAAGATATTGCGAACCATATCCTTCTGTCTAATCCTGCTTCTATTGAGGAGCTTTTTGCGCAGTCCTACTATGGTGACAGCAGCAAAACCATTCAGGCCATGCTGAACGAGGCCATATCTCTCATCGGCGAAAACATGCAGATCCGCCGCTTCAGCAGCTATGTCATTCCAGGTGCCGGCGCGATCGGTTCATACATCCATGCCGGCGGGAAAATCGGTGTTCTTGTCGAGGCGACCTGCGACAACGCTGCCGCTGGTAAGGACCCGCGATTTGCCGCCTTTGTCAAGGATGTGGCAATGCATGCCGCGGCCGCGTCACCTCTGTATATTCAGCGCAGTGAGGTCGATGCCGACGTACTTGAACGCGAGAAGGATATCTACCGTGCCAAGGCGCGTGAGACCGGTAAACCTGAAAATATCCTCGAGAAAATTATTGACGGTCAGGTAAACAAATTCTATGCCGATATCTGCCTGGTCGAACAGCAGTTTGTCAAAGACACCGACAAAACAATCCTGCAATTAGCCGCTGAAACCGGGAAAGCACTTGGTTCAGCGATCACCATTACCCGCTTTACAAAATATGCCCTCGGTGAGGGTCTGGAAAAGAAGGAATGCGACTTTGCCGCCGAGGTGGCGGCAGTAGCCGGCCTCTAATTCTTACTTCGAAGCCGGCCTGAAATGGCCGGCTTTTTTTTGTTCTTTTCCCAATAAAGTGTATTTTTCATGATTTGTTTCTTACGTACCGACTTCAATTAATTCCGGAGGCACAATATGGGCAGACAATCCTACACCCGGGTACTTTTGAAGCTTTCCGGCGAATCGCTGGCCGGTGAACAGGGCTATGGCATCGACCCTCAGACACTGAACACCATCGCGCGAGAGATCAAAGAGGTTGTCGACAGCGGAGTGCAATTAGCGCTTGTTATAGGCGGCGGCAACATTTTCCGCGGCCTTGCCGCCTCGTCCAACGGGATGGATCGCACCAGCGCCGACCACATGGGGATGCTGGCCACCGTCATCAACTCGCTGGCCATGCAGGATGCCCTCGAAAAGCAGGGCGTTTCGACCCGCGTCCAGTCGGCAATCGCCATGCAGGAGGTGGCCGAGCCGTACATCCGTCGTCGCGCCATGCGCCACCTTGAAAAAGGGAGAGTTGTTATTTTCGGCGCCGGAACCGGAAATCCCTACTTCACGACCGATACCGCCGCCAGCCTGCGGGCCATGGAAATCAACGCCCAGGTCATCCTCAAAGGGACGAAGGTGGATGGTGTTTATTCAGCCGATCCAAAGAAAGATCCCGATGCGGTTAAAATATCGAAGCTGTCCTATATCGATGTTCTCAAAAAAGGGTTGCAGGTTATGGATGCCACTGCTATATCGCTCTGCATGGACAACAACCTGCCTATTATTGTTTTTGATCTGACTACGGAAGGTAATATCAAGAAAGTTATCTTCGGTGAAGAGATCGGCACCATCGTACAAGGAGAATAACCATGCCAAAGAACATTCTTGATGACATGAAGATCCATATGGAAAAAACGTTGGGCGTCCTGAAAAACGAATTCCAGAAGATCCGTACCGGACGGGCCACTACCGGCATGCTTGATGCCATAACCGTAGATTATTACGGAAACACCTCCACGCTGAGTCAGGTAGCGACCCTGGCTGTTCCCGAGGCGCGCACCATTACCATCACCCCCTGGGAGGCCAAGATCATCCCGTCTATAGAAAAGGCCATCATAAACGCCAACCTCGGCCTGACCCCCTCCAACGACGGCAAAACCATTCGTCTGAATCTTCCTCTTCTGACCGAAGAGCGCCGCAAGGATATCGTAAAGGTACTTAAAAAAAGGGCTGAAGAAGACAAGATTGCCATCAGGAACATTCGCCGGGATGCGATCGACAAGCTGAAGAAACTGGAAAAAGATAAGGCCATTACCGAAGACGAATTAAAAAAGTATGAAAAAGATGTACAGGACGTTACTAAAAGTTTTGAGCAGAAAATGGATGAAGCGGTTGCACACAAAGAAAAAGAGGTCCTTGAAGTCTGATGACGCCGCTTGACCCTCAAAAACTTCCGGTCCATCTGGCGGTTATCATGGACGGTAACGGCCGCTGGGCACAGCAGCGCATGCTCAAACGAATAGTCGGGCACCAGCGCGGCGCCGAAACGGTAAAAATGGTGGTCGAGCAGGCGTCCTTGCTCGGGATCAAATACCTGACCCTGTTTGCGTTCTCCTCGGAAAACTGGTCGCGGCCCGCGCTGGAAGTGCGGGCCTTGATGACGCTGCTCAAAAAATATATCCGCCAGGAAACCGCGAGGATGATGCGCAAGAACATCCGTTACAACGTCATCGGCAATCGCATTGATCTCCCGGACGACGTCAACGAAACTCTGGAAGAAGCCATCCGCAAGACCGCCGCGAACACCGGAATGGTATTGACGCTGGCTCTGTCATACGGCGGCAGGCAGGAGCTGTGCCGGGCCGCTGCCCACATTGCGCAGGATGCCGTAGATGGCAAACTGTCACCGAACGACATTACCACCGAACTTTTCGATAACTATCTGGATACCGGCGGTCTGCCAGACCCCGATTTCCTTATTCGCACCAGCGGAGAGATGCGCATCAGCAACTTTCTGCTCTGGCAGCTTGCCTATACCGAGCTTTATTTCACCGAGACAAACTGGCCCGATTTCACCATTAACGAACTCCATAAAGCGCTGGCCGATTTCCAGTCCCGTGAACGGCGTTTCGGAATGACCGGCGACCAGATAACACAAAGGGGCGGCCTATCAAACGCCTGATCTCCGCGGTCATACTGCTGCCAATCGTCATCCTGACCGTCCTTAAGGGTGGGTCCCTTCTCCTTGCCTGCCTGCTGGCTCTGATTTCCGCAACAGGCATTGCCGAATTTTATCGCATGGCCCTGCCGGCACGAAAGCTTGAACTCCGGATTGCCGCCCTGACCGGTTCCACACTGATTTTTATCCCTTTTGCAGCAAATGACAGACTCATTATCCCCGGCATCGGCCTGCTTTTTATCGGTTTTTCACTGTTGTTCCTGTTCCGGATCCGCACAATTGAAACAGCCGCAAGCGAAGTGGCCTTTGCCCTGTTGGCGTTCCTCTACATCCCTTTCATGCTGATGCATCTCGTCCTGGTGCGACAGACCACCTTCGGAATCCAGTGGCTGTTTGTCATCATGCTGATTGTGATGACCAATGACTCTGCAGCCTATTATACCGGCACTGTTTTCGGCAAAAACCGCCTCTATCCGCTGGTCAGTCCCAAAAAAAGCATCGAGGGTGCTGTCGGGGGTCTCGTCGGCAGTCTCTGCGGCACCTTTCTGGCCAAGTTCACCTTCTTCCCGCAGTTGACTTTCGGTGATGCTGTTGTGACCGCGCTCGTTATCGGGGTGGTCGGCCAAACCGGCGATCTGTTCGAATCACTGCTGAAGCGCAGCTTCGGCGTCAAGGATTCCGGTTCGATCATTCCCGGTCATGGCGGTGTGCTTGACCGTCTGGACAGCATCCTGTTCGCAGCTCCGATCACTTATTATTACGTGCTCTTTTTTTTCAGAGGCTGATCCATGAAAAACATCTCCATCCTCGGCTCGACCGGTTCGATCGGCGTCAGCACGCTCGAAATTGTTACTGCCCATCCCGACCGGTTCCGGGTTGTAGCCATAACCGCCGGAAAAAATCTGGAGCTGTTTGTACGGCAGATCAGACAATTTGCTCCCCGGATTGCCGTCGTTGCCTCGCCTGGGGATGTTCCCCGCCTGAAGGAGCTCTGCAATGGTCTGGATGTAACAATTCTGGGTGGGGTGGAAGGGTTGATTGCCGCTGCAACAGCGGATGAAACCGAGATGGTCGTTGCCGCCATCGTCGGAGCTGCCGGTCTGGTTCCAACCGCCGCTGCAATCCGCGCCCGCAAGGATATCGCCCTCGCCAACAAGGAAACCCTCGTTACGGCCGGCCACCTCTTCATGGATCTTGTCGCGGAGTTCGGTGTCAGACTTTTTCCGGTGGACAGCGAACATAGCGCTATCTTTCAGTCTATTGAAGGGCACCGGAGCGAAGATATTGGCAAAATCATTCTGACCGCATCAGGCGGCCCGTTTTTGAATACTCCGGCTGCTCAGCTGTCACACGTCACGGTACGGGATGCCCTTAATCACCCTAACTGGAACATGGGAAAAAAGATCACAATCGATTCGGCCACCATGATGAACAAGGGGCTGGAAGTGATCGAGGCTTGCTGGCTGTTCAACACTCCGGTAGAGAAAATCCAGGTCAATATCCATCCACAGAGTATCATTCACTCCATGGTTGAGTATGTTGACGGCTGCATAATTGCCCAGCTCGGCACACCGGACATGAAGGCCCCTATCGCCTATGCTCTGTCGTATCCCGAAAGGATCACATCCGGCGTCAAGCCCCTGGATCTGACAGCCTTCTCCGGCCTGACCTTTTTCAAACCTGACCACGTCAAGTTCCGCTGCCTGGAACTTGCCTATCGCGCCATCACGGCGGGAGAAAGCATGCCGGCCGTTATGAATGCCGCCAACGAAATTGCTGTCGCGGAATTTCTGGAAGGGCGCATCGGTTTCACCCGGATAGCCGAGACCATTGAGCGCACTATGGATGCCCACACACCACATAATCTGCGATCCATCGAAGAAGTACTGAAGGCCGACCTCTGGGGCAGAGAGTCAGCACTTGAAATCTGCAAGGAAATAGGACACTGATATGACCGTTATTTATGCAATAATTGTGTTGGGAATTTTGATCTTTGTTCATGAGTTAGGACACTTCTTGCTGGCCAAGTTGATGGGAGTCAGTGTTGAAAAGTTTTCTCTCGGTTTCGGCCCCAAACTGATAGGCAAAAAAATCGGCGAGACGGAATATCTGCTTTCGGCGTTCCCGCTTGGCGGTTATGTCAAGATGTTCGGAGAAGGGGGCTTTATTGAGGGGGGAGAGCAAGATCCCCGCCCGGAAGACGAAAATGCTCCGTCAGGCGCAACTTCAGAGCCGGTTCTGCGAGAACTTACCGAAGATGAAAAAGCCCGTTCCTTCGCCCATAAACCTGTGCTGGCGCGAATTGCGATCGTCATGGCCGGTCCGGTGTTCAATCTGCTCTTTGCCTGGCTGATTTTCATCGTACTCTGCATGATGGGCGTTCCTACGATGACAACCAGAATCGGCGAAGCCCTCAAAGACAAACCGGCTTCAAAAGCCGGCATGCAAAAAGGTGATGTCATCACCGCCATAAACAATAAGCCGATCAACCGCTGGGATCAGATTGCCGAGGGGGTTGCAGCCAGCAATGGGAAACCGCTGGCACTGACGGTAAAACGTGATGCTGCGGAGATCTCTTTCACTATAACTCCCGAACCACGCGTCTCAAAAAACCTGTTCGGCGAGAAAATAAGCGGCTATGCCATCGGGGTGACCTCGGCGGGTGAAGTCGTCACCGAGTACTTTAATCCACTCCAAGCCGTTGTAAAGGGTACCGAACAGACCTGGAAGGTCATTGACCTGACGGTCATGTCGCTGGTCAAAATGGTACAGCGCGTCGTGCCGATGGACAGCGTCGGCGGTCCGATCATGATCGCCAAGATGGCCGGAGAGCAGGCAACCGCTGGTATTGGGCCTTTTCTGGCATTTATGGCACTGCTCTCTGTCAACCTTGGCGTACTTAATCTGCTGCCGGTGCCGGTACTTGACGGCGGACACCTGCTGTTCTATTTCATGGAACTGATTTTCCGCCGGCCGGTTCCCCAAAAGGTTCGCGAATACGCCCAGCAGATAGGAATGGTGCTGCTGTTAGGCCTGATGGTTCTGGCTTTCTACAACGATATCATCAGGTATTTTGTCAACCGCCCGGGGTGACGATGCATATCCTCGCTATTGATACTTCAACTTCCCTCGCCAGCATTGCAATCGCCGTTGACGAGCAGATCGTTGCCGAATCTCTGGTAAACACCAACCGCACCCTTTCAGCCCGACTCGTACCCGAAATTGAGCGACTTCTGACAACTGCCGGTCTGGCTATTGCCGAGGTTGACCTTTTCGCCGGGGCGGTCGGACCCGGTTCATTTACCGGCGTTCGTGGCGGCGTAGCGACGATTCAGGGACTGGCGCTGGCTGTCGGCAAGCCATGTGCCGGTTTTTCCTCGCTGGCCATGCTGGCTATGAATTTTTCTCTCCAGGCAACATTGATATGTCCGCTGCTCGATGCCCGCAAGAGCGAAGTGTACGCCGCTCTTTATGACTGTTCTGTCCCTGTTCCCTCTCCCCGTATTGCTGATTGCGTTCTCCCCCCCGCTCTGCTTCTCGATCAGATTGCCGGCCTGACAAATCAACAGGTCATCTTCGTTGGAGAAGGCGCAGTGCGCTATCACGATCAGATTGCCGAAAAGTTGGGTGAACAGGCGGTCTTCGCCCCCTTCCCTTTCAATTTCCCCCATGCCGCCAACGGGGTTCTATTGGCGCTGCATGCCTTCCGGCGTGGTGAATTGCTGGAGCCGTCTCAATTGCTGCCGGTCTACCTGCGTGCTTCGGATGCCGAAATCAATCTTGCCTCGAAGAAATAATCCTGCCGTAATTTCACACTAAAAATAAAGGGCGCCCCATCCAGGACGCCCTTTTCTCATGCAGAATATTCCGTCATGGCTCGATCAATGGCTGGAATGTGCCCCTTTGTCCAGTTCCGCCTTCAGACGTTGAGCGGAAAGCACCAGGCTCTCCAGACGCGCCTCAACCACCTGAGGGAATGAATTGCCGTCAGTTTCTATAGCAAGAAACGGCAGGGGCAGCTCATTTTTATGTTCTGCCCAGAAAGCGCCGTCGTGTCGGGAAAAATTCTCTTTTTCATCAATCAGACGATGGTTGAGCACCGACTCGGCAATCCGGCACGGCATGCAGCCGAACGGCCCGATACTGATGACGCCATGGGTATCATCACCCACCTCGGTCAGCACGGAGCTGACCGTCAGGATCGTTTCACCGCTCAGAGCAGGGTTGATAAGTGCGGCGCCACGATCCATCAGATCCTCCACATCAACCGTGCAGGGGTGGTAAAAGCCGCTCAGAAGGAGGCGCTTCCGGATGTCGGCCTCGTCCCTGCGCATGAACAGGTTTTTCAGGCGGATGCCGAGTCGTGCCCCAAACGAGGAGTCGTTTGCTATCCCTTTAAGTACGGTGTAGTCGGTATAGTACATCCATTCAGTGAGTGGAGCTGTTCGTGCCAGCACCCCCCGGTCCGCCAGCTGCTCGACAAGATACTGCCGAGAAAAACCGTCGCGGCGGACATAGATTTCACCGGTCAGATTCACCATCACCGCATCGCCCACCGGATATTTCTTGCCGCAGCGGCCAAGAGCATTCATCACCACTTCAAGCACATTCAAAGTATCTGCAAACGTGTCAGTGGCGATGCTCTCGATGATGCGCGCTTTTCCGGCTTCGTAAATCGACAGTGCTTCTTCGCGATTCCGGGCCACCGTCAGCACGCCTGCGTACACTTCATCAAGCCCGTCACTGATACTGAAGGCCCGCCACGCCCGCCGGGTAAATGCCGTTGACATGCCGCCATAGCCGTTTTCACAGGAAAGGGACAGCAGAGCAATGTTATCGAGGCGATTCTTTTTGATTTGGTTGGACATGAACACATTGTACTGCCCGAAACGGCAGGGGCCATCGGCGCCCGGCATGAAATAGACGACCACTTCGTCATGTCTCTTGCGCTCTTCCAGATAGCGGAGCAGTGAGCCGGAGGTCAGCAGCAGCGGCAGGCACTCCTTGCAGGTGGCCTCTCCCTTGCCAAGCATCAGTTCCTGCTGGCCGGGAGGAGGGAGGGCCTCCGATCTGATTCCCGCGTGGCGGAAAGCGGCTGCGAGTCCTTTGGCTGCGGTGTCCCCCATGGAGGGTATCAGCACGGTGACTTTCGGATCAGTCAACGGATATTCCCGGCCGCTGCCTGTTCGGACAAACATGCCGCTCTTTCTGCTGAAGAGTTCGGCCGGTACGAACGTTTCCTCAACAGGCCGGGGCAGGTTCAGCTCACGATACCCTCTGACAACATCGAGAAACGCTTCAATACGGGTGTCCACCCCGGCATCAGCCGTATGGGCATCAAGTTCGAGCGTCAGGGACGGTTTCTGTCCCATGATATTGCGGAAGTAGCCGGTAATGAACGAATCCGGACCACAGCTGAAGTTGGTGATATAAACCCCGTACAGGTTCGGTTTGTCCAGAATATAGCTGGCCCCCTTGAGGATTCCCTGTCCCGATGTCCAGTACATCCACTCAACAGTGTCGCCTGAAGAATCGTCCAGCGGCAGGAAGTCGTGCGGAATTATCTTCGTGCCGCGCGTGGCGAACTTGTGCGGAATCCCCATGTTCCCATGCCGGTTGAAGGCGTTGTATGAGCGCCCGAACAGAACCAGCGCCGTTTCATCCTCCCTGAGCCCGGCAATGAAACTCGCTCCGATTGCTCTCATTTCGGTGCGCATGGCCAGCAGTACTTTCCAGGCATCGTCGAAGGCGCGGCCTGCCGCACGGGCGGAAGCTCCGAACTGCCTGCCGATCCCCGCAAATGCTTTCCGCAGTTTTTTATGATCGTCAAACGTAAGCACCGCCGTGATAAGCCGGGGCGCCAGCTGCTCGTGGAAAGCAGCCTTCAGGTAATACGGTTCCGCCTGGACAAACGGACAGGTACAGCTTGCTTCGTCGCCTTTTTCAACGGCAGAACTGAGGACATGGGGAATAAAAACATAGTCCGGCTTTTTCTGAAGGAGTCCACCCGTCAGGCCGTGACTGAGCACGACCGGGTAACAGAAGGGGGCGCCGACCGCCTCCATGCCGCGCGGATCAATGATGTCGCCGAGAATCACCTCTGCTCCGAGATTCGTGAAGAAATGGGCATAGAGCGGATAAAATGTATTGGAAAACAGCGAAGCCGGGATACCGACCGTGGCCCTTCCTTTATTGACCGGAGCGGGGGCGTATTTCCGGTATACCAGTTCTTCGTGCAGCCTGACGAGATCAAGCTCGTTCGTGTCGTACGCGCTTTTGTTGCCGATGATGTTGTAATATTTGTTGCACGCCCCTCCGAAGGGATACGTTTTCCCCTTTACGGAGATCCGGGCGACCGAACATTTCCGGTCGCACTTTTCGGTGCCGCCGGCGCAGATAAACGGCTCTTTGTACTCGACTTCCCGCGCCGCCAGTTCTGCCAGGTCAAAATCCTGCCGCTGCAGGAGACCCTTCTCGATCTTACGATACACCTCAAGGGCAGCGCCGAATGCGCCCATCAGACCCGGTTCCGGAGGCACGATAATTTCCTGGCCGCAGAGCTGCGCCATGGCGGCGGGAACAGCGCTGTTATAGCAGACCCCCCCCTGCATGAAGATCTTTCTCCCCACCGGCCGGTTCCCTTTGACCCGGTTCAGATAATTCTGGCAGATGGAATAGACCAGGCCCGCAACAATATCCTCCCTTCCAACCCCTTCCTGAACGGCAGTCTTGATGTCACTGCTGATGAAGGCTGCGCACTGATCGTTGAAATTGGGGGGAGAGGTGGACTCAAACGCGATGCCCGCAATTTCTACCGTTTTGATGCCGAGTGATTCACTGCATGCCTCCTCTAGAAAAGAGCCGGTACCGGCCGAACAGGCCTCATTCATAGCGTAATCGCTGGCAACCCGATTGGTAATAGAGGTGTATTTGGCGTCCTGACCGCCGATTTCGAATATTGTTTCCACCTCCGGGTCAAAATGTACCGCAGCAGTAGCGTGCGCCACGATCTCGTTGATAACCCCTTCACTTAATGAATGGAGTCCGGCTATCTGCCGGCCGCTGCCGGTGACGCCGAGACCGATAATATTGAGGCTCGCCCCTGCCGGAGCCTGGGCGAGTACCTGGCGATAGCATTCCCGACTGGCTGCAATAGGGTCGCCGTTAGTTCGCAGATACACACTGGCAGTGATGGCATAATTGTCGGTCCGGAGCAGCACCGCCTTGGTGGTAGTGCTGCCGACATCAAGTCCGCAGATGTATTCCCCCTCGTAAAATTCTCCCCGTGGCGCCGACTTGAAGGTGACGCCGGTTCCCGCCTCTTTCAGAGCGGGAAATGTCGGAAAGGAGTGATATGCCTCAGAAATGAGCGTACCTCTGTCATTGACGACAATCCCATGTTCTTCTGCCCAGAGCAGTGCCCCGAGAGCTTCAAAACCGAGCGCTTCGGCGGGTACGACGGTATCGGGGTACGATTCCCTGATATAGTCGAGTACGACCCGATTGCTGCAGACGCCGCCAATCATCAGGATCTTTTTCGCCTGGGCTTTCTGCAGAAGCTCAATGATCTTGCCTGCCATCATCCGGCAGAGTCCCGCCGCAACCTCCCCCTTATCCTTCCCCTTGTTAAGCGCATGGGTGCAGTCGCTCTTGCAGAAAACCGAACATCTTCCAGCTACCGGATAGGATTCGGAACCTGCGGCACGGTCAACAGCCTCCTCTATCCCCAGCTCCATTCGCTTAATCTGCTGAAAGAAAAACTCTCCGGTACCGGACGCACATTTGTTGCCGGTATGAACACCCCGGATATTTCCCTTGCTGTCGAGCATATAAACCAGAAAAGTTTCACCTCCTGCCGAAACGATACAATCGATTTCCGGATATGATGATCGTATCTGCCGGTAGGCAAGCTCGACCGCTTCCGGCTCGGAAACAGTCGGAATTGTGATCAGTTTCTTGAATTTCCTGCCGGTAAAACCGATTTTGGCAGGCAGGGCTGTCGAGAAGAATTCATCCAGGACCCCCATAACCCTGCCGTCGTGGGTTATTCGTGAATAGGCAACCCCTGATTCAGTTCTCTCCGCGATACTTATCGTACTGGCGCCAAGACAGACGCCAAATGACTTTTGCATGATTTCCTCCAGAAATTATTGACCGTTATGTATAGCAAAGAAATGCGATGTGTAAAAGAGGAAAACGTCGGATATCGCTCTCTTGTTGATTTGCAGATGAATTCAAGGTTTGAAATGTAGCGCTGTCTTGCATAGGTTTTTGCCGTTGACAGCAAACTTTTAATGGGTGACTCTCTTCCCCACTCAATCGCTTCTGAATGGATGCCACTTCTTGAACTACGATACCAGACCTTTTACATACTTTCTGATCGCCCGAGCAGCGGCAACACTTGCCTACCAGATGGCCGGAGTCGCCATCGGCTGGCAGATGTACGATCTGACGCCCTCGGCCTTGTCGGGCTCGTACAGTTCGTCCCTTCACTGCTGCTGGCTCTCTATGTCGGTCATGCTGCAGACCGCTATGACCGCCGCTCAATAGTAGCCATTGCCCAGAGTCTGGAGGCGCTGGCCCTTCTTTGCCTCGCCGTTTTCAGCCTGCTGCACCGCATCGACCGTGATGCCATCCTGCTGATCGTCTTTCTGTTGGGTATTGCCCGCGCCTTCGAGTACACAACCTTCCAAACCCTGTTACCGGCACTGGTGACACAGGAGGCGCTCCCTGCTGCGATAGCCAGGAACGCCTCGGTACGCCAAGCTGCCGTCATTATCGGACCGATGCTGGGGGGATTTCTCTACATAGCAGGCTCGGGGGCGGTATATATCACCGGGGGGGTTCTCTTTTTTCTGTCGGCTGCCATCATAGCCCGGCTCCGCATGCAGCGGCGGCCTCTGACGGCTCGGGAACCCGCCTCGCTCACGTCGCTGTTCGCCGGTATCGCCTACATACGGAGCCGGCCGGTCCTGCTCGGGGCAATTTCATTGGATCTTTTTGCCGTGCTGCTTGGCGGTGCGACCGCGCTGCTGCCTATTTTCGCCAGGGATATTCTGGCTGCCGGCCCCTTGGGGCTCGGCATCCTGAGAGCGGCCCCGGCTGTAGGCGCATTGGCAGCGTCACTCTATCTGACCCGAAAACCGTTGCAGCGCAGAGTCGGTAAAATCATGTTCGCAGCCGCTGCCGGGTTTGGCCTGGCGACGGTCGTCTTTGCCCTTTCGACGTCAATTGTTCTGTCATGCCTTGCTCTGGCGGTGCTGGGATGGACCGACATAATCAGCGTCGTCATCAGGGCTTCGCTCGTACAGTTGGAAACTCCGGATGAGATGCGCGGGCGGGTAAGCGCCGTTAATGCCGTATTTATCGGCACCTCCAACGAATTCGGAGAGTTTGAGTCGGGGCTGACGGCAGCCTGGTTCGGGGTAGTCCCGGCCGCCCTGCTGGGTGGTGTCGGCACGCTGGCGGTTGTAGCTCTCTGGATGTATCTTTTTCCGCAACTTCTGCAGCGTGAACGGCTGCATGACAGCTAACTTCGATTCAGCGCGTTTCTGTCTTGGCCAGCAATTCAAGACCACGTTCTTTCTTGCCCGCGCCTCTTTTTGCCCGAATCAAGCACCGGGTTTCCGCGTCGCCGGAAGCTTTTTGTAAAGAGAAACTCCCTCCTCCGCGCACATTTCAACAAACACTTTCAGGGAGATTTCGCCTTCCCGACGCAGTCCTTCAATATCGGTAGCATAAAAATCTGATCCGCCATTCAAGCCAATAAATTCGCCCCGGAACATATTGATGTCCGGAACAAATGCTATCACTGCTTTTACTCCATTGATCTCCATCACGTTCATCATGGTCTCACCCCATTTTCTTCAAGCCATTTACGGATTCTATGATATTTTTTCCCGTACGGCAACAGAACTGAAGAACAGCGGCCCGTAAGCTGGACAAATGTGACACAAGCTCGCATGATTGTAACAATCGTCGGGCTATTTCTTTGACATGGTGAAGCAGCCGACATATAGTGCGCAATAATTTGTAACGGCTTATAAAAACGTTTCCTCCAGATTCATCTTTTCGTTTGGTTCAGGGCTTCAGAGAGTGAACACGGGGGGATGGGCAGAATACGCAACAGGTAAACTGGAACATTTATCCATTGCATATGCACCTGAAATACCGCTAGTTACAGCTATATTGATTTGTGTTTTGTTTTGGATATTTGAAGCAGGGCGGAATTCCGGTGATTAACGAGTTGAACAAAAAACCTACAGAAGAGGCAGTTTTTGACGGAGTTGTTGGAAAAGAGGTTTTGTCGGCGACAGCAGCATTTTGAAAAAAGGCGGAAAAACTTTCACGGGAGAATTAATTATGAGCCAAGTACACGCCGGTGATTTAAGAAATACAATGCAGGAAATGAAAAAACCTACTGACATAATAAGTGGAAAAAACTGGCCCAGGCATGCTGGACAAGGTCAAAGAATTGATGTGATGCTTTTGG
>JANNLB010000238.1:0-3490 GCA_031396605.1 Geobacter sp. | reverse complement strand
TCGTGGGACTGTTGCCACGCAAGCCTCTACTGTAGGTCATCGGCATGCTGAGGTCGGCTCCGGGCAGGACCTGGAACCAGGTCGGCGCAAAGTTCACGTCGACCGAGACGAAATCCTTGGTGGCGTGGTCGATAGCAGTGTAGGTGGACGCGCCTTTGAATGTCCCGTTAGGATTGTTCGCGTCTATAGTATCCTGTGTTACGCGCAAATAATTGCCCCAGTTGAATTCGGCGATCCATTGGGCGGAATCAAACAGCGGCGTTCGATTGATCAGCCCCAGGAAATTAAGTACTGCATGCAAAGTGTCGCCACGGGCTGTCTTGGTATTTCCCCTCCCCGGAAGATCGGCAGCGGCAACAACCGCAGGATTACTCAGGAGCGGCATATTACGCCGGTAAGAAAATTCTGCCCCCACGCTCACACCCAGGATCTGGCGGGAGAAACTGATGCCATACAGGTCGATGTTATCCGGGTAGGCGAAACGTAACTGACCGTTATCGGTGTCAACGTGAAACTGCGGCATCCTGTCGGATAAATTACGATAGTAAAAACCGAATGTTGTACCGTTCAATGCCTCGGGGCTCCAACGGGCGCCGAGGCCCCAGTCGCCAATCTGACGGGGGGTAATATCGTCGCCCCTCGTTAAGCCGAAGGCTTGCTGTGAGCCGATGCCGCCGTTAAAGAGAAAGTCGTAGGGCGCCCAATAGGACCCAGCTTCGGGATAGCGGTTGGACTCCCACTGCAGGTAGTATTGCCCCATGACGGTGAGCGTACTGGTCGGTTGCGCGGTAATGCTGATGTTGTTGAGGGGGCGGAAGAGTTCTTTCAAGCCGGTATTTGGCACCGCATACCCTTTGGCGATGTCGAGCGGTGACTGGGCGTAGGAAATACCATTGAGGCTTGCATTCAGCAGCAGTCCTTCGCCCCAGAACTGGGTGTTGCGCCCGGCTTTGATCTGAATCGGAATTTCCGCGATTTCGAATTTCCCGAAAGCAAAGGCGTCCAGCAGTTCACCGCTTGGACCGGCATAGTAGCGTTTAGTGTAGGAATTGATGTGAATTTTATTGCCGTTTGAGTCGACAGCGTTAGAGGTTGCCAGATCATCATTATTGCCCAGGCGACCGTTATACACCGGATCGTACCATCCCGCGCCGCTCAGGCGGATGCCGTATTTCTTTTGGTAGGAAACATCTAATTCGGATAGCAGGTCCAGGCGGCTTGCCACAATCCCGTGTTTGAAATTGCGTTCACCATCATCAAAGTCAGGGTTGGCCAGGATCGCCGGGTCCGCCTTCCCGACCCGGTAACCGAGGTTGTAACGGATGGAGTTGTCCCAGTTCACCTTGATGTCCTCGTTTCCGGTCGTGATCTCAAATGCGCCGGCGTTGGCATACACTCCCAATAGCGCCGTCATCGTTATTGTGACAAGACCTGCCCGAATATACTGTCGTCCTTCTCTATTTCCGCCTTCAACAAAAACTTTGCCCATGTCTTCCCCCCTCTTCCGCGAAATCGCTTTCACGCAGTTTGCTGCGCGACGCCAACGTACCGAGACATCTAAACCCATGTTCTGTAAAATTTGCCTGAAAATCAGGGTTTATTGCAGCGGGCCATTATCTGGACAGATTGTATTCAAACATCGTTCCAATATGATATTACAACAAAATTATATTTTCCAGCTTGTTATCCTGTTGATAATTCAACTGATTTGCATTCTATTTATGAAGCTTTAATATATAATAATTTCATGCAGCGAGGCGTAAAGCGGCTTTTGAGACATTTATGTCTCAGATAGGGTGGAGTAGTGAGACTTAAATGTCTCATGCGACAAGAAATGACGAAGAGCGTGAGACGTTTATGTCTCAGTTGTTGCGGAACGAGGAGGGATCGATTCCCCAAACATGAAGGAGCCGATGGATATGCCGGCGGTTTATGCCCGCATAATCAGCTGCTTTGGTGACATTTCCTTGAAAGTGGTTCAGGAGCGATTGAAAATAATTTCGACCCACTTCTTCGAGAACCTGTTCCTTAAGTTCGGAAAACGTTTGGGAAGGCAATGCAGCGGTGAGGGTTTGCACGCTATTGGGGAGGTGCTTTACATCAAGAATTTCAGGATTATGAAACGTCATGACCTGTTCCAGGAGGTTCACCAGTTCACGGATATTGCCGGGCCATTGATAATTGTTGAGAAGTTTCATTGCCGACGGTGATATGCAGTTAATTTTGCGGTTAAGCTTGCGGTTCAGGCGGGTCAAGTACCACTCTACCAGCAGGGGGATGTCCTCTGCACGTTCCCGGAGAGGAGGAATGCAGATCTCGATCACCTTGAGCCGGTAATAGAGATCTTCCCTGAACCGGCCGGCCTGAACCTCGCTGGTAAGATTGCGGTTGGTTGCCGCGACGATTCGGACCTGTGCCACGCGGCGACGGGTTTCGCCGACTCGAACAAAGGTCTTTTCCTCAAGAAAGCGCAGCAGTTTTTTTTGCATGCCCAGCGGAATTTCGCCAATTTCATCAAGGAATACCGTACCATCGGCGGCGGCCTCGACATGTCCGGCCCTGTCCTTGTGCGCTCCTGTGAATGACCCCTTGGCGTGGCCGAAGAGTTCGCTTTCGATGAGCGTGTCGGGAATCGTGGCGCAGTCAACGGTGATAAAGGGTTTTTCGCGACGTGCACCGGCGGTATGTACGGCATGGGCAATTACTTCCTTGCCGGTGCCGCTTTCGCCGGTAATAAGAACGGTCGAGTCGGTGTCTGCAACCGCATTGACTGAATCCAGCACCTTCTTGATAGCCGGGCTTTGCCCGACGATCCCTTCGAATTCCCCAATGCGCCCTGTCGCCTCCGCAAGCAGGCGAAAACGGTGTTTTTGCTCATGGTGTTTCAAGGCCTTTTGCAGCGTTAAATCAACAATATTCAGATCAAACGGCTTCGTCAGATAATCATATGCTCCCACCCGCATTGCCTGCACCGCGCTATCAATGGTACCGAATCCTGTGAGAAGGATGACAGACAAATCGGGCATGATTTCAAGCGTCTTTGCCGTCAGTTCTACTCCATTCATCCCCGGCATATTGAGATCGAAAATCGCCGCATCGGGTTGCCATGAGAGAATCCGGGAAAGCCCGTCGCTTTGTTTGAGCTCACCAATGACCTCATAACCCATCGACTTCAATGCCGTCACAAGTGCCGTCAATAAGGGGCGCTCATCATCCACTACCAGAATACGTGCGCCGGGTGCGGTAGTCGTCATTTTTCCCTCGTTATCGGGAACGCAACTTCGAAAATGCAACCTTTAGGTGACAGGTTGCGAACAGCTATCGTTCCGCCATGATTCTTCATGATGTTATACACTATGGAAAGACCGAGGCCGGTTCCTTCACCAACTTCTTTGGTGGTGAAAAACGGCTCGAATATATGGGTGAGGTTGGCCTCGGAAATCCCCGGTCCCTCATCTGCAACTTCAATGACAAATGCTGACGATTCACC
>JANNLB010000229.1:0-6020 GCA_031396605.1 Geobacter sp. | reverse complement strand
AAGCAGAGAGGAGAACAGATGTTATGAACACTAAATCGGTAAAAGAAATTGTTTCGTACTGTCAGGAGATGTTCGAGGACCTGGACTTCACACGGGCCCGCGAATGGAAAGCCGCTGTGCCCGGACGCAAAGTCATCGGCTACATGCCGGTCTACGTTCCGCGCGAAATCATCCACGCCGCCGGCATGCTGCCATTGGGTGTTCTGGGCGGCGGCGCCGACATGGAGGTCATCCATGGCGATGCCTACTATCAGAGCTACATCTGCCGCATCCCGCGCTCGACCATCGAACTGGCCATCACCGGCAAACTCGACTTCGTCGACGGCATGATGTTTCCCTCCATCTGCGACGTCATCCGTAACCTTTCCGGCATCTGGAAACTCCTGTTCAGCGACAAATACGTTCGCTACTTCGACACCCCTCAGAACTTCGAAGACAACGTCGGCGGCGTCTTCTACTCCCAGGAACTGCGCGAACTGAAAGAAGGGCTGGAGAAACTGGGCGGTTGCACCATCAGCGACGAAGCCCTCAACAACTCCATCGCCCTCTACAATGAAAACCGCGTATGGGTTAACAAAGTCTACGACTTCCGCTCCGCCACCCCCTGGCGTGCCCCCTCGGCCGAAGTCTACCTTCTGATGCGGGCCGGCATGGTCCTGCCGGTCGAAGAGCATACCCAGCTGATGAAAGAGTACCTGTCCGCCGCCGAAAAAGAAGATCTGCCGATGCGCGACAACTGCCGGGTGGTAATGACCGGAGCCTTCTGCGAACAGCCTCCGCTCAACCTGATCAAATCCATAGAGCTCTCCGGCTGCTACATCGTCGACGACGACTTCATGATGGTCAACCGCTGGCTGCTGAAGGAAGTCCCCACCAACGGCGACCCCATCGAAAACCTTTCCCAGGCCTTTCTGCACTACAGCGCAGAAACCGCCGCCAAATACGAAGTCAACATGGACGAAAAGGGGAGCTACCTGCTCGACATCATCAGTAAACGAGGTGCCGACGGTGTCATCTTCGCCTCCCCCAGCTTCTGCGACCCGGCCCTGCTGGACCAGCCGATGATGGTCACCCGGCTTGAAGCCCACAAGATCCCCTACATCACCATGCAATACGCCGAAAACTCCGGCCAGATGCAGCCGATCCGCGAACAGTCCGGCACCTTCGCCGACACAATCAAACTATGGAGTCAGTCATGAGCGCTCAGGACATCGTCAAACCCAAGGACGTGATCAAATCTCATTCTCAGGAAGTCCAGAAAGAGATGATCACCCGCAACTACGACAAAATCACCAGCGGCAAGGTCAAAGTCTCCTCCACATTCGTCCCGGGCAACCTGAACGAACTCCTCATGTGCTTCGACATCGCCAACAACCTTCCCGAGATCAACGCCATCCAGAACGCCATGCGCAAAAAGACAGGTGAAATGATCATGGAAGCCGAACGGGGCGGCCACTCCGAAGACGTCTGCACCTACGTCAAAGCCGACATCGGCATGATGGCTAAAGGGAACATCGCCCCCAACGGCAAACCGTTCCCCGACCCGGACGTCCTGCTGCTCTCCTACACCGGCTGCTTCACCTTCCTGAAATGGTTCGAACTGCTGCGTGAACAGTACAAATGCCCCACGGTAATGCTGCACGTCCCGTACGCCGCCGACGGCGCCCCGACCAAAAACATGCGCGACTACATCGTCAAACAGCTTAAAGAGGACGTCATCCCGGCCCTGGAAAAGATCTCCGGCATCAAATTCGACATAGACCGTCTGCGCGGCTACCTGCGCAAATCGGCCGTAGCCGAAGACGACCTGGTCTGGATGCTGGAACAATCCAAACGCAGGCCATCCCCTATCGACTGCTACTTTGGCGGCGTCTATTACATGGGCCCGATCTTCACCGCCTTCCGCGGCACCGACGAAGCCATTGAATATTACAAACTGCTGCGGAGCGAAATCGAAGAGCGCATCAAACTGGGCCTCTGTGCCCAGACCCCCGATGGTGACATGCCCGAGGAGAAGTATCGTCTTGTCGTCGAAGGTCCCCCCAACTGGACCAACTTCCGCGAGTTCTGGCAGATGTTCTACGAAGCCGGCGCCGTCGTTGTCGCCAGCTCCTACACCAAGGTCGGCGGCGTCTACGACTACGACAACTTCCGGCATGACGCCGACCACCCACTGGAGACACTGGCCGACTACTGCCTGGGTGTCTACACCAACCGCAACCTGCCGACCCGGGTCGACATGCTGGCCAGAAACGTCGTCGAATACGAAGCCGACGGCCTGCTGATCAACTCCATCAAAAGCTGCAACAGTTTCTCGGCCGGCCAGCTGGTCATGATGCGCGAAGTCGAGAAACGCACCGGCAAACCGGGAGCCTTCATCGAAACAGATCTGGTTGACCCGCGCTACTTCTCCGCAGCCAACGTAAAAAACCGTCTGGAAAGTTACTTCCAGATGATCGATCAGAAACGCCGTGCCGGTGGCTCTGCCACCCTGGCAGCGTAGGAGAGAAACCATGCGTACATTTATCGGAATAGACCTGGGGTCCACCACCACCAAAGCGGTACTGATGGATGAAAACCGGATTGTGCTCGGTCGCGGCATCACTAACTCCCGCTCCAACTACGACGTAGCTGCCCGCGTCTCCAAACAGGAAGCCAAAATCAGCGCCCGCTTCACGCTGTTCAACCAGGCCCTGGGCACCAAAGGGGGCGCCGACCGCCTCCTGGCCGACCTGGAGCGCAACTTCCGGTTGGAACAATTCCTTTCCGAACTGCGGCAGCTGGAGGAAACCTGCGACGTTTACCTGGACAACCCGCGCTTCGTAGATATGAAGAACACCCTGAAAGAGGCCCTTTCGGTCGTCTTCCGTAAGATCGAGGGCGAAGCTGCCGGCATCTACGCCCCCGGCGCCGACCGCAAATCCGACTTCTTCCGCGACATCGCCGGATCACGCTTCATGAACATCGCCGAAGACGTCGCACGCCAAGCCGGCATAAGCTTTGACGCCATGCTCAACATTTACGACAAATCGATCATCGACATCGAAAGCCTGGTCTCCTCCGATGAGGTCGTCTCCCTGCAGCTCCTGAACGGTCTCACCCGCGCCCTGCGCGACGTAGCCGGCGTCGAAGTCAGTGAAGCCGACGCCCAGGCCGCCCTCAAAAAGGTGCTCGACATCGAACTGGAAGAAACCTATGTCGTCGGCACCGGCTACGGTCGGGTCCGGCTGCCGTTCCCCAAAGAACATATCCGCTCCGAAATCCTTTGCCACGGCATGGGCGCCCACATGATGTTCCCCGGCACCCGCACCGTACTGGATATCGGCGGCCAGGACACCAAAGGCATCCAGATTGACGAAAACGGCATCGTCGCCAACTTTCAGATGAACGACCGCTGCGCCGCCGGCTGCGGCCGTTACCTGGGCTACATCGCTGATGAAATGAAGATCGGCCTCCATGAACTGGGCCCAATCGCCATGAAGGCAAACAAAGCCACGCGTATCAACTCCACCTGTACCGTTTTCGCCGGCGCCGAACTGCGCGACCGGCTCGCCCTTGGCGAAAGCCGGGCCGACATACTGGCCGGACTGCACCGCGCCATCATGCTGCGTGCCATGTCGATCCTGTCACGCTCGGGGGGCGTCAACGACCAATTCACCTTCACCGGCGGCGTAGCCAAAAACGAATCAGCGGTCAACGAACTGCGCAAACTGATCAAGGACAACTACGGCGACATCACCATCAACATCAGCGACGAATCGATCTACACCGGCGCACTCGGCGGAGCCAGCTTCGCCCACCGTGCAGTGTAACGAGCCCTGATTAACAGGATAAGGAGATAGAGCATGACAACATCCATTGGTATTGACGTCGGATCCGGCGTTATCAAAACCGTCCTTTTCCGGGTGGAGGGAGAGAAAAATGAATGGGTATCCCGCTGGGACGCCCGCATTCGGCAGCGTGATTCCCACAAACTGGTCGAAGAATCGATTGAATACGTGCTGGAGCAGGCCGACCTGAAGCGTGAGGAGATCAATTACATCGCCACCACCGGCGAAGGTGAAAGCATCAAAAACAGCACCGGCCATTTCTACACCATGACCACCCACGCCCGGGGCGCGCTCTACCTCAACCCCGCCGCCCGCGCAGTACTGGACATCGGCGCCTTGAACGGTCGCGCCATCAGCATTGACGACCGGAGCAAGGTACTCAACTACCGCATGACCAGCCAGTGCGCCTCCGGTTCCGGTCAATTCCTGGAAAACATCTCGCGTTATCTCGGCATCGGCCAGGATGAAATTGGTGGCCTCTCGGTCAAATCCACCAATCCGGAGAAGGTCAGCAGCATCTGCGCCGTACTGGCCGAAACCGACGTCATCAACATGGTATCGCGCTCCATCCCGCCCAGCGACATCCTGCGAGGCATCCACGAATCCATGGCCGACCGTTTGATCAAACTGCTGAAATCGATCGACGTCAAAGACGGTGTTGTCATGATGACCGGCGGCCTGGCGCTGGATATCGGCCTGGTCAAAGCGATTCAGGACGGCATGGACGCCCAGAAGATGGCGACAAAGGTCGCAACTCACGCCGATTCCCTGTATGCAGGCGCCATCGGGGCGGCCCTGTGGGGAGCATTCAGATATGAAAAACTTAAAGTTAAAGGTCTGATTAATTAGGCTTTGTAACCGGGTTTGCATATGCGCACATTGTAAATTAAAAGACGGAAGGAGAACAGATAATGTCCAATTATAACCTACGCTCTTTATGCCCCGAAGATTTGGACCGGGTTTCCGAAATTCAAAGCAGGATAACAGGCTCACCAAGAAAACCCTTTTTCGAGAAACTGCTGGGACAGGTAACGGCGAATCCCAAAAGTTTTATCAGTTGCGGTGTAGAGGAAGGCGCCGCACTACTGGGCTTCGGTTTTGCCCGGATTCAGGAGGGAGATTTCGGTGCAATGGATACCGTCGCTGTACTCGACGTTATCGGGGTTGACGCAGATGTGCAGGGTAAAGGTATCGGAAAGAAAATATTGTCCGGAATTGAAGAAATAATGAAAAAGAAAGGGATCAGCACTCTTAAAACCCAATCTGTGTGGACTGATCGGGCCATGACCAGCTTTTTCGCTGCTTCCGGATTCAAATTGGCGTCAAACCAGATCGTTGAACGTGATACCTCGCTGCTCAGCGAGGATGTGGCGGTGCTGGCCGACGTCAAAATGGACAGCAAATGGCAGGTTCACAGCAGCGCCGGTGGCAATGATTACGACAGCTTGTCGCGCGACCGGATTCTGATACGCTCCTTTAAAAAGGAAGATCTGGCTGCCATTGTCCGCATCGACGGGAAAATCACCGGCCGGGAGCACCCGGTCTACTTCGCGGCCAAGTCGCGGGAAATGCTGGACGAAACTGGAGTTCGCGTCTCTGTCGTTGCGGAGGAAGACGACATGGTTGCCGGTTTCATCATGGCGCGGGTTGATTTCGGCGAGTTCGGTAAAATTGATGCAGAAGCGGTGATTGACACTATCGGAGTCCATCCGGTCTATAAAGGGATGGGTGTTGGTCATGCGTTGCTCTCTCAGTTATTGCTTAATCTTTCCACACTCAAGGTTGAGACAGTGCGAACTCAGGTGTCGAGAGAAAACTTTGACCTGCAGCGTTTTCTGTACAGATGTGGTTTCGGTTCTTCCCAGCGACTGGTTCTCACCAAAGTTTTGTGATAGTGAATTCAGGCTTACATCACGTGGTGCACTTACGAATAGAATTCACCCTGAGTACTCAGATTTTTTTGTGAATATTTTAAATTGCAGGCTGATTGCAGTTCTCGTGTTGATGGTGATCGCCCTGGAGATCAAACGGAATATTTGGGGGGAGCGGGAATAGTTAGTCTCATCTGGTTTACATCCTCAAATCATCCAGAAACTCTGAAGGCACATCTCCACTCGTCACCAACAAATGATCCCTCGCCCGTGTGCAAGCAACATACAACAGGTGGCGTTCTGTATCGTAAACTTCCTG
>JANNLB010000228.1:0-4838 GCA_031396605.1 Geobacter sp. | reverse complement strand
GGACCATAATCCGGGATTCTGGGTAATTCTGTCGGGATCTTCTCTCCTGCTGCGCGCCGGGTTGGAGCAGGCACAGCTTCCGGAGGGGCCGTTGCCGCCCGGCATTGTTACGGAAACGGAGCCGCTCAGAATCGGTCTCTGGCAGGGGAAACCGCTCCGTGCCGTGAGGATTGCCCTGGATTCTCTTCTGCCTGCTGAGTATGAAGCTGTGCCGTTTCAGGGGACGGACATCCGGCTGGATAATGTTCTGGCTACGGTCGCCGGCAGGGCCGCCCAGATTCTGCATTGGGAGAAGCGCAGTCGCTTCTGTTCACATTGCGGCGGCGGGCTGGCCGGAATCCCGGCCAGCTGGGGCAAGCGGTGTTCGTCGTGCGGTGATGAACATTTCCCTCACATTCACCCCTGCATAATTGTCCTGGTCAGGCGAGGCGCTAAACTGCTGTTGATCCGCAATGCCGCCTGGAATGCCGGGCGCTTCAGTTTGGTGGCCGGCTTTCTCGATTTCGGCGAATCCCTGGAAGAGTGCGTCCAGCGGGAAGTGCGTGAGGAGGCGGGGATAGAAGTGACCAATATCCGCTATGTGGGGAGCCAGTGCTGGCCCTTTCCCAGCCAGCAGATGATCGGATTTCTGGCTGACTATGCCGGTGGGGAGGTCAGGCCGGACGGTGTGGAGGTCGTCGAGGCGCAGTGGTTCGATGAAGACGCTCTGCCGCTGTCACCGGGGGGGAAACGGAGTATTTCCCGCTGGATTATCGAAACGTTCGGGAAAAGCGGGGACGGCCGAAACAGCTGAACGGTTTAATAAGTTGGAAGTTATTTTTCTGCGCTTTTCGGGCAGAAAATAACTTCGTTAACGCACTTATCCTGTTTATCAGGGTTAAGCAATGCTACTGGGTGAACATGCATGAAGGCAGAAATCTACTCCATAACGTACCGGATACCCCTGTCGGATGCCCAGCAGGCCAAACTCGACAGGAAGTGGCCCGACGGCGATCCATTCATCTCCTATGAAAAGATGGATTCCCTGCTTGAGCCGCTTCAGGTCGAAGATCTCTACTGGTCACACCACACGGGACAATTTATTTATTTTACCGTTCGCGGGAACGATATCGAAGGCACCGTTACCGAGGTAGTCGAAAGGCTGGAGAGAAAATTGGGCAAGATATGATAATGTTACAATAGAGCAGTGGTACTGGCAACGCGAGGACAACGAGAGAAGTTTTATTGTTATTTCTTCTGGGGCAAGGATGACGAAAACTGAACATCTAAAAGGACTAAACTCATGCCACGACCCAACGATACGACTCACCATCAGATACTCCCGCTCGGGAGCGACCCGGAACTGCGCCACCGCTTCACGGTGCTGGACGAACCACTTCAGGGAAACCTTCGCTTCGGCCTCCTGCTGGAGATACTGGACAAGATCGCGGAAGAGACAGCGCTCAAATATGTGAACCGCTACCATCCCGATGCCCGGGTGGTAACAGCTGCCATAGACGACATCTTTGTCCGTCACGTTGCTGACGTGACCCGTGATGTCGCTTTCAATGCCCGCATTAACCATGTTGGGCGATCGTCCCTGATCGTCGGCATCCGGGTGGAACAACCGGGTGAACCGGTCAACCACATTGCCTCATGTCATTTCACCATGGTTGCCCGTTCAGGAAGTGGCGATCAGGAGTGCAGCGTCGCCCTGCCGCCGCTGGAGTATCTGGACGAGGACGAGCAGAGACGGGCCGGGAAGGCGGTGGCGAGCCGGGAAGAGTACCAGCGCCAACAGGCGTTGCTGTCGGAGCCTCCCTCGCGGGAGGAGTTCGAGATGCTCGTCAAGCTCCACCAGGCCCAGGATGAACCGGACTTGTTGGTGGGGCGACGGGTCCAGGATGAAACATATTTCAGAGGGTACAAGGCCAGCCGTCTCGTCACCGATTCCTGGGAGCGAATGTATCCGGAAAAGGAGAATGTTCCCCGCTCGATCTTCGGCGGCTATCTGATCCGGCGGGCATTTGAGATCTCCTCGATCTGTTCCGATCTGGTGGGCCCGGATCGCTCCATCATCGCCGCCGTTCCCCGGATAAACTTCTTCCACCCGGTGCGGATCGGGGATACGCTCCATTTTACCTCGCGGGTAATCTACACCAGCGGCAGCTTTATCTGCGTGGAGGCGAGCATCGAGCGAACCAGCCGCGATCGTACCACCAAGACCCTTTCCAACTCCTGCTTCTTCACCTTCGTCAACGTGGACAGTGAACTCGCTCACCAACCGGTGCCGCCAATCTATCCCGCCACTTATGCCGAGGACGCCCGCTACCTGGCGGCCCACCGGAGTTTACGGGCACTGGTGGAGCATCACGCGATAATTTAACAGCGCTGCTCCACCAAGGATTTTATATATGATATACTCTGTACACTAAAAAAGAAGCGTATCCCTGATAGAAGGAGAATATCATGAGCATAATCGGAATGATTCTTATGTGGGTATGGCTCGCTGTAGTCTATGCAATCTTGAGGAAATGGCCCATGGGCAAGAAATACGATCGTCGCCGGACATACTGGGCAAGATTCGAAAGCAAATAACTTCGTTGACGCACTTATCCCGTTTATCGGGGTTAGGGTTGGGAGGAACTAAATGGCTGTAATGATCGACCCGGAGAATAGCAGTCTGCTGCGAGCGGCGCCGCGACTGATGCAAATCCTGCGCGTGCTCGCCCGACACAAGTTCCTGGGCGCCCTGCGCGGTAAGGGACATTGGCCGCCGCCGAAAGAGGTACGGGAAACCTTTGAAGAACTGGGACTAACCTTTCTCAAATTCGGACAAGTGATGGCGATGCGGCGCGACCTGCTGCCGGACGCCTACATCGATGAGTTGGAGTTGCTGCACGATCAGTTGCCGGCGCTGGGCATTGACGCGGTGCGCGCGATGGTAGAAGACGAACTGGGCGCCCCGTTGACGGAGTTGTTCGCATCGTTCAGCGAAACGCCGATCGCCGCCGCCACCATCGCCCAGGTGCATGAGGCGATAACGCGGGACGGGCGTCACGTGGCCGTGAAGGTGCAGCGGCCCGACCTTGAAGCGATGATTGCCACGGATATCGCAGCACTGACCTACCTGGTAGCGCTGGGAGAAAGCCTCTTTCCGCGTCTGCGCGCACTCGACCTTCCTGTTCTGGTGAGTGAATTTGCCAACAGCCTGAACCGCGAAACCGATTTCAGTCACGAAGCTCGTTCCATAATGCTCTTTCGCACTGCACTGGCAGGTGTCACCGACCTCTGGATTCCGGATGTCGTGACGGAGTGTTCGAGCGCAAGCGTGCTCACGATGGAGTTTTCGGACGGCGAACGGGTGGATCTCTACGCCAAACTGCATCCGGAAGCGATGCCGCGGGCGATCAAGACCTTGGTAAGGCTGATGCTGCAAACGATCTTCGAAGAAGGGCTGTTTCACGCCGACCCGCATCCCGGCAATGTTTTCGTTCTGCCCGACGGACGGCTTTCCCTGCTCGATTTCGGGATGACGGGCGAGCTTGACGAGCCGATGCGCGAATCGTTGACACTCCTGCTCGAAGCGGTCGTCAAAGGCGATGCGCGGGCCGCCACCGAGGCCTATCTTGAAATGACAGCGGCAAGCGAAAAGGTCAACCGTTCGGCGCTGTTGATGGACATAAAGGCGGTGCTCTATGAAATCCACCGGAGCGACCTGGCGGAGGTTTCAATCGGGGATTCATTCGATTCGCTGCTGCGTGCCGGAAGCCGGCACGGGGTCCACAATCCCCCCGAGTTTTTCCTGCTGACGCGTACGTTCGTCATCCTGGAATCGATGATACGTCAACTCGACCCGGACCATAACTACCTGGGATCGTTTCGTGAAGAGATTGCGCGCCTGACCGAGCAGCACTTCTCACTGGAGCGGATAAAGGAAAAGACAAGCAAGCTGGCGCGCGATATGGAGCGCTTGATAAGTGATGCGCCCGGCGACACGCGGCGCGTCCTGCGACGTTTCGCCGAAGGCGATCTTGGCCGACTGCAGGCTCCGGCTGTGGAGGCTCTGGGAGGCCGCGTCAGCCGCAACCTCGAGCGGCTCACTGTCGCCATCGCTTCCGCGGCGCTCGTGATCGGCGGCGCCATGCTGGTGGCTGCTCCACGGGACGCCGGGTGGCATCATAATGTCGGTCAAGCAATGGTTATCGCCGGGGTTTTCGGTACGCTCCTCGTCTGGATCGGTGTTTTGCGTCGCGACCATGGCCGTGGCCGTGGCCGACGCTGACGCCCCCTGCACGAGCCGCTGATGCTGACTTCCGACCTGAAGATCATCGTCCTGACCTCCTTTGCCATGCGGGGCGACCAGGAAAAGGTCCTGGCGGCCGGATTTGACGGGTGCCTCTCCAAGCCGATCGGCACCCGTGAACTGCCCGGCCTGGTAAAACGGTGGCTGAAGGAGAAAAAATTATGAATCAACGTATGGCGCGAATTCTTTGCGTGGATGACGAACCTCTCAATCTCAGCTTGCTGGAGGCCATGCTCTCCCCCCGTGGATATGATGTGGTATCGGCGGTGAATGGCCCGGAAGCGCTGGAGAAGATCGCAGCGGAGCGGATCGACATCTGCCTTATGGATGTGATGATGCCGGGAATGGATGGTTTCGAAGTCTGCCGCCGGATCAAATCCGACGATCTTCATCGAAACATCCCGGTAGTGTTGATTACCGCCTACGCAGACACAAAAAACCGCATCCGGGGGATCGAGGCCGGGGCCGAAGATTTTATATCCAAACCGGTCGACATCGCCGAGGTGCTGGCCAGGATAAAGATGCTTTTGCATGTCAAGTCGCTGAATGACCG
>JANNLB010000199.1:0-11254 GCA_031396605.1 Geobacter sp. | reverse complement strand
CCCATGAATGCGACAGTTCTTCTCCTTGGCGAAACCGGCACCGGCAAGGGAGTGGTGGCACGCGCCATCCACAGCAGCAGCACTCGCAAGGGGAGGCCGCTAATAACGGTTGACTGCACGACACTGCCGGCGACCCTGGTGGAAAGCGAGCTCTTCGGACGGGAAAGGGGAGCGTTTACCGGATCGGATGCCCGGCAGATAGGACGCTTCGAACTGGCTGACGGCGGCACCATATTCCTCGACGAAATCGGCGAGATGCCACTAGAGCTGCAATCCAAGCTGCTCCGGGTCATTCAGGACGGCGAATTTGAGCGGCTGGGTAGTCCCCGCACCATAAAAACCGATGTACGAATCATTGCTGCCACCAACCGGAATCTGGGAGAAGAAGTCAAGAACGGCAAGTTCCGTGAAGACCTGTTCTACCGGCTCAATGTTTTCCCGATCTCGATGCCGCCACTCCGTCAGCGCAAGGACGACATTCCGCTGCTCATCAATCATTTTGTTACAAAATTCAACAATAAAATCGGCAAGAAGATAGAGACCGTGTCAAGAGACACCATGAACTCACTTCGGGAATACCACTGGCCCGGCAACGTGCGTGAGTTGGAAAGTGTCATCGAACGCGCGATAATCATCAGCCAGGGGAACTCACTTCAAGTACTGGACCGGTTCGATACGTTCCAGAAGACTGAGGAACCGGCAGGGCAGTGCGATAAATCACTCGTCGAACTGGAACACGATCACATCCTGCAGATGCTCCTGAAAACCGGTTGGCGCATTGAGGGGAAAAACGGAGCGGCAGTTCTCCTTGGTCTCAACGCCAGCACTCTTCGCGCCCGGATGCGAAAATACGGCATCATCCGTCAGTAATTCCATTTCCAAATCAAAGCGCTATCTTCGTTGGCCCTTCGACTTACTTCGACTGCGCTCAGTACAGGTCGCTCAGGACAGGCTCGTCTTCGGCTCCTCAACGTACTATTTGTACGCCTTCGTCATCTCAATCCTCTCCGCCTTGATTTCATCTTTGATTTGAAATTGGTATTACTGACATGTTTGCTGCGATATCCCTTCTTGCAGGACACGGGTACGATTGGGCACAGCGTAGGCCGTCATATATGGCAGTTATGTTTGAAGTGACGGATTAAGTTGACGGATTTCTGATCGCCCCGCGCGCCCACTCTTAAGTTTGCACTTTACAATCACTCGCTTGCAGCAGCAGCCTCCGCAGATCTTCTCTGGCACGTTAGTTGCTCAGTATCCTGGCAAAAAACTATTACTGTCGTGATTACTGTAAAGTTTGAGTTGTTTTACTGCCAGGAGGCTCGCATGACCATTTGCATGGAAGAGACCGTTTCTTATCTGCTGGGTGACTTAACCTACTCCGGAGTGACTCACGACATTATCGATTCATTGGCGGCTTCTTTGCAGGAAATCGGAATTGAAGGTGAGAAGAACTTTCGCATCGATTGCAGTAGAATACTCTCAGCCGACTTCAGCGGTCTGCAACTGCTTTACGTATGGATGCAGTGTGCCAGATTTCGGGGAGTTGAGCCTGAACTGGTGAATCTGCCCGACTGCCTGCAGCAGGATATGCAGCGAATGGGGCTCGAAAATTGTTTTACAGGTAACGGTCCCCATTCGAAAACTCCGGATATGCCCCTGTCCGCTGATGGTCCGGGAAAGTTACTCTTCCAGGAATCAAATATGCCGAACAGTCTGGGTGTAAAAATACATTAACTTACTTATATTGTTAAGTTTTTAACAATAAGAACTGAGTCGTAACTTCAAAAGGAGTCAGAAAATGGGAACCATCATTAAGAAGCTTAAGCTGGCACCGCTTGTCATGTTTGTCACGGTTGCCTGCTTGTCGCTTGTAAGCGGGTGCGCCCGTTATGCCCGCACTGTGAATACGCTTTATGAGCCGTCTGCGACCGTTCGCGGCGGTACTGGAGTGGTGTATATCGTTATTCCGGAAAACCGGAAAACCCTTTCATCGGATATCAAGTGGGTGATTGGCACGGTTAAGGATAGTGATGACAACGATATTGACGAGGTGTTCAGTCCTCGTTCCCCGGCAGAAATAATCCAGGCAGCACTCAGTCAGGAGCTCAAGAAGGCTGGATATACCGTTATACCCTCCACGAAACGGCCTGCTGTTGAACAACGGGTGATCGACCTCACCAAATCGGAGATCAAGCTGGAACAGTTCTCATATCTTGCGGATATCAAAGTTAAATGCCGGGTGCTGGTGGGGGTGGATGTGTCCAGGAATGGTCAGCTGATCAAACGGATTCAATATGAGTCTTCATCTTCCAAAACCGATATCAAGGATCGTGACATGCTTGCCATAAAAGCTCTGGATGACGCTCTGCAATCGATCATGCTGGAAGCCGTGCCTGAAATGCACAGCCTGTTAACCGGTAATACAAGCATAAAGAGGCTTCCTGATCCTGGGAAACAGGACAAAGATAGCGGTGAGGCGCGGTGAAAAGGTATTTATTCATAAACCAGAACTGAGAAGAGAAGTGATAACAGGCGCAATAGACAAATAGATAAGAATGTCCCCCTTTGCCTCTCCCACGGAACTCCACGGCCTTCAAGTCATACCGGCGTGCGCCCCACGTCTACCTCTCATCCGCATAGTTGCTGGCCGGATCATATATCCAGGCCATTTTGAACATGTTGTCGTGGATTGCCAGCACGGGGTTGATCGGATCCTGGTACCCACCGGCGAGGCTTACAGCTACAGGAACATTGAGATCGGCTGTAGATGAAAACAGAATCTGGTCACGTTGTTTCATATCCTTTATGGACAATACACCTCCAAGCGGGTCATCGATATGCGGATCAGCCCCTGCATTGTAGATGATGATATCCACGCCGGAAGCCATTTTCTCTATCCGCCTGGCGAACGAGTTCTTCCACTGGCCTATGTCGGTTCGGGCCAGAGAAATATCCGATCCAAACGAATAATGATCAACCCAATCCCACTCAAGAGTCCGTATAATGTTGTCCGTACCATTTCCCCGGTGCATGTCGCAATCGGCGATTCCGACTCTTTTCGCACCTGCCTTATGTGCTTCCAACGCTGCAAGGGCAAGAAAGTTGAATGTACAGAATCCCCCTCCAAATCCGTACCCCGCATGGTTTGCCCCGGATGTAGGTGAAAGCGAGGTCTCGCCGGTGCGGTACGCATTCAGTGTTGCGGCGACCATGCTGCCACTGACATACGGGAGAACCTTTATGATCTTCGGGTCCTGATCCCCAAAGCCGTTGTTCAGCCTGCCATCCAGCACACCATCCACATAGTCGGGGTCATGTATCTGTTTGAGCTGGGCACGGGTAACCGGATCAAAGCTGACTATCTTTATCTGACGCCCAAGTTTCTTCCAGTTTTCAACCGCCAGCGCAGGCTTCTGCGGACTGGGGCTGAAGTAGTTTGTTCCTGCTGCATTTTGTTCTTTTCTGTAAAATACTTTCATATTCTCGTCTCCCCGGTTCTGGCTACTAAATATAAAAGTAATCAGTGTCTACTATTGTCAGCCTGCCTACAGTTCATTCCATATGATCCGACGCAATATAGCATGTGTCTTTGTCATGACAATTAAAAAAACTGTTATTTTTACTATAATCTTCACGAGCACCCGTTTGTGCCGCTTGCCGTCGAATTCCCCGTAGAACTCCTGCACCCACGGCCCCGGATCAAGCTTTCCTGCGGTCACAGCAACCTCAACTTCCCGCCCCATTATGGTTCTTTTGAGATGGGCATCCTCGTTCTCCTCATAACTTCACCCCTCCAGACTCTTGGTCACAACTTCATATACATCGCGCGGCAGATCGGAGACACGTTGGATCCGCTGCAACTGCTGCTGCATCTGAACACTACGGACCTTCTCGAAGCGCCGCCAGGTGGTCAACGGGCCCAGCAGCCGGGCGGACACCTGCGGATTGACCGGAATCAGCCGCAGCAGCTGATCGACCAGGAAACGGTATCCCGCTCCCGACGGATCGTGAAAGCGAACCTGATTACCCTGGCTGAACGCGCCGACGAGGGAGCGGAACCGGTTGGGATTGAAAAGCTCAAAGGCGGGGTGGAGCAGCAAAGTATGGAGTTCGTCCAGCGTTCCGGGGAGCGTGGAGGTCGCCTGGAGCGAGAACCATTTGTCGACCACCAGACGCTCTCCCTGCCAGCGGCGGTAAAAATCGTCAACGGCTTCCCTCCGTTCCGGACAGTCGCAGGAGGCGAGCGGTGTCAGCGCACCGATTACATCGGTCATGTTGTCAGCCCGCCGGTACTGGTCGAGGCAGAGTTCGATCGCGCTCTGCCCGCCGCTGCTCATCAGATAGGCCAGGCAGAGGTTGGCCAGACGCCGTTCGCCCGAGCGGCCGTCGTCCGGGGCGTAGGGGTGTTCGCTCAGGTTTTGTGCGCGTACTTCCAGAAATTCCTCCCTGCAGAGTGTCGCCAAGGTGCGGATGACGAACTGGCGGGCTGTGTGAATGGCCGCCGGATCGATTACCGGCATGAGTTCGGCGATGTATTTTTCGGAAGGCAATGTCAGCGTCTCTGCCAGAAAGGCGCAATCCGGGTGGCCACTCGTGAGTGACACCCGGAATGCGTCGGCAAGAGCGGGATCCAGTGTTAACTTTTCACCGTTCTGACAGTCGGCAACCAGCCCGAGAATAATCTGCGACGCCATCCGCTGCCCCGCTTCCCAGCGACAGAAGGGGTCCGGATCAAAGGTCATCAGCAGGGCCAGTTGTTCATGCCGGTAAGGGTAATCGAGTTTGACTGGCGCCGAGAAGCCGCGCAGAAGCGCCGGGACCGGTTCCTCGTCCAGGCCGGTGAAGCAGAAGGAATCCTCATTTGAACGCAGATGCACGACCCTCGTAGTGGCGGTACTGTGGGCTTCACCGGCCAGAGTCAACGACAACTGCTCTCCGTTTCGACCGAGCAGGCCGAGTGACAGCGGGATATGCAGCGCCTTTTTGTCCGGTTGGCCGGGGGTCGCCGGGCAGCTCTGTCTGACCGTCAGGGTAAAGGTTTTGTCGGCGGCGTCATAGGAGCCACGGACACTGAGCTGCGGAGTGCCGGCCTGACTGTACCAGAGGGTAAACTGGTCGAGATCGATCGCACCGGCTTCAGCCATGGTCTGCACGAAATCATCAACCGTTGCCGACTCCCCGTCGAAGCGAGTAAAATAGAGATCCATCCCGTGCCGGAATAGCTGCGTTCCGAGAATCGTTTGCTGCATCCGGACGAGCTCGGCCCCCTTGCTATAGACGGTCGCCGTGTAAAAATTATTGATCTCGATGTACGAATCGGGACGCACCGGATGAGCCATCGGGCCACCATCCTCGGCAAACTGGGAGGTCCGCAGATTGCGCACGTCCACGATCCGCTTCACCCCGCGCGACTGCATGTCGGCTGAAAATTCCTGGTCGCGAAAGACGGTCAGCCCCTCTTTCAGTGAGAGCTGGAACCAGTCGCGGCAGGTCACCCTGTTACCGCTCCAGTTATGGAAGTATTCGTGACCGATCACCTCCTCGATGGCTTGGTAGTCGTCGTCGGTGGCGGTGGCCGGAGTGGCGAGGACATAACAGGAGTTGAAGATATTGAGCCCCTTGTTTTCCATCGCTCCCATATTGTAATCATCGACCGCCACGATCATATAGCAGTCGAGGTCGTACTCCCTGCCATAGACCTGTTCGTCCCAGCGCATAGCCTTTTTGAGGGAACGCATGGCATGGTCGCACTTGCCGCGGTTCTGCTCATTCACGTAGATGTGCAGCGCCACATCCCTCCCGGAGCAGGTTGTGAAATTGTCCACGATACGGACCAGATCACCCGCTACGAGGGCGAACAGGTAGCTCGGTTTTTTGAACGGATCGTGCCAGGTGGCAAAGTGGCGGCCATCCGGTAGTTCGCCCCGCGCCTGGAGGTTGCCGTTGGAGAGCAGTAGCGGATAGCGCGCTAGATCGGCGATAATCGTGGTAGTGAAGAGCGTCAGGACATCAGGACGATCCGGGAAGTACGTGATGGCGCGGAACCCCTCCGCCTCGCACTGGGTGCAGAACATCCCGGTCGAACGGTAGAGCCCCTCCAGAGAGGTGTTGTCCTGCGGGCGGAGCTCGGTGATTACCTCCAGGGTAAAGACGGGCGGGACCTCGTGGAGGGTCAGCAGTTCGCCGGCGACGCTGTAGCGGATCGGGTCAAGCGGTGCGTCGTCAAGGTTCAATTCCAGAAGGCTAAGGTGCTTGCCGTTAAGAACGAGCGGGCGTATGCCGTGTGAAGTATCATACGTAGCCTGAAAAGCCAGACGAGAGGTGACGATTGTGGCCCCGTCACCAAGTTCAAAAAGGAGGTCGATGCTGTCGACACGGTAGTCAGGTGCGGTGTACTCTTTACGATATACGGTACGGTGTGCAGTTTCGGTCATTGTGCCTTCCAATCCAATAAGGAATATAGTACGAGTTGGCGCATTAACAGCTGAATGCGGCTATTTTTTTAAAAATACCACAATCATCTGCGTCATATTCATTATTTTTATTGGTAAGCCCGTGCCAATTCTGGTAACAGTTACCTGCAGGATACACCGACAAAGGAGAACTAGGTGATGGATGAAACAATCACGTTCTGGCTCGACAATAAAATATCATCGGGATTCAAGGTGGCTGATATCGGCAACCAGACCCTGGTTTCGTATCGCGACAAGTATTATGTCGTCGTCGGTGGAGCGGCCCTGATGAAAGGAGTCAGACCGCTGCATTACTCCAAGACATCGATGCCGCTAGTCTGGAAAAAGGCGATGAAAGGGATCATGCCGCCATCGGTGATTGTTATCGATCATCCTGAAGATGAAAACCTGCCGGTGACTACTTCGACTAAAAAGGAGCGAACTTCCATGCAAAAAAACACCACTTCAATATCAGAACTGTCTGAAGATCAGCCACAAGTAATTAAGCCTGTTCTGACTGCGTCGAAGAAATCTGCAGTGGCAGATATAAAGCCTGTTAAAATCACTCAGGCTGTTGTCGCGGCCACGTGCCCCTACTGCAGTCACAAGCAGGATCTTCCGTTTGAAAAGGGGAAAACCGGTAAGCCATTCTTTGTGGCGTGCCCCAGATGCTCTTCAGAGTTTGCCGTGCGTTTTGTACCGGTCACGATGTATCAGGCACAGGTTGCCGCGTTTAAATAAAATAGTGCTTTACATTTTAGGAGACGGAACAGATGAACAACAACGACATATTGCGCCGACTGCGGTACGCACTGGATATCAGCAATCCGGCCATGATAGAAATTTTCCAGTTGTCCGGCTGCACCATAGAGCAGCCTACGTTGATCAAGCTTTTAAAAAAAGAAGAGGAAGTTGAGTTTATTGCCTGCAGTAATCCTCTAATGTCGCTTTTTCTTGATGGATTGATCGTCCATAAAAGAGGTCGGCGCGAGTCGGAAACGGGACAAGCCCCGAAACCTGATGCCGCCCTAAACAACAATGCGATCCTGAAAAAGTTGCGTATTGCCCTTGATTTAAAAGAGGAAGATATGCTTGCTATGATGGGGTCTGCAGGTGTTAAAATCTCAAAAGCAGAACTAAGCGCCCTGTTCAGAAATAAAGGACACAAACATTTCAAAGAGTGCGGCGATCAGTTTCTCAGAAACTTCTTGCAGGGGCTGACAGTCCGGAACAGAAATGTTACTACAGAGCAGGGCTCATAAGATTACCGGTGAAAGTCGACCATTATGGGCATTCCGGTTGACACGTCCGGCTATCTATATTACTCTTCACACCCCGTATAATCTGATCAATAGCGAGTTTAGCGGCATCAAACCAATCTCACCCCAAGGACATTCAGATGCGTAGTGACATGATAAAAAAAGGGCTTGAGCGGACACCACACCGCGCCTTGCTGAAAGGGACCGGTGTCCCGCAAAATCAGATGGACAAGCCGTTTATCGGCGTGGCAACCAGCTTTAGCGACCTGATCCCCGGTCATGTCGGCATGCGCGATCTGGAGCGCTTCATTGAAAAGGGAGTTCACTCCGGCGGCGGTTATTCCTTCTTCTTCGGTATTCCGGGCGTTTGCGACGGCATGGCCATGGGTCACAAGGGGATGCATTACTCCCTCCCGACCCGCGAACTGATCGCCGATATGGTCGAATCGGTGGCGGAGGCGCATCGCCTGGATGGTCTGGTTCTGCTGACCAACTGCGACAAGATCACCCCCGGCATGCTGATGGCGGCTGCCCGGCTGAATATCCCCTGCATCGTCGTCACCGCCGGACCGATGATGAGCGGCCGCGGCCAGGCCGGACGCAAATACTCCTTCGTCTCCGATACCTTTGAGGCGATGGCCCGCTACAAGGCGGGCGTGATCAGCGACAAGGAACTGCAGGTCTGCGAGGACAACGCCTGTCCCGGTATGGGTTCCTGTCAGGGGCTCTTCACCGCCAATACCATGGCGATCCTGACCGAGACGATGGGGATGAGCCTGCCGCGCTGCGGCACCGCCCTGGCTGTTTCTGCGCTTAAACGCCGCATCGCCTTTGCTTCCGGCGAAAAGATCGTTGAACTGGTGCTGAATGACGTCAAGCCGCGTGACATCATGACCCGCGAGGCCTTTGAGAACGCGATCCGCGTCGATCTGGCCCTGGGCGGCTCTTCCAATACCGTGCTACACCTGCTGGCCATTGCCCACGAGGCCGGGGTTGAGCTGCCGCTGGAGCTGTTCGATGAACTGGCGAAGGATACTCCGCAGCTGGCTTCAATGAATCCGGCCGGCGAATACTTCATGGAGGATCTGGACATCGCCGGCGGCGTCAGCGGTGTCATGAAACAGCTGGGAGACAAGATTCACGACACGCCCACATTGTTCGGCCTGACCACGCGTCAACTGGCCGAAAGCATACAGGATGTGGACGAGGAGGTCATCCGCCCGCTCACCAACCCGATCAAGAAAGAGGGGGGCATTGCGATCCTCTCCGGCAACATCGCTCCCAAGGGGGCCGTCGTCAAGCAATCCGGCGTTTCTGACGCCATGATGTATTTTGAGGGTACGGCCCGCTGTTTTGATGCCGAGGAACTGGCGATGGCGGCCATAATGGAAGGGAAGATCACGTCCGGAGATGTGGTCGTGATCCGCTATGAAGGGCCCAAAGGAGGCCCCGGCATGCGTGAAATGCTGGCTCCGACGGCGGCCATCATGGGGATGGGTCTGGGAGACAGCGTAGCGCTGATAACGGACGGACGTTTTTCGGGGGGAACCCGCGGCCCCTGTATCGGGCATATCTCACCCGAAGCTGCCGTAGGTGGGCCGATCGCCCTGGTGGAGGATGGCGACAGGATTCTGCTCGACATCCCGAACCGGCGTCTGGAACTGCTGGTGGACGAAGCGACTCTGGCACTCCGCCGGGAGGGGTGGAAGGCGCCGGAGCCGAAGATCAAGGGGGGCTGGCTGGCACGCTATGCCAAGGTGGTCACATCGGCTCATACCGGAGCGATTACAACGGCAGATTAGTACCAGCATCAAACCCCTCCAAACCTCCCCTTATCAAGGGAGGCTTAAAGGCTTCCCCCTTTATGCCCCAGAGGGTACTGATAAGGGGGGATTGAGGGGGGTTGGTTTTCCACCTCAAGATGAGGTGAAATTTCTGTGTTCAGAGGTTATGTATGAAAATGAACGGCGCACGAATAATGTTGGAGTGTCTGAAAAAAGAGGGCGTAGACACCGTTTTCGGCTATCCGGGCGGTACCGTCATCAATCTGTATGACGAGCTCTATAACTTTAAAGATATACATCACATCCTGCCGCGTCACGAACAGGCCGGCACCCATGCGGCCGACGGCTACGCCCGCGCCACCGGCAGGGTAGGAGTCGCAATCGCCACCTCCGGCCCCGGTGCGACCAATACCGTTACCGGCATTGCAACAGCCTATATGGATTCGATCCCGATGGTCATTATTACCGGTCAGGTGCCGACGGCACTGATCGGAAACGATGCCTTCCAGGAGGTCGATATTATCGGTATTACCCGCCCATGCACCAAGCACAGCTTTCTGATTCGTGATGTCAAGGATATCGCCTTGACCATGAAAAAGGCTTTTTATATCGCCCGCAGCGGCCGTCCGGGACCGGTTCTGGTTGATTTTCCCAAGGACGTCCAGATGGCCCAGGGTGAATTTCACTACCCCGAAACGGTTGAAATTCGCGGCTACAAGCCCAATCTCTCCGGACATCCACGTCAGGTGGAAAAAGCTGTCGCGATGATTCTCGACTCTCACCGCCCGGTCATGTATGTCGGCGGCGGTGCGGTGCTTGGCGATGCTTCCGAACCATTAACCCTGCTGGCCCGCACGTTGACAATACCGGTGACGACAACCCTGATGGGGCTCGGATCGTTCCCGGAGAGTGATAAACTTTCACTCGGCATGCTTGGGATGCACGGGGCCTATTGCGCCAATATGGCAATGACCAACAGTGACCTTATCATTGCCATCGGAGCACGTTTTGATGATCGTGTCACCGGCAAGCTCTCGACTTTTGCTCCGCACGCAAAAATCATTCATATTGATGTTGACCCGACATCAATCAAGAAAAATGTTCGCGTTGACCTGCCGATTGTCGGCGACGTCAAGGATGTGTTGACCAAGATGATCAAGCAGGCCGACAAGAGTAATGAGAAGCTGACCGGGTTTACGGCGACTCTGGCTCCATGGCATGCAGATATTGACGAGTGGAAGGAAAAACATCCCCTTGCCTACAAGCAGAGCAGCACCGTGATCAAGCCGCAGTTTGTCATCCAAAAACTGCGCGAATTGTCCGATGACGACGCCATCATCTCAACAGATGTCGGCCAGCACCAGATGTGGACGGCCCAGTTCTTCAAATTCAACAAGCCCCGAACGCTGCTTACCTCAGGTGGTCTCGGCACGATGGGCTACGGTCTGCCGGCGGCAATGGGTGCTCAGGCAGCTTTTCCAAATCGTCAGGTTATCACAATCTGCGGCGACGGCGGTGTCCAGATGAATATCCAGGAGATGGCGACACTGGTACAGAACAAGCTTCCGGTCAAAATTGTCATCCTCAACAATAATTTTCTCGGCATGGTGCGCCAGTGGCAGGAACTGTTCTTCGACAAGCGCTACTCATCCACCTGCATGGAACTGCCGATCGACTACGTCAAACTGGCGGACGCCTATGGAGCCAAGGGTTTTCTGGCCACAAAACCGGGTGATGTAGAGTCGGTTATCACGCA
>JANNLB010000225.1:0-12540 GCA_031396605.1 Geobacter sp. | reverse complement strand
AGTACAGCCGGTAACGGCCGAAACCGTCACCCCCTTCTGGAGAATCGGGAAGAAGGTATACAGTTTGTCAGCCGCCAGGTGCAACGCCAGGGTTTCCAATCCGGGGACGATGGTTGACTGGTCAGGTAACGTGTACATCATGGTCGTCTCCAAGGAAATGAAGTTCCTGAGGCGCTCAGATTTGCGTCAGGTCGGCCCCGCCCGCAGGGACTCCGCGGAGGCGTAGCAGGGCTACGCCGCACAAGGAAGTCCCGAGGACGGGGTCGAGATGGCGGAAATATGGACGCCTTTCTACCAGTTGAATACTTCGTCCAGCTCTTCGTCCTTCATCATGAAGGTCTGGTTATGCGGCGCAATCGGCTCGTTGTAGAAGAAACGCGGCAGCCGGTCGTGATGCTTGGTGAAACCGGCGCGGGTGTTGAAGTCCCGCTCGGCGGAAAGTACCCGTTTGCCGAGGGCTACGACATCGTCGCCGGTCATGGTGATGCCATGGAAGGAGCCGAGCATGTCGAGCAGCGCCTGGAACGTTTCCGGCTGATCCAGGATGGCAAAGGCGATGAACAGGCACATGCCTGTGGAGTCGATTGCTGCTGTGGCGATCTGCAGATTACGCGACAGCTCGATCTGCCCTTCGGTTTTGAGCGGATCAACATCGCCGCCGACCTTGAGAATGTTGGTGGCGATGGCGTAACCGGCGGTATGGTCAGCCCCCTGAGTCGTAGTCGCGTAGGTGACGCCGATCCCCTGAATGGCGCGCGGATCGTAGGCAGGCAGGGCCTGGTCCTTGACCACCGGCACCCGCTCGACGCCGAACACCTTGCCGGTGATGGCCGCGCCGCAGCCCAACACGCGGCCCAGCGGGGTTCCTTTCTGGACCTCTTCCACCAGCCGGATTGCTCCTGCCCTGTCGCCGAACTCGATGATGCCCGCATCCATGGCGATACCGATGGTAACCCCCATCTCGATGGTGTCCACGCCGATGTTGTCGTCCAGGAAGTCGAGGTGAGCAACGGTGTCCAGATCGTCGATGCCGCAGTGGCCGCCGTGGGCCCAGACCGTCTCGTACTCGGGCTGCTTGGTCAGGTAGTGGCCGTCTTTGTCGTTGTAGACCCCTGAGCACTGGATGACGCAGCCGCGGTGGCAGCCATGGGTGGCGGAACCGCCGCGCTGTATTTCCAATGCCGCCTGTGTCTCGCCGCTAAGATTGTTGGAACCGGCGAACTGCCCGCCTTTGAAGTTGTAGCTGGGGTAGCCGCCCGCCTCGTTGAGTACGTTGGTCAGGACGTTGGTGCCGTAGGCCGGAAGGCCTTCGCCGGTGACCGGATGCTTGCGCAGCCCTTCGACGAACTTGCGGTTGGCATCGCGGTACTTGTCCGGATCTTTGGGAGGACGCATCTTCATGCCGGCGTCGTCAAGGATGATCGCCTTGACCCTCTTGGCGCCCATCACCGCGCCGACACCACCGCGACCGCAGTGACGGGTCGGGCGCAATTCCGGATCGGTACAGGCGATGGAGGCCGCCAGCAGCTTGCGTTCCCCGGCCGAACCGATGGACATGTAGGCCACCTTGTCGCCATACTCCTGGCGCAGTTTCTCAATCAGGGGGTAGTTGTCCAGCAGCTTGAGACTGTTGTCCACGATGACCTGGATGCCGTCCTTGTTGATAAGGATTTTGTAGAGGTCATCGCCTTCCGGCTTACCTTCGAGGATGACGGCAGCGTAGCCGAGCCTCGCCAGCACCTGGGCGGCCTGGCCGCCGGCGTTTGACTCCTTGATGGTGCCGGTCAGCGGGCTTTTGCAACCAACCGACAGCCGTCCGGTCATGGCGCCGGCGGTGCCGCTGAGCATACCGGGCGAGATGACCAGTTTGTTTTCCGCGCCCAGCGCGTGGGCGAGCGGATGAACCTCGGCAGCGACCACCAGAGAGGTCATCGCCCTGCCGCCCAGCCCGGCGTAACCGCCGAGTCCGCCAACTGTTACCTTCGGGCCGCCTGCGGCCCCCATGTCAATCCGTGCAATCTTGTCCATATCTGTTCTCCTTTCCCTTGTTCTGTGCATGGCACAGATGAAATTCTCCTTTTCGAAGGAAGGCTGCTCCGTTTCCCGCGCAACCCAATGGCCTGCCGCCGTGGGAGAATTCCTGTAGGCAGTAAGGCTCGGAGTAAACTGGTTGATATTTGCCTACGCCATCTGCCCCATATGCCGGAGCACGACAACCCGGTAGGAGCTGAAACATTTTTTGTCCAGACACCCCCGGAATACGCCGGCACTGTACGCTAATTGTTCCAGCAAATAAATACCACAAAAAATGGTGAACGAAAGGCGCGGTTTCCTGATCGCGTAATCGACCCCGGCTGCGCAGATAAAGGCAAGAGAGGGCAGAAACCACGCCCGGAAACCGGGAATGATAAGCGCCGCGGCGCAGAGCGGCAGGGTGTAATATCTCACCAGATGGAAACTGAGATAATAAGTAAGACTCCCGAGGGCACGCAGCCTTCCGGAAATAAGCGCTGGCAAACCTATCGGGATATTTCTGCGCATAAAAGAAATCCGGACGACTGCAGCGTCTGTCACCAGTACACCCGCAGCAAGCACCAACGACCACCAACTGATTAAAGGAGCTATGATGCAAAGCGCCAGCACGGTCGCCAGGAGTGGCGGAATAACCATCTGTTTTCGCCGCAACGGGTGAAGTCGCTGCAGCATCCCCTCTGAGGTGCCGTAATCAAAACGACGCGACATGAATGAACGGACCGAGCTCCGGTGTTCATGCAGTACGTTGCCGGTCGGCAGATAACAGATGGTCCACCCCTGGTCCCGCAGGCGCCAGGTCAGATCAACATCCTCGCCGACATGCATACTGTCATCAAAACCACTGGCCTGTCTGAACGCGCTGCTGCGTACCAGCAGGTTGCAGCTCGGCAGGTAAAACGTGTCAGTGCCAAGGTTGCCGCTTCGTTCACGCGAACCGAGCGAGAGGCTGGACATGACCGCCTCATAGCGGTCAACGGCCGATTCGGCGCACATACCGTCCACCTGGCCGCCTACCGCCGCCATGGCGGAGTCGTTAAAAGCCGCTATCAATTCGCACAGCCAGTTTCCGGAGGCGCTGCAGTCGGAATCGATGAAGGCCAGTATCTCGCCTGTTGCCATGGATGCACCGACGTTTCGGGCCGCGGCGGGACCTCTCCCGGTTCCGCCTGATGGCACCAGCAGGGAACCGAACTCGCGGGCAACGTCAGGAGAATCGTCACTGCTGCCGTCGTCCACTACGATGATCTGGAGTTTCTCCTGCGGATAGTTGAGCTGTGTGAGAGAGGTCAGGCAGCGCCGTAACTCGTCAGCCCGGTTCATAACCGGGATGATAATGCTCACCTCCGGGAGTGTCGCCAGCTGCTCCGGAGCACTCCGCACCCGCTCGGCGAAACCTTTTTCCGCCAACTGCTCCATGACGGCGCGTTCCGCTGCGGAAGCGGTAATCAGTGATCCGTCAACTCCCCGCCCGACCAGATCAGCCAGGGAGCGGTTCAGGCGCAAAACGCGGAGTGGCGCTTTTGACATGAGGAAACTTCCCCCGTCCCGCTCCACCAGCTCCAAGTTTTGTGCCAGACGATAGATCATGATGCCCCTTCCGCTATCAGCCCCTCTTCGCGAAAAATCCGCAAAAGAGCACCGACCGTATCATCGGCAGAAAGATGATTCAGTTTTCCGGTGCGCGCCTTGATTCCGCCGGAAAGAAGAGAAAGTATCCGTTCAAACGCCGGCAGAGAGGGATCGGGGGTCACCACACGCACCGGGTCGGGGCGGGGTACACCATACTCAGCCGCCGGGAGATAAGCGCCGCTGGCGCCGATCTCCCGGAAAGGAAGCCCTAGACGCGCAAGGTCCCAGGTCTCTATCGCAACATCCAATGACTGCGTAATCGCCTCGATGGACGGATAGCGGGGAACACTGATCTCCTCAAAGAGTACCGTGCAGGGGTACGGGGCACTGACAGTATGGCGTGCACCCCGATCCGACTTGCGCTCCGCCTCGATCCACTCTTTCCCAAGTGTGAACGAAACGACTGCCGAGATGCAGGGCATACCGGCTGAAGCTGCTGCCAGGGCCGGCACCGGTTCGTCTCCCCGGTCAGTCATCCTGCTGCCGGTGAATACGAGGTCCGGCACGAGGATTTTGGTAATACGGGCCAGAATCCGGGCATCGGCAACTGCGTCGCCCCCTTCCAGTCCGTAATCCCAAAAACGGATGCCACGATCCGCGCCCATGGAGAAGGCCAGACGAAGTGTATCATCAAGACGTTCTGGACCGATGGCAAGTACCGTCACCTCTGCGCCAAGAGTATCCTTGAGGTGCAGCGCCTCTTCCAGGGCCGCCAGATCAGCCGGGTTCGGCACACGCCGCAACCCCCGCTCGCTGATGGCCGCCCCGCGGGTGGTGACACGTGCGGGCGGGCGGGGATCACAGCTTTCCCGGAGAAGAACGAGGATGTCGAGTTTATGTTCAGGCATGATAACTCCAGAAAAATTATGAATTATGAATTATGAAGGATGAAGGATGAAATAAAATCATCATTCATAATTCATCCCTCATCCTTGCTTTTACGTCATCCGATACGCAACGCCGAAGCCTCCCCGTGGGTAGCGCCAGCGGGTAAAGGCGTTGCGATGGCAGACGACATAGCAGGTTCCACACTCCAGACAGCCGTCATGCACGAAGGTCATCTTCTGCTCCTCCTCCGACCAGCTATAGCAGCGGGCCGGGCAGGAGTTCACGCAGCCGCGGTTGTCGCAGCCGGTGCAGATATCATAGTCGAGGATGATATGCGGTTCCCGGTCGATGGTGAAGCTGGTGTTGTCAAAAATCTCATCGATATTCATAGCGCTCTCCAGGCATTGAAGCCATCCGCCAGCAGATTTCCGAGACCGACCTTTTCTTTGGCCGACTTAAGAAACAGTTTGGACAGATTTTCCTTGGGCGCTCCATCGATACGATAGATATACTCCATGAAGCTGCACATAAGTTCCGGGTATTCGTTGTAAATTCGATCGTTATGCAGCATATGCGGCGCCTTGCGGTACAGCTTGAGGTCCTTGATTACGTAACTCTCTTCCATGAGTTTTTTATAGGCGGACAGGCCCCGTTTGCTGAAATCCTTGTTCCGGTGAGCCTCGATTACCGCCTTGCCCGCCAATACCCCTGACTGGGAGGCCAGATTGATTCCCTCCAGGTTAAGTCCGGTGGCGTTGCAAAGCGCGGCAGCGTCGCCTGTCACCAGGATTCCGTCGCCGACCAGTTCCGGAATCATGTCATACCCCCCTTCGGGGATCAGGTGCGCCGAATATTCCTGGAGTCTGCCGCCGCTGATCATTTTGGCCAATTGCGGCTGTTCCATAAAGGCGTTGAGGAGATCATACGGGGTCTTGCCGCTGGTGCGCAGGCTGGCCAGATGGGACACCAGGCCTACCGAGAGAGAATCGTAATTGGTATACAGGAAGCCTCCGCCGCGAACGCCGGCGGTGCAGCCGACGAATTCGTTGGCAAACCCCTGCTCGCGTACCAGACCGAAACGGTCATCGATCATCTCGCGAGGCATGTCGATAAGTGCCTTGACCCCCACCGCCATCTGGGAGGGGTCGAAGGTCGGCTGACGGAGACCTGCCTTCTTGGCGATGAAGGAGAGCACACCATCGGCCGCAACCACGACCGGTGCAAGCAGTTCTCCCTGGCGGCCGACAACGGAGACGCCGGCCAGCTTGCCCTCCTTGTAGACCAGATCATCGACCGTGGCACGGGTAATCAGGGTCGCCCCCGCCTTGACCGCCTCCTGTGCCAGCCAGTTATCGAAGCGGGGTCGAAAGATGCTGTAGCCGTTAAAGGGAGTTTTGTCGAAGTTGCCCGCTTCGATGACCGTACTGAAACTCGAGTCATCCGTCATGAATGTGACGCTTTTTTTGACGATATGCCGCCCCAGGGCAGCCCGGTCCCAAAAATCCGGGAAAATCTCTTCCAGAGCCGGCAGGCGGTGCAGAACACCGCCGAACATGTTCTTTTCGCCCGGAAAGGTTCCGCGTTCAACCAAAGCCACATCCAGACCGGCCCGGGCCATAATCAGGGCGGCCGAAGAACCTGCAGGTCCGGCACCGACAACAATTGCCTGAAAGGTTTTACTCATGGCGCACCTCCGATCATTGCTTTGACTCGGGTAAGGAGGCACGGCAGCAACTCCTTGAGGTCGGCCACGAACCCTTCATCTACATTGGGAAAGATGGGGGCCTTGGCGTCGCAGTTAACCGCAACGATCCGGCGGGAATCCTTGATGCCCCCCACATGATGCATGGAGCCTGAAATCCCCAGGGCAACATACAGCCGCGGGGTCACCGTGCGGCCGGTCTGGCCGACCATCCTTTCGAAACCGGTCCACCCCAGGTCATAGACCGGACGGGTGACGCCGAAAGAGACGTTCAGCAGCTTGCACAGCTCCTTGAGCTGGTCGAACGTCGTCGGGTCGCACCCTTTTCCGGCACTGAAGATCACCTCCGACTCGGTCAGGTCGACCGTCTGCGGATCGGGCGGAATCCGGCCGATAACTGTTGCTGCAGAGCCGGAGACGGGAACGGTCGGCTGCCAGGTAGTCATAGATGGCAAGCCGGGACGGAAAGCTGCCATGATCACCTGACTCAGCGCACGGGTAGGAACGGTGACGACCAGAGAGTTCCTGCCGTCCCACAGTCTGGTTTCCGCCAACCGGACCCCCAGTGTCCTGCGGGAGAGTCGAACTCCATCGACGCTCTGTCGGACGGTAACCAGTTCCGTCATGATAGCGGCATCAAGCTCATGGGCGACAACTGGCGCCAGGGTTGACCCCAGGTCATTGTGGGGAAACAGCATAACCGCAGCCGATTCGTCCTGTGCCAGCGCAGCAAGGCTTTTCCCAAGCAGCGCCGGTGTGTCGAGCAGAGTCGCGCCACCGGCGATACAGGTAATTGCCGGAGTTCCATACGCGCCGAAAGCGGCCAGTTGCGCGCTATCGGGCGTGACAGCAACAGCAACTCCCCAGGAGGCGTCAAGGATGCCGGCCAGACGCGCCCCGTAGGAGAGCAGACCCCGACCGGTCTCATCGAGTTCGCCGTCGGGAAGATCGACAAAAATGAGGATTTTGCCGTTGATGCCCATCAGATCTCCCTCCCGATTTTATGCCCTTCCCATATCGCCATATCGACCTTGCGGGGGGCGACGCTGTCGCCGATCCGGTACAGCTCCGACACCTTGCCCTTGAGCTCCATGTAGAGCGAGTCATCGGACTTCTGTCCCATGGCCAGAACCAGTGAATCGAACGGTCCCCATTCATCCCAGATGTTGGAATAGACATTGAAGCCTTTGATGCTCTTGGCGCCGCTGTCGCCGCCGACTTCCATCACGGCTATATCAGCGGTGAAAGTGACCCCCTTCTTGAGAAGCCGCTGGCGGGAGAGGTAGAGGTCCTGGGTCGGTCCGAGTTCTGCGCCGACGAAGAGGCTGGAGGTGATGATATGTACCGTTTTCCCCTGATCTGCCAGAAACTCGGCGGTGGAGGTCGCCCGGTGGTGGCCGTCGTAATCGATCAGGCAGACCTTTTCCCCGACCTGCGCCTGGCCGTTCAGCACCTGCCAGACATTAAAGACAGAGGGGCCGTCGGCGCCGCCAACCGGATGCTCCTTGGGTTGGCTGCCGGTGGCTATGATGACGACGTCCGGCTTATCCGCCAGAATTTCCCCGGCAGTTACCTCGACCCCCAGTTTCACCTGGGCTCCGGCCTTGCCGACCTGCTCCTTCTCGTTTCGTATGATGACGCCGAATTCGTCTCGTCCGGATCCCTTCATGGCGGTCAGTACCTGGCCCCCCAGAGTTTCATTGCGATCGAAGAGGGTGACATTGTGTCCCCTGCGTCCGGCCATCTTGGCGGCCCACATCCCGCCAGGCCCGCCGCCGACGACGAAGACCTTCTTCTTCACGGCCGCCTTTTCAAGAGTTCCTTCGCCCCACTCCTTTTCAAGGCCGACGGCCGGATTCTGGATGCAGCCGAGGAGCTTGTTGACCCCCATGCGGCCGATGCACCCCTGGTTGTCACCGATGCAGTAGCGGATGTCATCCATGCGTCCTTCAAAGGCTTTTTTGGGGAGGAACGGGTCGCAGATCAGGGCGCGGCACATGCCGATCATGTCGGCCTGACCCGCGGCCAGCACCTTCTCGGCCATGACCGGGTCATTGATCCGACCGGTGCAGAATACCGGCAGCTTGAGGCGCTCGCGCATCCCGGCTGCCAGCGGAATTGTGTAACCAAGCGGGGTGTGCATCGATCCTTCCACCAGGTACAGGTTGTAGAAGGTGGCGATAGAGAGATCCATGAAATCGATCAGCCCGGCCGCCTCGATAAGGGCGCCGATCTCCTGTACCTGTGCCAGGTCGAGTCCGCCTGGAATCATCTCGTCGGCGCACATGCGGATACCGAGGGTGAAATCGTTGCCGACCGCCTTTCTGACCGCAGTGATGAACTTGAGCGGCGCGCGCATCCGGTTCTCAAGAGAGCCGCCGTATTCGTCGCTGCGATAATTGGTCAAAGGAGAGAGGAACTGACGCGACAGGCTGGAGTGGCCGAACTGGATCTCGATCCCGTCAAAACCGCCTTCGCGTACGTGGATGGCGCTGCGGGCGAAGTAGCGGGCTACCTCCTCGATATCCTCCGGTTCCATCTCCTTGGGGGTCTCACGAAAGAGGATGTCCGGGACCGGGCTCGGCGCCCAGACCGGCAGGCGTGAAATCATTCCGTCGCACTGCTGTCCGTTATGGTTGATCTGGGCAAAGATCTTGGTGTCGTACTGGTGGACGTAGTCGGTGATCTTTTTGAAGCCCGTCAGCACCTCGGGGTGATAGACGTCGATCAGCTTCTCGTAGGCCCGGTCGGTCGGATGAACGCTCATCTCTTCGGTTATGATCAGGCCGGCTCCCCCCTTGGCGCGCTCACCCCAGTAGTACATATGGCGCTCGCTGGGGAGACAGTCTACCGCGAAATTGGTCAGATGCGGCTGGAAGGAGATGCGGTTCTTTACCTCGACCGTGCCTATTTTAAGGGGTGAGAACAGATTCGGAAACATCATGGAGTTGCTCCTAAAAGTTTTTTGTCACATTACAATCTACCCCGTTCCCCCCCTCCAACCTCCCCCCGCTGGGGGGAGACTATAAATCCCCTCCTCCAGCGGGGGAGGGGTAGGGCGGGGGCGTTTAAGCGGCAGCTTGCAGCCTATTATCGGCGATGCTCGTCACACAGCGCTCAAGGCATTCGGGATCACCGCCGCTGATATCGTTCTTAAGATGCCACGCCACGGCCGGGCAGCCGCCGTGACACTGATCGAAGCGAGTGCACTCCTCACAGGAATGGATGCGCAGGTTACGGAAGGATTCATAAATTTCAGAACCGTCCCAGATCTCCTGAAAGCTGCTGGCACGAAGATCACCGGCTTCGAAGCGGTCGCTCTGCAGAAAGGCGCAGGGATACATGTGACCGGTAGGACTTACACAGCAGGTCAGCTTGGCCGCACCGCACAGATTGAGACCCAGCCCCTGACGTTCCTGACTTGTCAGTGAGAAGAAACTGTCGCCGGTGCGCACATCGCCGCTTTTGGCCAGCCAGTCGGAGAAGGCCAGCAGCTGCGCCGGGGTCGGACGGAGGGATTCCCAGTTGTCCGCTCCGCGTCCGGACGGACGGAAGCGGCTGACCCGCAGTGACACGCCCAGAGAGCGGGCCAGTTCGTGCATGGCCGGGATCTCGCCGGCATTGTGAGTAGTAAGAACGGTATTGATACTGGTCGGAATGGGGGTAGCGGCCAGAAGCTTGACGGCCTTTATCGCGGCGTCGTAGACCCCTGCGCCGCGGACGGCATCGCAGGTTTCCCGTTTGGCCCCGTCCAGGCTGACCTGGATGGCCACCAAACGGTTAGGGGCAAGCCGCGCGACAAGCTCGGGAGTGATCAGAGTGCCGTTGGTGGAGATGCAGGTCATGATACGCCTGGCATGGCAGGCAGCCAGGATCTCTTCAAAATCCGGACGGATAAACGGCTCCCCGCCGCCAAAATTAATCTGAAAGACACCGGCAGTGTGCAGTTGCTCCACCAGATCAAGAGCTTCAGCGGTGGAGAGTTCGTTTTGGGCCGGATCGCCGGATGACGAGAGGCAGTGGCTGCAGTGGAGGTTACACGCCTGTGTGACCTCCCAGGTCAGATTTACCGGGGAACGCATCCCCATTTCGACGTATTTATTGCTCATGGAGAAATCCTTTTTCCAGGAGTTGAAATACAAATTTGTTTAAGACCTTCTTCTCGGAATCCGTCGTCCCGGCGGGGAATTCGTCCCTGCCGCGGACGGTTCCGAAGTAGTCGGCGGGAAGAAGGGTGCCAGTGGCAGCGAAGAGCAGGCGCGGTCCCCTGCAATCGTAAAACAGGAGACCGAACCCCTCTCGCCGCGCGCGGCAGGACGGATGCAGCTTTATGCCTGCCGCAGCCATCTTAGTAAACCCCGCAGATGCCGTCGATTGCGAGTTCTTCAATCTGGATTTCCTCAAGGATACGCGGTTCTTCACTGGATGTTACTTCTGCCTGATTTTCAACTTCCATGATATTCTCCTTTCGTTCTTTGTCACACCGATTCAGGGTGCGCTGTGGTATGCATCCAGGTATTGCAACGGCAATGCCAATAAATATAACGCCGATATATATAGTTATTTCAATTGATTAAAAGAGGATACACCTTTTTGTATACAGAGGAATGGGGAGAAATTGGACATCCCGTGAACGGCGGATAAAACTCTGCCGCCAGTATTGTGTGGCAATAGGCAACAGTGGGGATATTATCTACAGTATTTTATACCTGCGTTTGTAATTATAGCACCGCATCCGGAAATGGTAACAAAGGCTGCCTATTTTTATGCCTGAAAACTACAGAACATCCCTTGTATGGAAGGCGGTACCATGTTCGAAAAAAATTCCTGTTGTTCGTATTGCGGCACAAGATTCCCTGTCGCGGAGCTGTGGCCGATTACCTGTCAGTCATGCGGCAACACGAATTATCTGAATCCGATACCGGTAGTAGTTCTGCTTGTGCCTGTGGGAGATGGTCTTGTGGTGGCCAGAAGAGATATCGAACCACGAAAAGGGACACTCGTGTTACCGGGAGGATACCTGGATCTGGGCGAGACCTGGCAGGAGGGGGCGCGACGGGAACTTTACGAGGAAACCGGCATACATATACCTGTTAGCGAGATCAGTCTGTACGATGTACAAAACGGCTTGGACAACACCCTGGTAGTCAGCGGCCTGACGGTGGAGCAGCCCCGAAGCTGCCTGAAACCGTTCTCGTCAAAAGAGACACAGGAGATCGGCCTGATCGAAGAACCGATCGACCTCGGTTTTCCGCTGCATAACCTGTTGGTAAGGAGATACTTTACTGAAAAAACGTAATCATTCAGTAATGTTGAAGTAGAATATGAAAACCCGAAAAATATTTTTACAGGGATAAAAGGGATGAAGGGGATAAGACCCTTTAACTGCAATCAGGTTAGGCGCTTATTGTTTAAAATCCAAAAGTTTCTTGTTTCTGACGTTATCCCTTGTATCCCCTTCATCCCTGTTAAATAAAAAGATTTTTCTATGAGTTCGTTATCCTTTATGAAAAACACCTGTTCCAACATCACAAAGCTGTATGCCTTTTCCTTCCTGCAGATGACCCTCTTCCCGATGGCGATCATCACGCTGTTCTGGAAGGATCACATTGGCCTCTCCCTGACCAGCCATCGTGTCAGTCGTTATCTGGGTGACCGTTTCATGGTCATACTGTTTCTGATCCTGATCGTGGCGGGTTATTTCGGGTTGGGGATAATCGGCGAGATGTGGGGATTTCTGTTCTATTACCTGCTGACGAGCATGAGAGGGTTACGTGGGCCGATGATGCTCAATCTCACACAGAAGGAATGCCCGTCAGCCAACCGTGCGGGCATCCTTTCGCTTCAGTCACTCTGCTTCCGGTTATTGTTCGTCTGCACCGGGCCGCTGGTGGGGATGCTGGCAGACAGGGGCGGTGTCAGGCAGGCCTTTCATTATCTACTGTATGCCTTCCTGATTGTCCTGCCGCCACTCGTGTACCTATTCTTTCGGAACATTCCGAAGGGAGAACAAGGGATTTAATTTTTATTATTTTAATAATTATCCATGGTATAACACGTACAAAACGATGTGGAATTTCCAAGGGTGATAGTGAATTGCATGATGTACTCGGAATTTCGCCCTGATGACAGGAAGGAGTACGGCGAGAAGCGGCTCATCACCTTCGGCCATATACAATAACCGGCTGGTGGTTGTGGTCTACACACAAAGGCCACCGAAAATCATAAGGATAATTTCTCTACGAAAGGCAAATAACCGTGAAACAGCACGATTTGAAAAAACAATCAAAAACTGATTGGGCGCGGGTTGACGCTATGAAGGACGAAGACATTGACTACTCCGATAT